>DATGHG010000274.1:0-21604 GCA_035308185.1 Thermoanaerobaculia bacterium | reverse complement strand
CCGGCGGCGGTCACCACGGCGGCGCGCACCTGCTGGTGGGCGAGCAACGCCGCCTCGATCTCTCCCAGCTCGACGCGGTGGCCCTGCACCTTGACCTGGGCGTCCTCGCGGCCGAGGAACTCGATCTCGCCTTGCGGCAGCCAGCGGCCGAGGTCGCCGGTGCGGTAGAGCCGCTCGCCGCCGCGAGGGTGCGCCACGAAGCTCGCCCGCGTCTTCTCGTCGTCGCGCCAGTAGCCTTGCGCCAGACCGATGCCGCCGATGTAGAGCTGGCCTGGCACCCACAGCGGCCGCGGCTCCAAGGCTTCGTCGAGCACCTGAACGCTCTGGTTGACCATCGCCCGGCCGTAGGGAATGCAGCGCGCGCCGGCATCGGCGGCCCCGATCGGGTGCAGGATCGACCAGATCGATGCCTCCGTCGCCCCGCCGAGGCTGATCACCTCGACGCCGGGGCGCAGCGCCGCGATGCGCTGCGGCAGGGCGAGCGGGATCCAGTCCCCGGACAGCAGCACCAGCCGCAGGCTCTCGGCCAGCGCCTCGCCACGCCCCGCCAGGTGCTCGACCAGCATCTCCATCAGGGTCGGCACCGAGTTCCACACCGTCACCCCGGCGCTCGCCATCCACTCCGCCCAACGTGCCGGATCGCGCCCGGCCCAGGGCTCGGGGCAGACCACCGCGCCGCCGGCCGCCAGCACCCCGAACACGTCCCACACCGACAGGTCGAACGACAGCGACGACAGCGCCAGCACCCGGTCCTGCGGTCCCACCGCGAAGCGACGGTTGACGTCGGCGATGGTGTTGAGCGCGCCGCGGTGGTCCACCACCACTCCCTTGGGATGCCCGGTCGAGCCCGAGGTGTAGATGACGTAGGCGATGTCCTGCGGGCTTCCTCCACCCGGCGCCGGCGCCGGCCAGGGCAGCTCCTCGGCCTCCCCGGCGGCGCCGCCATCGCCGCGCACCACCAGCCGGCGCACCCCGGCCGGCCAGGCCAGCGACGCGTCGAGCCGCTCCTGGGTGACCGCCAGCTCCACCTCGCCATTGGCCAGCAGGTAGCGCAGACGCTCGGCCGGCGTCTCCGCGCCGATCGGCAGGTAGGCCGCGCCCGCCCCCAGGATGCCGAGCACCGCCACCACCTGCTCCCAACCCTTCTCCATCACCACCGCCACCGGACGGTTCGGCGCCGCCCCCAGCCGCCGCAGCTCGTGCGCCAGACTGGCGGCGCGACGCCGCAGCTCGCCGTAGCTCACCATCCCCTCGGCGGCGATCACCGCCGGACGCTGCGGCTGCGCCTGCGCCTGGCGCAGGAACGGCGTCTGCAACAGCCCCTCGGGCACCGGCGCCGCCGTCGCGTTGACCTGCGCGTAGAGCGCGCGGTGCGCCGCCGGTGTCAGCCGCGGCGCCTCCTCCCACGCCGACTCCTGCTCCGCCAGCCGCTGCAAGAACCCGCTGTAGGCCGCGAACATCTCGTCCATCAGGCCTGGCGGAAACAGCTCCTCCACCACGTCCCAGTTGAACGACAGCGCGCCGCGGTCCTCGTACACCTGGTGATCCAGCCACACCTGCGGCGTCTGCGAGATCCCCCAGGCCAGATCCCCGAGCCAGTGCCACGGCGGACCCGCGGCGCCTTGAAACGCGCGATGGCCGAGCAGGCTGGTGAACACCACCGGCAGCAGCACGGCGCCGCCGCTCTCCGCCTGCGCCTGCAGCTCCCGCAGCACCCGCACGCCGTTGACCCGCGACCGGGCCAGGGCGTCGCCCAGGCGACCCATCAGCCGCTGCCCGCGGGCGGAGAAGGCCTCGTCCGGCCCGTCGCCGCCCGTGGCGAGCAGCAGCGTCGAGGTGAAGTCGCCGAGGATGCGGTCCACGTCCGGGTGCGCCGCGTGGCGCTGGAAGATCGGCAGCACCAGGGTGAAGCGCGAGCTCTTGCTCCACGCCGCGAGCACCGCCGCGAATGCCGTGCAGAGCGCCGCCGACGGCGTGAGGCTGGCGGCCTGCGCCCGCTCCCGCAAGCGCGACCAGGCCGCTGGTGCCAGGCGCCCGGCACGGCGCACGAACCGCGGCCGCTCGACCTCCTCGAGGCCGCGCGCGAGCGGCAGCTCCGGGGCCGGCGGCAGGTCGGCCAGACGCTCGCGCCAGTAGCGCTCGGCCGCCGCGAAGGCGGGCGACTCCCTGCCCGCGATCTCGGCCAGCACGTAGTCGCGGAACGCCAGCTCCGGCCGCGCGACCGGCAAGCCGGGATCGCTGTAGAGCTCGGCCCACTCGGCGAGGAGGGCCACGATGCTCGCGGCATCGACGATCAGCAGATCGATGCCGAAATGGATCCGCATCCCGTGCTCGGGCAGCCAGGTGGCCCGGACCTCGAAGAGCGGCCACCGGTGCGGCTCGCGCGCCTGCTGCGACAGCTCCTCGCGTAGGGCGGCGAGACGCGCGGCGACCGCCTCCGGCGCGAGCTCGCGCAGGTCGGCGACCGCGATGTCGTAGGCCGGGACGCGCGCGAGCACCTGCTGCCGGCCGTCGGGCAGGACGACGGCACGCAGCATGTCGTGGCGCTCGACGAGGACGTTCCAGGAGCGCGCCAGCCGCTCCACGTCCAGGGGCGGGCCGTCGAACTCGAAGTAGGAGTGGCAGGCGACCCTGCCCAACGCGTAGGCGCCACTCCTGCCGATCAGGTAGGCCTGCTGGATCTCGGTCAAGGGGAACGGTTCGCACCGCTCGCCCGGCGCCGGCTCGATCCGCGGCAGGTCGCCGGAGCGGCCGCCGCCGGCAGCCGTCGCGATTTCCCGGACCTGGGCGGCGGCGCTCTCGCCATCCTGGCCGGTGCGCCCGAGCAGCGCCAGCAGCTCGTCGCGGCGGAGCAAGAGATGGCCACGGATCTCCGTCGTGAGCACCCCTTCCGGTGCGCGGGCGCGCAGCCGCCCGCGCTCGGCCCAGAGCTGGACTCCCTGCCGGGTCAGCGCGGAGAGCAGCTCGCTTGCGCTCAGCAGCTCGCCGGCGCTCATATCTCGAGCTCCTCCCAGGCCTGGCGGCCGCCGCCGGAGGGCGGCGCCGGCGCCGCGGCCTTGCTGTCCGCAGCCTCGCCGATCGTCGCCAGGATCTCGGCGAGCAGCTGCCGGAAGGAGAGCCCCTGCAGCAGGCGCGATACCGGCACCGAGACCCCGAGGCCGGCGTCGATGCGCAGCTTGAGATCCAGGGCCATCAGCGAGTCGAGCCCGAGGCGGATCAACGCCTGCGCCTCGTCGAGGCGCTGCTGCGGCAGGCGCAGCACCTCGGCGGTCTCGCGGCGCAGGCGGGCCTCGAGCAGGGACCGCCGTTCGGCGGGCGGCGCGCGCTCGAGGGCAGGGCGGAGATCGCGCTCCGCCGCCGCGGCGGCGGCCGCCCCGCCGGCACTGGCGCCGGCGTCGAAGGCGGCGCCCGACAGCGCGCCAAGCAGCGGCGAGCGCTGGGCCGCGGGGTCCGTGCGCAGCCAGCGTGGCCAATCCACGGCCATCACCGCCACCTGCGCCGCGGGATGCAGCAGCAGCCGGCCCAGCACGGCGCAAGCCTGCGCCGGCGGCAGGCTGCCGATGCCGCGCTCCGCCAGCCGATCGAGGCGGCCGTCCTGCGCCGCGAGGCCCACCTCGGACCAGGCTCCCCAGCAGACGCTGAGCGCTGCGCGGCCGCGCGCCCGGCGATAGCGGGCGAGGGCGTCGAGGAAGGCATTCGCCGCCGCGTAGCTCCCCTGGCCATGGGTGCCCAGTACCGAGGCCGCCGAAGAGAAGAGGACGAAGAGTTCGAGCGGCATGTCGAGCGTGGCGGCATGCAGGTTCCAAGCTCCCTCCACCTTCGGCGCCATCACCCGGCGCAACCGCTCGCCGTCGAGATCGCGCAACGGCGCGTCGTCGAGGACGCCGGCGAGATGGAGCACGCCGGCGAGCGGCGGTAGCTCGGCGCCGAGCTGCCGCAGCAGGCCCGCCACCGCCGCCGGCGACGCTACGTCGGCCGCGGCCGGCAGCACGCGGGCGCCCAGGGCTTCGATCGCGCCGATCGCGGCGAGCGCCGCGGGCGCCGGCGCGTGGCGCCCCACCAGCGCCAGGTGCCGCGCGCCGCGCTCGGCCATCCAGCGGGCCACCGCCAGCCCCACGCCGCCCAGGCCGCCGGTGAGGAGATAGGTCGCGTCGGCCCGGAACGCCACCGGGCCGCCGCCGCCGCCGGGCACGGCGGAGCGCACCAGACGAGGTGCCCAGCGGCTGCCGGAGCGCAGCGCCAGCTCGGGCTCGCCGCCGCCATGCAGCTCCCGGGCGAGCGCCTCCGGCGTCTCTCGCGTGTCCACGTCCACCCGGACCGCTCCGATCTCGGGATGCTCCGCGGCGATGACCCGGCCCAGACCGAGCAGCGGCGCCTGCGGCGGCGAGCCCGCCTCCGAGCCCCGCGGCGCCTGTGCCCGGTCGGTGACCAGCCACAGCCGGGTATGGAGGCCGGTCGCGGCAAGCGCCTGGACGAGGTGGAGAGCGCTCTGGCAGCCGAGCAGCCGCGCGCGCTCCAGCTCCGCCGGCCCCGGCTCCCCGGCCGGCGAGCAGGCCAGGCTCCAGAGATGGACGACACCGCGTAGCGGCAGTCCCTGGCCGGCGGCCAGCTCGAGCAGCCTCCCGTACCCCTCGGGGTCCTCGGGGGCGAGCTCCACCTTGCCGCGCCTTGGCGCTCGCCAGGCGCTGCCCGGCCGCGCCACCAGGCAGCGGCTGCCGTCGCCGGCGAGCAGCTTCACCAGGCGGCGGGTCCATGGCGTCTCCACGGCGAGGACGAGCCACAGGCCCGGGGCCGCGGCTGCCGCCGTGAGCGGTGCCGCAGGGTCCCAGCGCAGCTCGTAGAGCCAGTCCTCGGCGCCGCGGCCATGGTCTGCCGCGAAGCGGCGGAGGGCCAGGCCGCGGGCGGTCGCGAGCGCGCCGCCGTCGTCGTCGAGCAGCGTGAGGTCGCCTTCGACGGTCGCGTCGTCCAGGGCTGCCTCGCCGGCATCTCCGGCATCGCCCGCGGTCGCAGCCGGGGCAACGGCCGCCAGCGCCCAGCAGACGGCACCCGGCGCGGGCAGGCGCCACACCCTGAGCTCGCGCAGGGCGACCGGTAGGAAGGTATCGGCGGACCGCTGCCGCCACCGTGCCGGCAACGCCGCCACGAGAGTCTGGAAGCAGGCGTCGAGCAGTGCAGGGTGCAGCCGATGGCCGTGACCCGGGCCGCTGCCTCCTGCCGCGGGCGGCGTGGGCCGCAACCGGGCCAGCGCCTCGCGGTCGCCGCGCCAGAGGCGATCCACACCGCGGAACTCCGGCCCGTAATCGAGGCCGCGCGCCGCCAGCGCGCGATAGTGGGCCTCGCCGTCCATCTCCTCTGCCCACTGGCGGCGGCGCAACGCCGCGGGCGGCAGCGGCGCGGCAGCGGCGCCGGCGTCATCGCCCGCGCGGACGCGGGCCGCGGCGTGGCGGGTCCAGGCGCCGGCGTCGCTGCCGAAGAATTCGATGGCGGCGCCGCCTGGCTGCGCCGCGAGCACCACCTGCACGGCCCTCGCCCGCTCCTCCGGCAGCACGAGGGCGCTCTCGAAGCGAATGTCCACGATCACCGGCTCGGGTCCGTCCGCGGCCTCGGCCGGCGCTCCGGGCGCGTGCGGCCGAGCGGCGCCGAGCCGCGCCTCCCGCGCCGCCGCGAGCGCCATCTCGAGATACGCCGCGGCAGGCAGGACGGAGGCGCCGTGCACACGGTGGTCGCCGAGATAGGCGGGAGCGCGGGCGCTCAGCTCGCCTTCCCAGACGTGCAGCCCTGCGGGTGAGGCGAGCTCGACGTGCCGTCCCAGCAGCGGATGGCCGCCGGGAGGCGGGCGGCGGGCGGCGCCGGGCGCCGGCGGTTGCCGCGGCCAGTGACGCTCGCGCTGCCAGGGATAGGAGGGCAAGCACACCACGCGAGCGCCGGCGCCGTCGAGCCCCTGCCAGGAAACCGGATGCCCCGCGGTGTAGAGGCGGCCCAGGGAGCCCAGCATCGCCGCGCGGTCCTCGCCGCGCCGCAGCGAGTGGACAGCCAGCGTCGGCGTTCCGGACGCACGGGCGATCTGCTCGATCGAGGTGATCAGCAGCGGATGCGGGCCGATCTCCACGAAGGCTGCGAAGCCGTCTGCCAGCATCCTCTCGACCGCCGCCGCGAAGAGCACCGGCTGCCGCAGGTTGCGCGCCCAGTAGGAGGCGTCCAGACCGGCGCCGTCGCAGGCCGCCCCGTCCACCGTCGAGTAGAGCGGCATCGCGCCTGGCCGCGGCGCGAGCCCCGCCAGGGCCGCGGCCAGCGGCGCCAGCAGCGGCTCCACCTGCGGGCTGTGGGACGCCACGTCCACCTTCACCCAGCGGCAAGCGGTTCCCTGCTCGGCAAGCCGCTCGGCGATCGCCGCGAGCGCCGCGGGATCGCCGGAGAGCACCGTGGAGGCCGGGCCGTTGCTCGCCGCCACGGAGATCCGCTGCTCCTGGCCGGTCACCGCCGCCGCGGCGCGCGCCAGCGGCAGATCCAGCGCCAGCATGGCGCCGCGTCCGCTCACCCCGCGCAGCAGCCGGCTGCGCCGGCAGGCGACGCGTGCCGCATCGGCAAGCGGCAGCGCGCCGGCCACGTGCGCGGCCGCCAGCTCGCCCATGCTGTGCCCGACGACGCCGGCCGGCTCCACGCCCCAGGAGCGCCAGAGCGCGGCGAGGGCGACCTGGATGGCGAACAGCGTCGGCTGGACGAGGTGGATCTCCTCGAGCCAGTGGCTGGCGTCGCCGTCGGCGCCAGCTTCCAGGCGAGCGACCAGACCCTCGTCGCCTTCGGCGCGCAGGGCCTGGTCGCAGCGCTCGATCGCCGCCCGGAATACCGGCTCTGCGAGCAGCTCCCGGGCCATTCCCGGCCACTGCGCCCCCTGGCCCGGGAAGACGAAGGCGATCCGCCTGCCCCGCTCCGCCATGGCGGCGGCCGGCGCCGCCGGCGCTGGCGCCGGCTCGCCGCCGTCGTCGAGCCAGCGCCGCAGCTCCGCGGCCAGCTCCTCGCGGGAGCGCGCCACCACCGCGAGCCGGTGCTCGAAATGGCGCCGCCGGCTCCCCGCGGTATGGGCCAGGTCGGCCAGCTCCGGCGCGGTGTCCTGCGCCAGGAGCTCGACCCAGGCACCGGCCAGCGCGCGCAAGGCCTCGGGCTGCCGCCCCGACAGCGGCACCAGCCAGGCTCGCCCGGCCGCCGCTGCCGCCGGCGCTGCCTGCGGCGGTGGCGGCTCCTGCAAGACGGCGTGGGCGTTGGTGCCCGAGAGGCCGAAGCTGTTGACCCCTCCCGTTGCCGGATGCGGGTCATCCGCCGGCCAGGGCGCCGTCTCCCGTTGCAACACGAGCGGCAGCCGGCCCCACGGCAGCGCCGGGCTCAGCTCGTCGCAATGGAGGCTGCGCGGGATCCGCCGGTGCTCGAGGCAGAGCGCCAGCTTGATGAGGCCGGCGATGCCGGAGGCACCCTCGGTGTGGCCGATGTTGGTCTTGATCGAGCCCACCTGGCAGGGGCGGTCGCCGGGGCGCTCGGCGCACAGCACGGCGCCCAGCGCCGACAGCTCGATCAGGTCGCCCATCGTCGTGCCGGTGCCGTGCGCCTCGACATAGCGCACCCGCGCCGGCGAGACGCCGGCGCTGCCGTAGGCCTGGCGCAGCATCTCCTCCTGGGTGACCTGGCTGGGGGTGGCCATGACGCCGTTGCTGCAGCCGTCGCTGTTGACGGCGCTGCCCAGGATCACGGCGCGGATGCGGTCGCCATCGGCCCGTGCCTGGCGCAGCGGCTTGAGCACCACCAGCGCCGCCCCCTCGCCACGCACGAAGCCGGCCGCCCGCGTGTCGCCGAAGCGGCACTGCCCCTCGACCGAGAGGATGCCGCCTTGCGAGATGGCGATGCTCGCGTGGGGCTGCAAGATGAGATGGCAGCCGCCGGCGAGCGCCGCCTCGCTCTCGCCGGAGCGCAGGCTCTGGCAGGCGAGGTGCACCGCGACCAGCGACGACGAGCAGGCGGTATCGACGCAGAGGCTCGGCCCCTCGAGACCCAGGCAGAACGACAGGCGGCCGCACGCGCCGTAGCGGCCAGCGCCGTTGAGGCCGTAGAGGTCGAGGGTCTCGGGGTCCTGGTGGGTGAGCTCTTCGAAATCGCTCGACATCATGCCGACGAACACCCCGGTGCGCGCGCGCGGCAGGCGCTCGGGGGGCAGGCCGGCGTCCTCCAAGGCCTCCCAGCCGACCTCCAGCAGCAGGCGCTGCTGCGGATCGACACGCGCCGCTTCTCGCGGCGAGATGCCGAAGAAGGCGGCGTCGAACGCGTCCACCGGTCCGAGGAACCCGCCGTGCCGGCTCTGTATCTTGCCGGGGACGGCGGGACGCGGGTCGTAGACCGCTGCCAGGTCGAAACGGTAGGGCGGCACCTCGACGACACCGTCGAAGCCCGCGCAAAGCAGCTCCCAGAGCTCCTCGGGGCCGCCGGCATTGCCGGGGAACCGGCAGCCGATGCCGACGATGGCGATGGGCTCCTGGCGAGCGCTCACGGCCGCGCCCTCCTCTGCGCCGCGGTCGCCTCCGTCCCAACTCCGAGCAGGGTGAGCAGCTCGAGGTGGCTCACCGGGGTGGCGGCGAGATCGCCCGCCCGCGCGGCATCCTCGCTGAACGCGGTCACCTCGTCGCGATCGCGCCCGTTCCAGAGGGTGAACGGCACGGGATGCAGCGAGTGGGCAAGCGCCCGCCCACCGGCGGCCTCGTGGTTGGTGTAATGGTCCGGCGCGATCATCACCCCGCCCAGCCGCTCCGGCCGCTGCTGGAACCACTCGACGACCGGCCTCACCACCTCGCGGTCGAAGGCAGCGAGGCAGCGGACCTTGAGCCGGAGGTCGCCCATGTGAGAGGCCTCGTCGGGAGCGTTGACGTGGCAGAGCACGAAGTCGTAGCCCGCCGACAGGAGCCGCACGGTGGCGGCGCCCTTGGCCTGGAAGTCGGTGCTGGGCCGGCCGTTGCCGACGCGGACGAAATCGATGCCGCCGGCGCTGGCGATGCCGGCCAGGAAATCCATGAAGCCGACGATGGCCGCCCGCCCGTCGAAGCCGCGGTGCTCGGCGAACGAGGGCAGCCGGAAGGCCCGCGAGGCGCTCCAGGGGAAGAGGGCGTTCGCCGCCTCCGCCGCGAGCAGCCGGGCGGCGCGGACGAGATAGGCGTTGATCCTCAGCGCCAGCCGCGCCGCCGCCGCGGTCTTGCCCGTCACCAGCTCGCGGAGCTGGAACTCGCTCCCCTGGTGCTCGTGCGGCTCCGGACAGACCAGCTGGCCGGGCTCGATGCCGGCGTTCCGGATCACCAGGGTGTTGCGGAAGTCCGAGTTGTGGAAGAGCTCGAAATCCGGGAAGTCGCCGGCCAGCTCGCGCGCGAGCCGCGCGATCAGTGGCCGCGCCGCGGGACTCTCGACGCAGCCGGCGCTGTAGCTCTCGAGCACCCGGCCGCGCATCCGCACCAGGTTGGCGCGGAAGGCCAGGTCGCGGTCGCCGAGGTAGGTGCCGGCGAGCGCCAGCAGCTCGCAGGAGGCGCGGCCGTGGGGGTAGTGCCGCCGCGGGCACCAGCCGAGCATGCCGAGCTGCGCCACCATGCTCTCCCGCGGCAGGTCGGGGTAGAACGTCTGCATCAAGCCCGAGACCCCCAGCCGCGCCACGAGATCGGCTGCCGGAGTGTGCGCCAAGCCGAGCGGTGAGAGCCCGCTCGAGCGGAAGACGTCCGCCGCGCCGTCAGGCACCAAGAGGACGAACTGCCTGGCGCGGCGGTGCGGCATCGAGCACGGGCTCACAGGGCCAGCAGCTTTTCCATGTTCTTCCACCCGGAATCTCCGGAAAGCATCACCACCTCGCCCCGCACACCGAGCTCCCGCACCGCGCGGACCGTGGCCTCGAAGACGCCCCCGGTCTGCAGGCCGGCGAAGACCCCGTGGTCGCGAAGTTGCCGCGTCTGCGCCGCCGCCGCCGCGGCGTCCACCTTCAGGCAGCGGTCGAAGAGGCCGCTGGCATAGCCCCTCGCGATGAACGGCGTGACGTAGTCGCCGTCGTCGAAGGCGCCGGTGCCTGGCAACCGCGTGCCCGGCGCCGCCTGCACCGCGGCGACCAGGACCTCCGGCCGCTGCTCCTTGAGGAACCTGGCGGTGCCGTAGAGCGAGCCGCCGGAGCCCAGCGAGCCGACCAGCAGCGCGATCTCCGGAAACGCGTGCAGGATCTCGGGGCCGGTGGTCTCGTAGTGCGCCTGCGGGTTGCCCCAGGTGTGCAGCTGGTCGAGGAAGCAGTAGCGCTCCGGCGCGCCGGCCGCCAGCTCGGCGCAGCGGCGGTTGCCCTCGATCGTGAAGTCGCCCAGCTTTTCCACCGCCGCGCCGAAGTAACGCATGAAACCGTGCTTGTCGGCGGTGAGCTTCGAGCTCGACACGACGGTGGTGGCGTAGCCGAGCAGGCGCCCGAAGAAGGCCAGGGAGCAGCCCATGTTGCCGCTCGAGGCGTCGAGGATCGTCATCCCTGGCCGCAGGTTGCCCGCCGCGACCGCGTCGCGGATCAGGCGCAGACCGCTCCGGTCCTTGATGCTGCCGGTGGGATTCGCTCCCTCGAGCTTGCAGAAGATCACCGCGTCCGCGGCCTCGCGGCACTCCAGCCGCAGGTGGGGAGTGCGGCCGACCATCGCGAAGGCGTCGGCGAATCGCAGCCGGGGAGCTGCCTCGGCCAGCTCGGCCCCGGACGGTATCGACGGCTGGTCGCGCGCCAAGCTCATCGCCGGACTGCCCTCAGCCGCGGAAGGCGCGGGACTCCGCGCCCATCCGCAGCTCGCGAGACTTGCGGAGGTCCCGTGCGATGTTGAGTCGCTTCAGCCAGCGGTCGCGGCCGTCGTAGCGGGCCTTGAAGGGGTTGCGGCCGTGGACCACCCGGAAGTTGTCGATGACGAAGATGTCGCCTGGCCGGCCCACCAGCTCGTCCATCCGCGAGTCGATCACCGCAATCACCGCGTCCAGCGCCGCCTGCGCCTCCGGGTCGTCGGCGAGCGGATCCATGAAGTAGGGGTCGATGCGGAGGTAGGGGCGATCCCGGCTGCCGAAGAGCACCGCGATCTTCGCCGGCGCCGAGTCCATCTGTTGGATCTGCGAGTAGGCCGCGCCAAGCTTGGCGTCGGTGACCGGACAGGCGCTGTTCTTCTGCAGGTGCGACTCGTCCGGCCGGATGGTGTAACGCGGCTGGAAGAGGATCTCGCGGTGGCCGGGGCTCAGCTGCGCCGCGTCGAGGTTGCCCCAGGTGGTCGCGATGCCGTCGTGGTTGCGCAGGCAGAGCAGCGCCAGGAAGTCGGCGCTGCAGGGGTGGAAGGCATCCTCGGTGTGCCAGGTCAGCGTCTCTTCGGAGCCGGTGCCGAGCTGCTCTTTCTCGTTGCCGAGGATAGGGAAGATGTCGTGGATGAGGAAGCCCGCCTGCTGGGTTGCCCAGGCGATGGGCTCGCCCAGCAGCGAGCCGACCAGCACCAGGAACGCCTCCTCGGGGAAGGTAGGGGTCGGCTGGACGCGGTGCTTCCAGTGCCGCGGGGTGTCGCCGATCTTGTGGTCGTCGACCGGCCATCCCGAGACCAAGCAGCAGCCCGGCTCCGGCTCGAGCAGGCGGAAGTCGTTGAGGAACAGCCGCAGGCGGCGCGGGAGCTCCTGAGCACACACCGTCGCCTCGCGGAGGAACTCGGGGCTCTCCGCCGACGGGAAGCGCAGCACGATGTCGTCGAGCAGCGAGCGCACCTGATCGACCTCGGCCGGCGCGAGCACGAACCGGCCCATTCCAGTGCTCTCTCCTGCGAGTGCGGTGGCGATGCCGAGTGCGGCGGTCGAGGTCATACGTGGTGCTCCTGGCGCTGCCGGCCCGAAAGGGTGGTCGCTGGTACGCCGGCGGGCTCGCTGAGGCAGACGGAGAGTCGCCGCAGGCCTTCCCGCAGCTCGGCGGTGGCGCAGCCGAAACCCAGCCGCACGTGCCGCGGCTGGTCGAAGCAGTTGCCCGGCACGAGCAGCACGCTGTGCTCCTCGGCGAGCTGCCGGCAGAGCGGCTCGCTATCGGCCAGCGCCAGCCGCGGGAAGGCGGTGACGCCTCCCTGCGGCCGCACCCAGCCGACCTCGCCCTGGTGCTCGCCGATCCAGGCCGCGACGACCTCGAGATTGCGCCGCGCCTGCGCGATGCGCAGCGCGAGCAACCGGTCGGCCGAGCGGATCACCCGCTCCGCGAACCACTCAACCAGCGGGGACATGTGAAGGGTGACGTAGTCGCGGACCCGGATCAGGCGCTCGAGGATGGGCGGCGCCGCCAGGCACCATCCGACTCGCAGCCCCGGGAGGCCGTAGGCCTTTGACAGCGTTCCCATGGTGACGCTGCGCTCGTACTCGAGCAGCGCGCGCTGCGAGATGGGAGGAGCTTCATATTGCAGCTCCGAGAACGCGCAATCCCAGACCAGGTAGGCGCCCGCGCGCGCCACCTCGTCGAGCAGCGCCGCCTGCTCCGCGGGCGTCAGCGAGGCGCCGGTCGGGTTGTGGGGAAAGTTCACGATGACCATGCGGGTCCGCTGGTCGAGCAGCCGTCTCAGCTCGTCGAGATCCGGGCGGTAACCCCGCTCGAAGCGCAGCGGCCAGCGCCGCAGCCGGCAACCGATCGACGCGGCGACGGACGCGAGCTGGGGGTAGATCGGGTCCGACGCCACCACCTCGTCGCCCGGCCCGAGCAGCGCATGGGAGAGCAGGAAATTGGCTTCGCTCGACCCGTGCGTCGCCATCGCGCGCGCGCCGTCGCCGGCCAGGAAGCGCTCCCCGAGAGCCTCCCGCAAGCCGCTGCCGCCCAGGGTCAGGCTGTCCTCGAGCACCAGCGGCCGCAGCTCCTCGAGCGAGAAGCCGAGCAGCCGGGAGAGGTCGTCGACGGAGAAGTTTTCGACGCCGCTGCTGCCAATGTCGATCTCGGTCGAGAAATAGAACTCGCGCATCCATTCCTCGAGCAGGGCTGGTGGCAGCCGCGACGGCAGGGTATCGGGCCGCAACCTCTCCCTCGTCATTAGCGCCTCCTCTAGGTCGCAAGGCAGACCCTCCGCCGTGGCCGCGGACCAGCCCTCGGCCCGAGCCCGGCGATCGGCTCTCGTTTCCCACGCGGCTCGCTGTTACCTGTTGAGACTCTCTGTGATTTAGGGTGTGCGCTGTGAAGGAAAGCGGGACTACCCAATATTATCGCCTAACAGCATGAGCAAGTAGGCAGATGCGTAGTTTTCGGTTATAGTCGGAGATGATCGGCGGGCGGCCGCTTGGCGGACCCCGACCCTTCTTGCCTTCAGCATCCATGCATCACATTAAGCCCATACTGGTGTTGGGCCTGGACCGCAGCGGGACGTCCATGCTCACGGACGTGCTCTCGCACTGGGGGTGCTGGGCCGGAGATGAGCGTCTGCTCGCCGCCGCGAGCCCGCTCAACCCCCAAGGCTTCTGGGAATACAAGCCGGTCCAGCACTTCCTGGTCGAGCTGTTCGCCGCCACCGGGACCGGCTGGTGGAGCGCGGAGTTCCGCCCGGCCCTGCGCGAGCTCGGGCGATCCCCCGCTTTCCGGGAGAGAGCGCAACGGCTGGTGTCGGAAATGGAAGTCGCAGGCAGGCCGTGGGTGTGGAAGGAGCCGCTGGTCAGCGTCTCTCTCCCCTTCTGGCAGCAGGTATGTCGCGATCCGATCTACATGATCACCTTGCGGAACCCATACCTTTCGGCGCTCTCGTACCAGAGCTACCTCGTGCCGACGGAGCTGCAAGGCAGCTTCCGCACCATCGCCTACTTCCTCCTACGCTGGCAGTTCTTCATGCGTTGCATTCTCGAGGACACGGCGGGAACCAATGCCATGTTCATCGCCTACGAGGATCTGCTGGGCGCGCCGGCCGAGAGCTGCCGGCGCATCAGCGACCACCTGGGCCGGGAGCTCGGAGCGCCAGGCGACGCTGCGGATAGGATCCGGCGCATGGCGGCCAGGATCGATCCCAAGCTCTGGCGTCAGCGCAGCGCTCTCTCCCTGGACGAGGTCGCCGAGGCCTCGCCGGAGCAGAAGGAGCTCTATGCTTGCTTGAGCCGCCGGGCGCAGGGCGTCACCGCGGAGATCGACCTCGCCCGCTTTCCCATGCCGGCCTGCTTCGAGGAGTATGCGCTCAACGTCGAGAGCCTGCGCGACGTGCTGGCGATGCGCGGTCTTGCCGCCAACGCGGCGCCCAGGCAGCCGCCGGCTCCGGCCGGTTTCCCGGAGTCTCCCCCGCGGTTGCCTCCCCGGCCGCGTCGAGATGCCGCGGCGCGCCTGCCCAGGGGCTGAGGCCCGCGATCGATGGCAGGCGGATGGAGGCTGGCGGCGTGGCGCGAGGTCCTCGCGGGCAGCGCACCGCCGGCCGGCGCGGTTGCCGCATCTTGATGTCAGAGGAGGCCGACGATGACCGAGGACGTCTATCTCAGGCCCAACGTGCTCGCCGAGCCGCTGGTGTGCAACTGGTATGCCTGGACCCACCTCATCCAGCCGGTGACGGCCGGGCGCAACGTGCTCGAGCGCCACCTCAACATCATGCGCTCCTTCACGCAGGCGCCGCAGGTGCACCAGGCGGCGGTGCGCAATCCAGCGATGCTCGGCGGGCCGTTCATCAGCTACGGCCCGGAGAGGGTCAAGGATATCGCGCAGCTGATCGATACGACCTTGCGCTCCCAGGGAGATCTGCTGGTGCTGGCGCGCGCCGTCAACGATCTCGACGGCATGCTGCGCACGGAGGCGAAAGGCTTCTCGCTGGAGCCCCTGTACTCGCGCGTGCCCGAGCCGCTGCGCGGGTTCGTCGAGTTGGTCTACGACCTGAACCACAATCCGTCGTTTCGCCTGCTCGAGCCGCTCCTCTACCGGAGCTCCTACTACGACACCTCGCTGCAGAGCCTCGCCCTCTGCTTGATCGAAGGCGACAGGGAGCGTCCCTTCGTGCTGAGCACGCCGCGGCTCGCCGAGCCAGGCCTGCTGTTCGTCGAGCGGCCGTTCGACCATCCCGCGATCGATCAGCTGTTCGCCATGAAGAGGTCGCCGCGGCCGTACCAGGCGATCAAGGAAGATCTCGGGGTGAGCGGCGACCATGACGAGCTGTTCCGCAGCTTTTTCACCTCGCAGCCGCCGGCCCCTTACCAGCCCTACTCCGGCGCCGGCATCCGCACCCGGTACTTCGGTCATGCCTGCATCCTGGTCGAGGCGCGCGGCGTCAACCTGCTCTCGGACCCGGTGCTGTCCTACGAGTACCATGCCGACCTGCCGCGCTACACCTACTCGGACCTGCCGGACCGCATCGACTACGTGCTCATCACCCACAACCATCAGGACCACGTGCTGCTCGAGACCATGTTGCAGCTGCGCCACAAGATCGGCACCGTCATCGTGCCGCGCGGCGGCGGCGGCGGCCTGCAAGACCCGTCGCTCCGGCTGGTGCTGCGCCACATGGGCTTCCGGAACGTGATCGAGATCGAGGAGCTGGAGAGCCTGGAGCTGGCCGGCGGCACGCTCACCGGCATCCCCTTCCTGGGGGAGCACAGCGATCTCGACATTCGCACCAAGATGGCGTACCTGGTGCGGCTGGGCGGCGCCAACATCCTGCTTGCCGCCGACTCCTGCAACATCGAGCCACGCATCTACCAGCACGTGCAGCGCATCACCGGCGACGTCGACATCCTCTTCCTCGGCATGGAGTGCGACGGCGCGCCGCTGTCATGGATGTACGGGCCGCTCATCACCCGGCCCCTCGACCGCAAGATCGACCACTCGCGCCGCCTCTCCGGCTCCAACTACGAGCGGGGCATCGACATCGTGCGGCGCTTCAACTGCCGGCAGGCCTACGTCTACGCCATGGGGATGGAGCCTTGGCTGAAGTACATCATGGCCAAGACCTACACAGCCGAGTCCGACCCGATCATCGCCTCCAACCGGCTCATCGAGGACTGCCGGCGCATGGGGTTGATCGCCGAGCGCCTCTACGGAGAGAAGGAGATCGCGGTTGGCGGCGCTTGCAGTGCCCCCCTGGCAGCCGCGCACATAACCTGAAAGCCCCACGTCCCCATCGTTGGCGCCGGGCGACGGCGTCAGGTCCACGTTCTCCCAACCGGTATCGTCGAAGGCGGGGATTCGCCCAGGCGGGACCGTCGCCGGTGTGGAACTTCCAGGGACCGCTGAGGGCTACGGTGGCATCGCCGAGGACGATGGGAATCGCCGGGGTATCGGCAACGACGCCCCGCGCGGCAGCAGGAGCGGCACGCCGCGAACGGTCCCGGTGGGCACGGCCGCGGCCCAGGGCTTTCGCATGCGAAATCAAGTCCGCGATATCAGGGTGGAGCGTCGGCTCTCCGCCGATGAACTGGATTGCGCCGCAACCGTTGTCAGCGGCTTGCTCCATGACTCGCTTCCAGTCCTTGCGTGCCATTGCTCCGAGGAGTTCTCCACGAGGAGAGGAATTCGCGTAGCAGTCGCCGCCCATGGTCGTCTCCATCTTGATGTAGAGACCATACTCGCCGGGCGATCTAGCCCTCCGGGCGAGGGTGCTCCGCGCACCTCCTGAAAACCAGACAACGGCCACCCTGACGCCTCGCGCGGGGGTCGAGATGACCCGGTGCTAGCGCTGGCCGAGCGCCTGCTGGAGACCCGAGCCGACCTGCCTCGAGGCGTTGGATACTACAGGCGCCACCGTGCACCTCACAGTATATGAGAAAGACATCAACCCCGATCCAGTCGTGGGACTGTTAGAGTCCTCCTCACCACCTGGGCAGGCCGGCCTCACGCCGCACGACAACGTTAGCAAAACCTGGTAAGCTCTGCGTCGCTAAAGGCAAGTCACACTGCAGGGAATGCGATGGGCTCCCAATTCCTCGTCGATGAAGCACGAGTCCGAAAGCTTGCGGCCACCCGCCAGGGCCGACTAAGCCTTGGCGGATTCGCATATCAATCAGCCTATGCTGTCGCGCGGCTCGCAAGTCTCTACACCGGCAGGCGAATCCTCGCTCTTGACGGCATCCCAACTCTCCAGCGATTCGACTGGGCCGAGGATCTGGATGAAGTAGAAAAGGATGGGCGAGTCGTCTTCACCCAGTGCAAACGGGTATCCGATATCGGGCAGGCCGGAAAACTTGCCGATGTCCTTCTGAATTTCGCGCCAAAATGGTTGTGGACTCCCGCAGATCGCAGGCTCTCCCTGCGCTTCCGCCTGGTTTGCACCGATCGACGGTTTGCCGAGTCTGGGCCTGCTCTCCTGAGCAAGTATCGGCCGCGACATGGAGAATCGAGCCGCGAAGATGTCATCGCCGATGTCGTGAATAACCTTAAATCTGCGCCGAGTCGAAAGTCGGACCGCGCCCTGTGGCAAGAAGATGCGGAGATTGCAGGCCTTGCTTACCTTAGTGAGTCGCTTTGGGAGCAGGCCGAAGTCATCTATCTATCTGATGAGATCATCGCTGATGATCCGGCTGGCCCCTTGTTCCGCGCCGAACAGGAAGCTTTGGCCGAACTGCTTAGAATGCGATTTGTGCTACCAAAACGGCAGCAACAGGTTTTGAATGCGCTGCGCGGCCTGGTTCATAGCAATGTGGTGGCCTTCGATCCGACCGGACGCGAGTCACTGCCGGTGGTTGACCGAGAGCCGCGAGTGAACAACCATGCGGATGTCTATTACGCTCTTTTTGAATTCCAGACACCGCCCGAGGCTTCGCCACCTTTCCGGGTAATTACTCGACAGTTCCTCGACGTGGCGGCGGGAGAGCCGAAGAAACCATTTGTCGCGCGGCGACCGAGGTGGGCCGACGTGGTTCATGGTGAAAGCTCCGCCATCAGGTTTCTCGAGCGAGAGAAGACCAGCGAGCTACTAGCAATTATTCGCGATGAATTGTTGGAGCAAGTTGGGGCAGAAGCTGCCCTCCCCATGCTCTTGATGCTTGGAGCTCCCGGAGCGGGCAAGACCACACTGCTACTGCGTGTCGCGGCCAGGCTCGTTCAAGAGGCGCAAGTGGTCGTTGCAGCGCCAAAGCTGAACCTTGATCAGATTGAGGATCTCGAGCTCGAAATGTTTCTTCAAGGTATCGGGCGTCTCGAAGAGGGAGGGCTACCAGTAGTCTTAATTCTTGATGATCCATTTTTCGCGGACTCTCGATGGCCCAGTCTTCTTCGGCGAATGGCAACCACAAGCAGCCGAGTCGTTGTATTGGCTGCAAGTCCCGAATATCTGTTCCAGGAGTTCGGCTCCCAGGTGCAAGGGCGCCAGATCGATTTAACGATATTTCTTTTGCCGCGTCCTATGCGAGCCGAGAGGGCAAAGCTTGCCGTTCTCTATGGGAGAGATCCCGACCTATTCGCAAGAAGAGACGAGGACTTCCTTGTCTTGGCTATGGAAGCTTCCGCAGGTGTATCTTTTGGGAGCATAGTGGAACGGATTTGGAGTACCCTGAACCACGGTCTTTCTATCGACCCAAAGCTGCGTCCAGAAGAGCTTCCGTGGACGGTCAGAGCTTACCTGGCGATCTGTTACTTTAACCGCTTTAACCTGAAGTGCCGTGATTTCCTGCTAAAGGCGATATTGAATTTATCAGAACGAGAGCGACCGCCTGATGGATTCGAGTATGATCTCCAACGCCTTCTCGATAAACACGGATGGTCCATATTCAAGGCAACTGAATTGGGCGAGAACCTTTGCTGGTACGGAGCTGCGCATCCGCTTATCGCGGTGGAGGCCTGGAGACTGAGGCCAGTACCCAGCTTTGATGTGGCAGACTGGATCGTCCGGGCATCCTTGGACACTCCAGGGGCTGAACCTGATATCGGAATGCTGGCAGCCTTAGTAGAAAGTGCCCAGTCGACGAAAAAGCCTTTTCTGGCCCGCTTAGCCGAGACCTGGAATCAAGCAGCCTTAAGTGGGTTAGTGGAGACGCGCCGGCTTTGCTCTCTGATTGCAGGCTTGCTTGGTGAGAGTGCCAAGGGAGCTACCCGCCACTTTATAATTGGCCTAAGAGCCTGCCTTGCTCGAGAAGACGACCAGAGTTGGTTGGCACTGTGGACACTACTGAGGAGTGCCGACCTTCCCGAGGTGCGAAGCCTGAAGGTCAAGATCGACATCAAGCGGGTAATCGCAGTAGCCAACTTCTTTCTTGTGCCGGCTATTGCGGCCAGATTTGTCATCGAGTCCCGAGGTCAAGAGCTGAACGCCCTATTTGTAGCTAGGTTAAATGCGGTAAGCGGTGACGAGGCATTCGCTGGTTTGGTAATGGAATTTGTCACGGTAGATGCTGAGAGCGCCGTGGTTAGGATGGTCGCGAAGCAATGGCTTGCGAAGAATGCGACTCATCAGAAGTTTTACAGCATAGCGTCACGCTTGTTCGGGGCAAAACCGGATGATCATGAATTGTACGAACTCGCATCGACTTGGGTTACCTTAAACCTTGACCATCCACAGGTCTTTCGATTGGCAGAACGCGTCTTTGACGCGGACCCATATTATCATATAAAAGCAATTGAGTGGATCGATAGCGGTCGCAATCACGGTGAAGCTTATAAACTTATTGAGAAACTTCTTAGGGCTGACGACTCTGATCCCGCGGTGCTTGAACGAGCCGTGCGCTGGATTGGGGATCATTCGAGCAATCCTCAGTCTGGCTACCTTCTTTCAGTAATGGTCTCGATCAGGCGCCGCGACTACGCCATTTGGCAATTTGCTACGAGGTGGGTCGGCGAAAACATTACCCATCCCTACGCCGCCGCTGTCCTTGCCACCCTTATTACTTCCCGGGTGCGAACATTCACATTTGGTGATGCTGCCGGCAACCTTTTGAGAGATGAGCTAGAAGCTAAGGAGACCCTGGCGCCAGCTTGGCCGCCCATAGAGTCGCCGGCACGAGACGCGCAGTTGCGAGACTTGACATTTAGAGTCGTTAGGGCTGATTTGAAGGGAGCAGAAAGAATCTTTTCGTTGTGCGCAGCGTTGGCCCGGGCTAACCCTGGCGTCGAAGAGGTCCGCAGGCTGCTGCTTGACGTTATTAGCGAGAACCGTGCTCACAAGAATGTTTATTGGTTACTCGGCCCTCTTGTAAAATGGAATCCCAATGATATGGAGGTCCGGGACCTTGTGATTGATTGGATCAAGGCGAAGCCGGATCATCCGAGGGCGGCGGAGGTTCTCGGGCCTCTGGTGAGATCCAACCCCAGTGATGAGAGAGCCAGGGATCTAGCGGTGTCATGGTTTTTACGAAACGCTAATAAGGACGATGCTTATCAGTTGGCTCCAGTGCTGCTCGCGGCTAATCCAAGTGATGACGCTGTTTCCTCGGCGGCCTTGGCGTGGGTGACGAACAATTGGGAGCATCCGAAGGTGAGCCATGTCTTACCTGCGTTGATTGCTGCATCCAATGGTGCGAATGGCGCCGCAGCTCTTGGCAAGAGATATCTGACAACCCCTGAGAGAAGAGGAGCTATAGGAGTCTGGGGCTCTCTTCTGGTCACGAGCGGTGCGAGGGAGGAGTATATTGATTGGGGATTAGAGCAACTGGATAGCTCGACTTCCGAGAAGGTTAAGAGGGCAATAGTTTATCAGTTCTCTGAGGCAAGCGAGCATTGCCTTGGCGCTCTCTTGCGATATTTATCTGCGCACGACGGCGAGGAACGACGAATCTGGATTTTAAACGGTGTCGTGGTTGCATTACTATCCACGCCTGAGCTGATAGAAGAGCTACTCGCAGATTGCGATCTTCTGAGAGATAAAGATGTCGATACTCTTTTAGTAGGATTTTTGAACGGGGGGGGCAAGAGTTTAGAACTTGAGTCCTTCCTCGCAACACGGCTATCGCGGCGGTACCGGAAGACTGGTTACCAATACATTTCGCTAGCAGTGAGACGCAACCGTGGGGCGCTTGCCGGTATCCTGGGGCTCCCTGATCTCGATCCGCGAGTGCGGGCGGACCTTGTCGCCCAGGACTGGCAATACCGGCATTAGGAGTCGTGAAACAACAACAGTTACACATGGGGGTCGGATGATGTAGTTCCATTCACCATGGAAGGAGTAGGGCGCTAGGTTGACGGTGGCGATCTCTTTGTCAGACAACTTGCGCCCGACGGGATAGGCTCGTCGGTCCAGTCGGCATGTCACCCTGACTCCCTGAGCGGTGGTGGCCTTGGCGATCAGACGCACATCATCATTTTCAGGGCCTGCTCAGCGTTCACTCGCGTTTCGGCCTGCACGTTCGCCAGGTCGCCAAGGCGACCCTCTACACCGGAGGCTTCGATGGCTTCGTCTCCTCCTTGACTACCGCGATCAGCTGGCGGACCGCCAGGGCGAAATCGCCGGCCTCGTGGCGCGCCGGGTATGGGTCTCGCCGGCGGGCAGACCCGCACGGCCGACGGCGACGCGGCCCAAATCGAGGCTGCGCGTAACCGTTCTCCCAACTGCCCCGGGTCCGGCGGCTGGGTGAGGGTGAGGGCGGTGGATCAGGAGACTTGCGCAGCGGCCGCCGCCCATGCGGCCGGCGCAAGCTCGTGAAGCCGACGGGACGAATGGCTGGGGAGACTCTCGAAGAGTGCGCGGAGGTAGCCGTA
>DATGHG010000273.1:0-2198 GCA_035308185.1 Thermoanaerobaculia bacterium | reverse complement strand
CTTCCCCTGCTTCTACAAGGTCGACCTGATCCTCGCCTTCCTGCAGCGGCCGATCACGGCGATCCTGCCGGCGGGCAAGAAGCTGGCCTACATGGGGATCACCGACCCGATCATCCTCTACTTCAAGGTGGCGGGTCTGGCGGCGGTGTTCGTGGCGTCGCCGTTCCTGCTCTACCAGGTCTGGCGCTTCATCTCCCCCGGGCTGTACAACCGCGAGCGGCGCTACATCCTGCCGTTCATCTTCTTCGGCACCTTCTTCTTCCTCGCCGGCGGCGCCTTCGCCTACGAGATCGCCTTCCCGTACGCGGCCCGCTTCCTGATCGGCGTCGGCGCGCAGTTCGAGCCGGTGCTCACGATCGAGCGCTACTTCGGCTTCGAGATGCACGTGATCCTGGGGCTGGGCCTGATCTTCGAGATGCCGATCGTGATCTTCACCGTCTGCGAGGTGGGGCTGGTCACGCCCGGCTTCCTGATCAAGCACTTCCGCTACGCGGTGCTGATCATCTTCGTCATCGCCGCCATCGTCACGCCGACGCCGGACGTCTTCAACATGTGCGTCTTCGCGACGCCGATGCTGGGCCTCTACCTGCTGGGCGTCGGCGCCGCCGGCCTGGCGCAGGCGGTGCGCCGCCGCCGCAAGCTGCTGCCCAGCCGGGCTTCCTAGCCCTGGTCCGAGATCGCGATCCTCAGCGCTCGCCTTCGTGGACGTAGCCGAGCGCCCGCAGGCGCGCCGCCTCCTCGTCGGAGAGCGGCAACGGGCGGGCCCGCTCGGCCGGTGAGCCGGTGCGCGGCCGCCGCTGCGCCAGCCAGGCGTCGAGCAGCCCGGCCAGCTCGCGCTCGGCAGCCAGCCCGCGGCCGGCCAGGTTGCGGGTCTCGAGCGGGTCGGCGTGCAGGTCGTAGAGCGCCGGACCGTCGGGGAACACCGCCGTGTTGCCGCGGCTGACGATGTACTTGTAGTCGCGGGTGCGGACCATGCTGCCGAAGCCGTTGGCGTGCTCGGCGAACACGGCGCGGCGGCCGGCGCTGGCGCGGCGTCCTGAAGCCGCCGGCGCCGCTGGTGGCGGTCCCTCGCCGGCCCAGGCAACGCCCCCTGCCAGCCCGGCCGTGCCGGTCATCGCCGCCGTCTTGCCGGCGGCGCCGGGCGCGCCCGAGAGCTGGCGCAGGTCGATGCCGTCCTGCGGCGGCACCGGCAGGCCGGCGGCGGCGAGCAGCGTGGGGAACAGGTCCAGCGTCTGCACCAGCCCGTCGTAGCGGTGCCCCGGGCGCGGCGGCCCGGGCCAGCGGATCAGCAGCGGCACGTGCGTGGTGGTGTCGAACAGGCCCACGTGGCGGTAGAGCAGTCCGTGCTCGCCGAGGTTCTCGCCGTGATCGGCGACCAGCGCCACCAGCGTCGAGTCGAGCAGGCCGCGGCTGGCGATGCCGTCCAGCAGCCGCCCCACCTGGCGGTCGACGTAGGCGACCTCGCCGTCGTAGAGGTCGCGGTTGCCGCCCAGCACGGGCTCGTCGAAGCTGCGCGGTCCCAGCTCCCGGAACGGCACCCAGGCCCGCACCGGACCCATGCCCATCGGGCCGGCCGGGCGCAGCCCCTGGGAGTAGGGCTCAGGGGGGGTGTGCGGCGTGTGCGGGTCGAACAGGTGCAGCCAGACGAAGAAGGGCCGCGGCCGGGTGCAGTGGGCGGCGACCCAGTCGAGCGTCTGGTCGACGCCGAGCTCGGCGGCGAAGTGCTCGTCGGCGAGCGTCACCTCGGCGAATCCCTGGCCGAGGCCGGAATTGTGATCGCCCAGGTGGCGCGCGCCGATGATCGCCATGGTCTGGTAGCCGGCGCCCGCCAGCCGCCGGGCCAGGGTGGTGAAGCCGGCGGGCAGGCGGGTGTGGAGGTCGTAGACGCCGTGGTTCTTGCCGTACAGGCCGGTCATCATCGAGGCGAAGCTCGGGTTGGTGGCGTTGAAGGTCGAGAACGCCTCCGTCCAGACGTCGCTCTCCTCGGCCAGCCGGTCGATCGAGGGGCTGAGGCTGGGGCGACGGCCCCACGGGCCGAGCCGGTCGGCCCGCAGGGTGTCGATGCCGACCAGCAGGATGTTCGGTCGGCGGGGAAGGAAGGCGGCAGGCTGGGGCTGCCGGCTGTAGAGCGCCGGGCTCCCCCAGAGCACCGAGGGCGGCACCGAGCCGGGCGCCGGCGGCGGCGGCGGGGTGTCGAT
>DATGHG010000272.1:0-22655 GCA_035308185.1 Thermoanaerobaculia bacterium | reverse complement strand
CCTACAACCGACGGGGTGAGGACCAGCTGGGCCACACCTTTGAAGCCGAGGTCAACGGCAGCTGGATCAAGCTCCACCAGGACGTTTGCAACCGGGTGCCCGCGAAGTAGGACGCCGCGACGCCGTGACCGCGCTCGCCGGCCTCGAACCCGCATCCCACGGCGCTCGCGGCGGCGCGGCGGCGCCGCCGGCGCCGGACGGAGGCCGATCCCGGGACGGCGCGGCCCGGCGGCGGCTCTGGCTGGCGCTGTCGCTCGGCCTTTCCTTGCTGACCCTCGCCGGCTTCCTGCCGGTGCTGCGCAACGGCTTCGTGAACTTCGACGACCCGCAGTACGTCTATGCCAATCCGTGGGTGCGGCAGGGCGTCAGCGCGGCGGGCCTGCGCTGGGCGCTCACCGCGCAGGTCGCCGGCAACTGGCACCCGCTCACCCTCGCCTCGCACATGCTCGACGTGCAGCTCTTCGGCCTCAACCCGGCGGGCCACCATCTGACCAGCCTGCTGCTGCATCTCGCCAACGTGCTGCTGCTGTTCGCGGTGCTGCGCCGGATGACCGGCAGCCCGTGGCGCAGCGCCGCGGTGGCCGCGCTCTTCGCCGTCCATCCCACCCACGTCGAGTCGGTGGCCTGGATCGCCGAGCGCAAGGACCTGCTCTGCGGTTTTTTCTGGCTGCTCGCCCTCGGCGCCTACCTGCGCTATGCCAGCGCACCCGCCGCCGGGCGCTACCTGCTGGTGGTCCTTGCCCTCGCCGCCAGCCTGATGGCCAAGCCGATGGCGGTCAGCCTGCCGGCCGTCCTGCTGCTGCTGGACTTCTGGCCGCTCGGCCGCTGGGCCGCCGGGGGCGGCGAGGGCGGCTGGCAGCGGCGGCCGCTGCCGGGAGCGCGGCCATGGCGGCTGATCGTCGAGAAGCTGCCGCTGCTGGCCGTTGCCGCCGCCGCCGGGATCGTCGCGCTCCGCACCCAGGCCGATCCGCTGGCCTCCGGCGCCACGGCGCCGCCGGCGCTGCGCTGGGCCAACGCGCTGACCTCCTACGCGACCTATCTCGGCAAGACCCTCGATCCCCGGCACCTGACGGTCTTCTACCCCTTTGCCGCGGTGCCGTTCGGCCGCGCCGCGGCGGCCGCTCTCTTGCTGCTCGCGATCACCGCCCTGACCGTCTGGGCGGCGCGGCGCGCCCCCTACCTGGCGGTGGGCTGGCTGTGGTTCCTGGTGACGCTGGCGCCGGTGATCGGCGTGCTGCAGGTGGGTTGGCAGGCGTTTGCCGACCGCTACACCTACCTGCCCTCCATCGGCCTGTTCCTCGCCGCGGTCTGGGGGGTCGCCGACCTTGCCGGCCTCGCCGGCCGCCGGTTCTTCGGGCGCCGGCTCTTCGGGCGCCGCCTCTCCGGGCGCCGGCCCGTCGGTGATCGCCAGCTGCTCCACGCCGGCGGCGCCGTGGCGTTTGCGCTGCTGCTGCTCGGGCTCACCGCGATGACCCGCCGCCAGGTTGGGACCTGGCGGGATTCGTCCACCCTGTGGAACCATGCCCTCGAGGTCGCGGAGAGCTACCTTGCCCACACCAACGTCGCCGAGGAGCTCCGCGCCCGCGGCGACCGGGCTGGCGCCCTCGCCCACTACCGCGCCGCGGTGCGCCTCGCTCCTCGCAGCCCCCAGGCCTACGCCGCGCTGGGCAACGCCCTGCGCTCCTGGGGCCTTCCCGCCGCGGCGCAGCAGCCGCTGCGCACCGCCCTCGCCATCGATCCGGCGGACGAGCGCTCCCGGCTCATCCTCGCCATGAGCCTGGACGACCTCGGGCGCCCCGACCTCGCCATCGCCGAGCTGCGCCGTGTCGCCGCCGACCACCCCGATTCGTTCGACGCTCAGGCCGGCCTCAGCGACCTGCTGCGGCGCACCGGCGACGTCCAGGCGGCCGCTGCCCATCGCCGCCGGGCCGAGGCCCTGGCCGCGAGCGCAAAGCAGCTGCCACGCTGAGCCAGCGCCGGCGCGGCGCCCCGGGGGCGCCGGCGGCCTGTATACTCCGGCGATGAACGAGAGCAACGACCTGCGCTACCCGATCGGCCGTTTCCAGCGCCCTGCCAGCCTGGCTCCCGCGGAGCGCGCCGCCGCCGTCACGGCCATCGCCGAAGCTCCCGCCAGACTGCGGGAGGCGGTGGCCGGACTCACCCCGGACCAGCTCGACACGCCCTACCGGGAGGGCGGCTGGACCGTCCGGCAGGTCGTGCACCACGTGCCGGACAGCCATCTCAATGCCTACGTGCGCTGCAAGCTGGCGCTGACCGAGGAGGAGCCGACCATCCGGCCCTATGACGAGCAGCGCTGGGCGGAGCTGCCGGAGGCGAAGACGGCGCCGATCGAGCCGTCGCTGGCCCTGCTCGAAGGCCTGCACGGGCGCTGGGTGCTGGCGCTGCGCGGCATGAGCCCGGCGGACTGGCAGCGGCCGCTGGTCCATCTCGAGATCGGCCGCCTGACCGTCGAGCAGCTGATCGCCCTCTATATGTGGCACGGCCGTCATCACACGGCTCATGTCACCGCCCTGCGGCAGCGCCAAGGTTGGAGCTGAATCGAAGGATGGGAGAGGGTGCCGCCGGCGGCGCCGGCGGCGGGTCGTCGATGGCCCCTCGCGCCGCGAAGCGCCGGGAGTCAGATCAGCTCGCTACTAGTGATTGGCGTTGGAGACTTCGGCCGCCTGCTTCAGCTCGTTGTTCACCTGGTCAAGCAGGTCCTTGGCTCGCTGCGCATGGCCGCCGAGATCCCACTCGTTCGCCTGCTGCGCCTGGACGATCTTTTCATAAGCCTGGTGCGCCAACCGCTGCGCCGCGGCGATATGGGGGTGGCGATGAGGGTTCACGTTCCTCGCCGGCGGCTGCGCCGCGTACACCACCCCAGCGACCACCAACAGCAACGCACACACACCTGCGATAATGCTCTTCTTCATGTCTTCCTCCTTGGCTTGCGGGAATGGTCGTTCGGAGGCTATCTTTGCACCTCCGCCGCGGTGGGTCAATACAAGCTACATGCCAGGTTGCGCCATCAGGGCAAGGCCGCGGCGCAACGCAGCGCGGCATGAAAAACCTTTCTTGCGCAGTCGCTGAGCCGCCGCCATGACCGTCGCCCCCGCACCCCTGTCCGACCGGGTCTGGGCCGCGCTCGCCTGTCCGCACTGCGGCGCGCCGCTGGCGAGCGCCCCGAACGGTGCGCGCTGCGCGGGATGCGGCACCGACTTCGGTTGCGCGCCGAGCGGCCAGCTCGACCTGCGCCCGCGGCGGCCGCAGCGCCGCCAGCTCGAGATCACCCTGCCGGCGTTCGGGGAGCCGGGGGGGCTGCTCGACACGGCGGGAGTGGACTGGCGGCGGTTGCGTCCCAACCCGGCCCCGGAGATCGACGTCTCGCGGGTCGTGGGCCCCTGTCACCTGCCGCGTGACTTGCGCACCTACTTCCCGCGCGCCGCAGCGGGCGCTGGCAATGGCGCCGGCGATGGCGCCGCCCGGGAGCTGGCGCTGGACCTGGGCTGCGGCGCCCAGGTCCACCAGGAGGTCTGCGAGCTGGCGGGCTACGAGTACGTCGGGCTGGACTATGCGACCCCGGAGGCGATGCTGCTCGGCGACGCCCAGGCGCTGCCCTTCCACGACGGCGCCTTCGGCTTCGTGCTCACCGTGGCGGTGCTCGAGCACGTGCCCTACCCGCTGCTGATGATGCGGGAAGCCCATCGCGTCCTGCGGCCGGGCGGCCGCCTGCTTGGCACCGTCGCCTTCCTCGAGCCGTTCCACCAGAACAGCCTCCACCACCACACTCATCTGGGCACCCTGCACGCGCTGCGTTTCGCCGGCTTCCGCGTCGACCGCATCGCCGCCAGCGGCGGCTGGCCAGGCCTGGTGGCGCAGGCCCACATGGGTCTCTTCCCCAACGCCCCGCGCTGGCTCGCCCGCCTGCTGGTGGCGCCGCTGCTGGCCCTCCACCGCCTCTGGTGGCGCCTGGGCCGCCTCGCCGACCCGACCGCCACCGAGACCCGCCGCCAGCTCAAGAACTCCGGCGCCATCCTGTTCCTGGCGACCAGGGAGTGATCTCAGGGCCAGCTTCAGCAGAGCCGCCGCCGCCGGGTCGATCGAGGCCCGCCCGGGCTGGCCCACGCCACGGGAGAGACGATGACCCGCGTCGTCAAGGAAGCACTGCGGGAGCGCTATGAACGGATCCAGAATCGCGACCCGGAAACGCTCGCTGCCGACATCCGCGCCATTGCCGCGCGCGCCGCAGCCCACGTGAAGGGTCCGTATCTCGATCATGCGGAACTGCTATATGACGACCGCGGGCTGCCCCCGAGGGCCATCAGCCGCGCCCCGAGGTGCCGTATCTCCGCGGGGAAACTTCATCGAGCTCTCGCTGGTCGTCGAGAGCCAATTCGACGTCGAAGTCCTCCGGCAATGCGACGCGCTGTTTCGCCGAGTTGGCATTGTGATCGAACCGGTGACCGTCGAACAGGCGCATCTGGCACGCCAAGCCTTCCACGACTTCGGCAAAGGCCGCCACCCGGCCGGACTGAACTTCGGCGACTGCTTCGCCTATGCGCTCGCCAACGTCGCCTCCGCCCTGTGACGCGCAACCAGTCGCCGTTTACATGACCCGGCGCGGGTGGGCGCCGAGCAGGCGCGCGGGCAGGAAGAGAAGGGCCTCGAGCAGGGCGAAGACCGCGCCGAAGGTGATCCCGACCAGGCGGAACGGCAGCGCCACCAACCAGAGGAACGGGTAGAGCACGAGCGCCAGCAGCGCGAGCGGCCAGCAGATCACGAGCAGGACAAGCCACGCAAGGAATCCCAACATCGGCGCGCCTCCCGGGAGAGCGGATGCGACCCGGCGTCTTGCGGTCGCCGCCCCGCCTTCGCTTCTACGCGACGCCGGCGTCAAGGTTGCCCGCCAGCCGAAGCGGATAGCGCCCGCCGGCTAGCCGCCGGCGGCGGGCGCAGGGTGAGTGCCACCGCCACCGAGAGGCCCTCGTCGACCTCTTCCGGCTCTGCGGCCAGACTGGTGTCGAGCCACGGTCCTTGCCGGTCTCAGGCACAGCGGAGGAGCGCTTCAGGAATGTGGTATTTCTAAGGACAATGGGAGCCTGTTTTTTCGCGGAGATCCAGTCCGCAAAGCGAGCGCTCGCGCGCCGAGGTCTTGCAGATGGCAGATCGCTTCGCCTATGACATTTTCTTGAGCCACAACTCGCGGGACAAACCGCGGGTGCGGGCGCTGGCGGAGAGGCTGCGCGCGGCGGGGCTGCGGGTGTGGTTCGACGAGTGGGTCATCCGGCCCGGCGACGACATCTACCTGGCCATCGAACGCGGGCTCGAGGCGGCGCGCGCACAGGTGTTGTGCATGTCGCCGGCGGCTCTGGGGTCGGAGTGGGTGACGCTCGAACGCAGCACCGTGCTCTTCCGCGATCCGTCCAATGCCGCTCGTCGCTTCATCCCGTTGCTGCTGGCTGATTGCGAGCTCCCGGACGCCTTGCGGCGCTACAAGTACGTGGACTACCGCCGGAAGACCAAGACGGCCTTCGCCGAGCTGCTGGCCGCGTGCAGGTCCGAGGCGGAAGCGGTGCCGCCCGCGCCGAGCGCCAGCCTCGCGGAGAGGTCCGCGCAACCACCGGCGCAAGCCGAGCCGCTTGCCGTGCTGGAACGCCAGCTCACCGGGCATCAGGGTTGGGTCAACAGCGTGTCTGTCAGCCCAGACGGGACCTGGGCGGCATCCGGATCCAGAGACGAGACGGTCAGGATCTGGGATCTGGAGAACGGCGAATGCCGGGCGACGCTGCGAGGGCATGCGAGCGCGGTGCGTGCGGTCGCGATCACACCAGATGGGCAGCGGATCCTGTCGGCGTCGGTTGACGGGTCCGTTCGGGTTTGGGACGCCAGCTCGGGCAGGGTCTTGGCGAAACTGGATGGACACACCGACCAAGTCTGGTCGGTTCTGGCCTTGCAGGACAACGTTCGCGCGCTTTCCGGGGGATGGGACAACACTCTCAGGCTGTGGGATCTTCGCGCGAGCAGCTGTCTGAAGACGATCCAAGTTGGCGGGGAATCGACGGGAAATGACGATGATCAAATCTTCAGCGCCGCCGTCGATCCAGTAGGAGCTCGGGCGCTATCGGGCCATCGCGATGGGATTCTCCGGCTATGGGATATCGAAACGGGCCAGTGCCTGGCAACCTTGAAGGGCCACTCAGACATCGTGCTCTCGGTCCAGGTCACGCCCGACGGGCAGTTTGCTGTCTCGGGATCGGTTGACATGACCGTCAAGATTTGGGATCTCGAAGACTACGCCTGTGTCGGGACGTTGGAGGGGAACAGCAGCGACGTGCAATCGGTAGCCATCTCCCCTGACGGCGGTTTGATCGCCTCCACCGGGTTTCTCGACGGCTGGATCCAGCTGTGGGACTTGAAGTCGGGCGCGTGCTTGCAGGTGATCACGGACGAATGGAGCGATTTCGCCCCATATTCCGTGACCTTCAGTCCCGATGGCTCGCGACTGGCGGCGGGAATTGCGGACGAGGACGGGCGAATCTATGTCTACCGCCTCACCGGCACCCGCTCCGCACGGCCGGCCGAGGCGACGCGACGGTACGTGAACGCCAAAGTCGTGTTGATCGGCGAGGGGACGGTGGGCAAGACGTCGCTGGCGCATCGGCTGATCGAAGACCGCTACGTGATCCGCGACCGCACCCACGGCATGAACGTGTGGCCGTTGGATCTCCGGCTCACGCCTGACGCCGCGCTCGAGCGCGAGGCCCTGCTCTGGGACCTGGCCGGACAGGAGGACTACCGGCTGATCCACCGGCTCTTTCTCGAACAGACCGCCTTGGCCCTGCTGCTGATCAATCCGCAGCAGGACGATCCCTTTGCCGAGGCGGGCGACTGGCTCAAGGCCCTGGAGACGGCAACGAGCCACCAGGCGCCGGAACGCCGCGTACCCCGGCTGCTGGTCTTCTCACAGATCGACGTGGGCGGGATGAAGCTCGGCAGGGCCAAGATCGAAAGGTTTCGCCGGCAGCACGGCTTCGCCGGCTGGCTGGCCACCAGCGCCAAGACCGGCGAGCACTGCTCGGACGCGGCCAATGGCGGCAAACCATCGCAGCTCAAGCAGCTGATCGCGGACCATATTCCGTGGCCGCAGCTGCCATGGACCGCCACGCCGCGTCTGCTGGCCGAGCTGAAGAACGCCGTGATGACGATCCGCGACCACACCGACATCCGGCTGCTGCGCTTCTCCGAGCTGGCGCAGCGGCTGGAGCAGGCCCTGCCAGGAGAGAGATTCGGCGAGTCCGACGTGCGCACGGCGGTCACCCTGCTGGCCAACCATGGCCTGGCCCGGTTCCTGAAATTCGGCGATCTGGTGCTGCTACGGCCCGACCTGCTGAACGGCTACGCCGGGGCGATCATCCGCGCCGCCCGCGCCCACCGGGACGAGATCGGTTGCGTGTCCGAGGCGGACATCTACGCCCAGGGCTTCGACTTCACCGGCGTCGATCGCCTGCACCGCCCGGACGAAGAGCTCCTGCTGCGGGCCATGGTCCAGACCTTCCTCGACCACTCGCTGTGCATCGCCGAAGACATGCCGCAGGGGCGGCATCTGGTGTTTCCATCCCAATACCGGCGAGAGAAGGACATCCCGTGGGAGCCCGCCGTCTTCGTCTCCTACACCTTCAGCGGCGAGTGGCAGACGGTCTGGACCACGCTGGTGGTACGCCTGTGGTACAGCCAGGAGTTCGAGCACCGCGAGCTATGGCGCAACGCGGCGGAATTTCAATCCAGCCGGGGGCACCTGCTGGGCCTGAAGATCGACAACCGCCAGGGCGAAGGCCAGGCGACGATCAGCCTGTTCTTCGACGTGAAGACGCCGGACGAGCTCAAGGTGATCTTCATCGAGTACGTCCACCGGCACCTGGCCAAATACGCCGGCGACGTGACGCGGAACCGGCGCTATGTGTGCAAGTGCGGGAAATTGGTGCAGGACCTCGACGAGATCCGTGACCGCCTTGCCGCGGGGAAGACCTTCATCTACTGCCAGAAGTGCGACAAGCGGGTGCCGCTGATCGATTTCATCGAGCAGCGCCTCAAGAGCGATCCTGTGGCGCGCAGAATCCTCTCCATGGAGGAGACGGCGACGCGGGAGCTGGACACGCAGGCCCTGGAGCAGATCCTGATCGGCCACATGATGGCGGTCTGCGGCGAGGCCAACCAGATCTTCCGCCCGGTGACGATGTTCGACCACGGCATCGATGGTGAGCTGGAGTTCAAGGACGACGGCGGCAAGGCCAGCGGCAAGAAGATCTACGTGCAGCTCAAGAGCGGGGACTCCTACCTGCGGACACGCCGGCACGACGGCTGCGAAGTCTTCGACGTCAAGAACGAGCGCCACCTCGACTACTGGACCAGCCAGCCCGTGGACGTCTATCTCGTCATCCGCCTGACAAGCGAGCACGGCGGCGACGGCACCATCCGCTGGATGAACGTGACCCGCTATCTCAAGCAGCGAAAGGACAAGACCAGCCGCCAGATCGTCTTCGCGGGCGAGCGGCTGGACATGCAGGCGGTGTGGAAGCTTCGCGACCGGTTCTTCTCGCCTCCTCGCGATTCCGCATAGGTTCCAGTCGAGCAGGCTCCGGCAATCGAGCGATCACCCCGAAACGTGCTGCCGCGCGACGCCTCAGCGCGGCGGGGCGGGCACCGCCGCCGCCGCCGGCGCGCTGGCGGCGGCCGGCGCCGCGGGTCGGAGGTACTTGTCGTACCAGTCCAGGTAGCGCTGCAAGCGGTCCACCAGGAAGCTCGGGCGAGTCAGGGTGTGGGTCTGGCCCGGGTAGAGGATCAGCTCGGTGTCGCGGCCGAGGCGGCGCAGGGCCTGGAAGAGCTGCTCGACGCCGAGCGCCGGCACGTTGGCGTCGTCGGTACCGCAGAGCAGCAGCGTCGGAGTGGTGATCTTCTCGACCTGGAACCAGGGCGACATCTTGAGCCAGAGCTCGGTGTTGCGCCACGGCAGGCCGAGCTCGGTCTCCCAGGCGTACTGGTATTCGTCGGTACCGTAATCGGCCAGGTAGTTGGTCTCGCTGGCGCCCGAGATCGCCGCCTTGAAGCGGCCGGTCTTGATCAGGACGTAGTTGGTCAGGATACCGCCGTAAGACCAGCCCCCGACCCCCAGGCGCTCGGGATCGGCGACCCCCATCGCCACCGCCTGATCGACCGCCGCCATCACGTCCTGGTAGTCGCGGTTCCCCCAGTCGGCCCAGACCGCCCGCGCGAAGTCGCGGCCGTATCCCGACGAGCCGCGCGGGTTGGCCGCCACCACCGCATAGCCGTGGGCCGCCAGCAGCTGCCACTCGAAGCGGAACGAGGTGTCGAACTGCGACACCGGCCCACCGTGGATGCGCAGCACGGCAGGCAGCATGGCCCCTGCCGGCGCGTCCGGCGGCAGCGTCAGAAAGGCCTCGACCGGCGTGCCGTCGGCGCTCCTGGCGGTGAAGCGGCGGACCGGCGCCAGGCGCAGCCCGCGCAGCAGCTCGTCGTTGGTGGTGGTGAGCCGGCGCAGACCCTGGGCGCTCACCGCCGACACCTCGGGCGGCCGCTGCGGCACGCTCTCGAGCACCACCAGGTCGCCGCGGGCGTCGAGGTCGAAGGCCTCGACCACGCGCTCGCCGTCCACCACCCGTTCGATCGCGCCGCCGGCCAGCGGCACTCGCGCCAGATGGCTGTTGCCGCCTTCCTCGACCAGGAAGTAGACGCTGCGCCCGTCGCGCGCAAAGCGCGGCGCGGTGACGTTGCGGTCCAGCGCGGCGGTGAGGGCGCGCGGCGCTTCATGGGCGCCGGCCAGGGCCGGCGCGACGGCGATGCGGCTGGTGCCGTACCAGAAGTCCTTGGGGTCGCTGCCCTCGACGTAGGCGATCCATTTGCCATCCGGGCTGAACGCCGGCGACTGGTCGCTGCCCGGCGAGGTGGTCACGGCGCGCGGCGTGAAGCCAGGCGCCGCCGGCACCACGAAGACGTCGGTGTTCTCGTTGGCGTCCGGCTCCGCCGTGCGGTTGCTGGTGAAGGCCAGCCATTTCCCGTCCGGCGACCAGGCCGGCTCCGAGTCGTCGTAGGGACCGCCGGTGATCTGCGCGCCGGCACGGGACTGCACGTCGAAGACATAGAGGTGGTTGCGCAGCTCGCGCAGGTACCCCTCGCCGTCGCGCTTGAACTGCAACCGGTGGATGACGATCGGTTTTGGAGGGGAGGGAGGGGTGTCGCGATCCCCGACCACCAGCGCCAGGCGGCGGCCGTCCGGCGACCAGGCGAGGTCGGCGACGTCGGCCGGATAGTCGGTCAGGCGCTGTGCCTCGCCTCCCCGCCGGTCGAGCAGCCAGACCTGCGCATGGCGCCCCTCGCGCGCCGACAGGAAGGCGAGCCAGCGGCCGTCCGGGCTGAAGCGGGGCGATGCCGACGGCTTCTCGGCCGGCGCCGTCAGGCGGACCGCCGAACCGCCCGCGAGCGGCACCATGAAGACGCCGGTGGTCGCCTTGTCCTGCTTGGCATCGAGCGTCTCGACGGTGTAGGCCACCCACGCCCCTTCCGGGCTGAGGTGCGGATCGGCGACCTTGCCCAGCCGCAGCAGGTCGCCGACCGTCAGCAGCCGTGGCTCGCCCGCCGGCGCCGGCACGGCAGCGGCGGGGATGCTCGGGGTGGCAGCGGGGGCCGGAGCGGTGGCAGCCTGGATGGCGCCGGCAGGCGCGGCCACGGCAGCGGCGCCGGCGCGGACGGCGCCGGCCAGGAGCACGGCCGTCAGCAGCTGGATCATGGTGGGACCTCGCTCTGGAGCGTGATGAGCGTCGGGAAGTGGAAGCGGCGGCAGGGCGGCGCCGGCGCGCTCACGGCAGCAGGTGCTTCTGCAGCTTGCCGAGAGCGTTGCGCGGCAGGGCATCGACCAGGTTCACCGCGCTGGGAACCTTGAAGCCGGCCAGCTGGCGCTTGCAGAAGGCGAGCGCGGCGGGCGGATCGAACGGCGGGTCGACGACCAGGAAGGCGACCGGCACCTCGCCCCATTGGGAGTGCGGCCGGCCGACCACGGCGGCCTCGCGGACACCGGGGAACAGCAGCAGGGTCTCCTCCACCTCACGGGGATAGACGTTGAAGCCGCCCGAGATGATCAGCTCGTGGCGGCGGCCGAGGAGGGTGAAGGCGCCGGTGCGCGGGTCCTGGCGGGCAAGGTCGCCGGTACGGAACCAGCGTCGACCGGCATCGTCGTGGACGAAGCTCGCGGCGGTCTTCTCCGGCGCCCGCCAGTAGCCGCCGAAGACGTTGGCGCCGCGCACCAGCAACTCGCCGGCGGCGCTCTCCAGCAGCTCGCCAGCGGCACTCTCCGGAAGCTCAGCTGGGCAGGCCGCCGGCCCGGCCGGCGCTGCCGGTCCTGGCGGCGCCGCCGGAGCTCCCGGCACTCCCGGAGCTGCCGGGGCCGGAGGTGCCACCGGCAGATCCTGGCCAGCTTCGTCGACCAGGCGCACGGAGACCCCCGGCAACGGCACGCCGACCTGTCCCGGCACGCGCGGCCCCAGATAGGGGTTGCTCAAGATCATGCCGGTCTCGGTCATGCCATAGCGCTCGAGGATGACGTGCCCGGTGCGCTCGCGGAAGGCGGCGAAGGTCTCGGGTGCAAGCGGCGCGCTACCCGAGCAGCACAGACGGACGGCCGGGAACCGCGCCCGGCCGGCCGGCCGGCGCTCGCGCTCGTCGAGCGCCGCGAGCGCCTCGACCATGCGCACGTAGAGCGTCGGCACGCCGAAGAACATCGTCGCCGCGCCGGCCGCCAGCTCGGCCGCGACGGCGGCGGCGTCGAAGCGCCGGCGGAGCTCGATGGTGGCGCCGGCGGCGAGAGCGCAGTCGAGGCCGACCACCAGGCCATGGACGTGAAACAGCGGCAGCGCCAGCAGCAGCACGTCGCTCGCGCTCCAGCTCCAGGCGGCGAGCAGGCCGGTGACCGTGGCCAGCAGGTTGTTGTGGCTGATCATGGCGGCTTTGCTGGCGCCGGTGGTGCCGGAGGTATAGAGCAACATCGCCAGGTCGTCGCCGCCGACGCCGCCCCCGACGCCCGCAGCGGTCGCGCTCGCCGGCGTCGGGGGCGCCATGATCTCCGCAGTTACGGCGCGCACCGCGGCTGCCGCCGGCATTGCCGCCGCGGCGGGATCCGTCGCCGCCACAGGCCCCCGGAATCCCTGCCGCACCGCCACGCCGGCTCCGGCGGCGCGCGACCAACTCGCCACCTCGGTTTCGTCCAGCACTCCTTCGAGGCTCGTCCGCTCGCCGGCCGGGACTTCCTCGAGCACCGCCCGCGTCGCCGCCTCGGCGACCAGCAGGCGCGGGGCGGCGTCTGCCAGGATGTGACCGACCTCGCGCTGGCGGTAGGCGAGATTGATCGGGACCAGGGCCGCGCCCAGGCGCAGCAGCGCCAGGTGCAGCAGCACCAGCTCGGGGCCGTTGCCGAGCATGCAGGCGACGCGGTCGCCACGCCGGATGCCGCGCTCCCGCAGGCCACCGGCGACCGCCGCCGCGCGCGCCAGCAGCTCGTCGTAGCTCCATTCGACGCCGCCGGCGTGCGCCGGGTCCGCCCCGGGCGCCGGCGCGGCCGGCATCCGCAGCGCCACCTTGCGCGGCGCTCGCCCTCCGGCGATGGCAAAGAGGTCGTGGAGATTCACGCGCGAACCCGGAAACTCTAGAGCTCGAACGGCGGCAGGCCGGCGAAGGTGCGGCGCTCGCGCCGAGCCGCAACCGCTCGCGGCGTTGCGGCAAACGCCGCGCTCAGCACGGTGATCTGCTCCAGCCAATCGTCGGCAGCCGTCGGCCGGTGCCGGCGCAGCGCGCCGGCGTCCTCGGCGGTGGTCGGCAGGTCGTCGTCGCCGAACGGCTCAGAGGCTTTTTTCGAGATCATCGAAGCGTTCCCGGAGGCCATGCCGATCGAAGTAGCGTCTGACCTCCCGCCGGTCGGTCTGCGGCAGCTGCAAGAGGAAACGGATATCAGCCATCTCCTGGAAGGTCCTGCCGGCGTCGTTCTTCATCGCGACCACCTTCAAGGCGGCCAGGTGCTCGGGTTTCGGCAGCGGCACCTCGATGCCTCCCGGCGCCCTGGCGACGCGGCACTCGGCGAACATCTGCTCGCCGGTCGAGCCCCCGACGTAGACGCAATCGAGCCGCCCCCAAGCCGAATCCGGATGGAGGTGATTGGAGTATCCGGTCGAGCGATGGAGCGTCTCGAACCCCAGCGATTCGAGGAAGGCCACCAGATCATCCTGCCCTCGACTCTCGACCAGGAGGTCCAGATCCAGCGTCGTGCGCGCCAAACCGTAAGCCGCGAGCGCGACCCCTCCAATCAGGGCGAAGCGGTAACCTTTGCTTGCCAGGAAAGCGGAAACCGTTCGCAGCACCGCGCCAAAGTCCACCGCCTCCTCCCATCTCCCGGCAGCATATCAGGGGCTTCTCGGCCGGCCCCCGTGCGGCACGGCCGCAGCACGACCGCCGAGTCCTGGCGCGCGTCAATACCCGCGCAGCACGTCCAGGGTCGAGAGCCGGGCCGGCGGCGGGTAGGGCTCGCCAGCCTTCAGGGCCTGCCACAGGATCGCGTTGAGGACGGTCGGATCGGCGGCATCGGGGACGCTGAAGTCGAGCCGCGACGATTGCCGCGCACCGGGAGCGTCCGGCGGGTTGACGTCGGTGAGCGGCTGCGCCGGCACCAGGACCTGGTAGGGAGTCAGGTCGGGGGTCGCGGCGAAGATGCCGCGCAGCGGCCTGCCGAAGGCGTCGAACTGCGACAGCGTGTCGAGCCCCAGGATCTCCTCGATGGTCGCCAGCACGTCGGTGGTGTTGACGAAACGGCGCACCGTGCCGCGGCGGCTGTAGGGCGAGATCACCAGCAGCGGCGCGCGGTGGGAGTCCACGTGGTCGGCGCCGTTCTGGGCGTCGTCCTCGACCACGAAGACCACGCTGTCGCGCCAGAACGGCGAATGGCTGAGGCCCTCGACGATGCGGCCCAACGCCAGGTCGTTGTCGGCCATGTAGGCGCGCGGCGTCGGCATGCCGGGCTTGGCGCCGGAGGTGTGATCGTTCGGCAGATGGAGCACTTCGAGCGCCGGCATGGTCCCCCGCCGGACCTGATCGGCGAGCTCCGCGAGCCAGGCGTCGGCGCGCCGCTGGTCGGGGACGGCGAGATCCCACGCGGGGTAGGTGGGGCTGGTGAAGGGTGCCGCCGAGGGCACCGTGGCACGGTAGACGGTGGCGCCGGACGGCTCCTTGACCGCCGTCGCCATCTCGCCGTAGACCCGCACGGCGAGGCCGCGAGCGCGGGCAAGGTCCCAGAGGAAGCCGGCGGCAGGCAGGCCGGCGGCCTCGTCGTCGGCGTCCTCGGCGCGCCGGGACGAGTAGGCGGAGGGAGTCGTCTTCTCGATGTAGTCGGGCGAGTAGGCCGCGGTCGACCACGAGTGCCCCTGGGTGCTCACCTCGCCGTTGCAAAAGAAGTGATCGAACAGCCCGAAGCGTTCCACCAGGGCGTGGTGATTGGGGGACTCGGCGCGGGTGAAGAACTGCAACCGCGGATCGCCGTCGCCGCCCGGCAGGTCGCCGAAGACCTGATCGTAGGTGCGGTTCTCCTTGATGATGAAGACCACGTGGCGCAGCGGCGGATAGCGCGGCGCGGCGCGCCGGCCGCGGCTGGCGCCCGCGGCCGCCCGGGCAGGCGGCGCCGCATCCCAGCCGTTGGCGCGCGCCACCCGCCGAGTGAGCGCCGCCAGGGCCGCCGGGCCCGGCATCGCCGGCAGCACGGCGAGCGTGCCGCTGGTCTGGCCGAGCGTGTAGGCGCGCGGATCTCGTTTCGCCTCGCCGAAGCGCGGCCCCGTGGGATTGGGGCCACTGCCGCGCCCCTTGCCGTTGAGCACCAGCAGCGAATCGCCCGCCGCCAGCACCGCCGTGGGGTACCAGCCGGCCGGGATGCGCCCGACGAGACGGTCGCGCCCGGTGCGCGCCCGGCCTGGCGGCGCGGCGACGCCGGAGGTGGCGGCGCTCAGGTCGAAGACCGCGGCCGCGTTGTTGTCGGACTCGGCGACCAGCAGGCGGCGGCCGCCGGCGGTCAGGGCCAGGGCGCTGGGCGTGCTGCCCTCGGCGGGGCCACCGGGCGCGGCGTCGTCGAGCTGCGCCACCACCCGTCGCGTGCGGGTGTCGACCACGGCCACGCGATCGGTGCTCGCCGAGGCGGCGAACAGGCGCGCGCCGCCGGCGCCGAGCAGCAGCGCCGACGGGTGGCGCCCGACCTCGATGCGGCCGGCTTCGACCAGCGTCGGCGGCGCGATGCCGGCGGCCGTGGCGACACCGGCGGTCACCGCGACACCGGCGGTCGCCGCCGGCGCGAACACCGAGACGATGCTGCCACCCCAGGCAGAGACGTAGACCTCGCCGTTTTCGCCGGCCACCACGCCATACGGCAGGTGGCCGGTGTGCAGCCGCTGCACCACCTTGCCGCTTGCCAGGTCGACGACCGCCAGGGAGTCGGCGAGGTTTTCGGCCACGTAGATGGACCTGCCGTCGCGCGACAGCGCCAGCCCGGCCGGGTAGCGGCTGCCCCGCGCCGCCGCGCCCGCCTCGGCGAGCGCGATGGCACCGGCGGGCGTGGCCGCCCCCGCCTGCCAGTCGAACCTGTAGATGACGTCTTCGTAGCCGCCGGCCACGTACAGGGTGTGGCCGTCGGCGGTAAAGGCCAGCCCGAGGAAGGCCGCCGGCAGCGCCAGCGTCTGCAGCACCTTGCCGCTGCGGATGTCGACCACCTGGATGCCCTGCTCGCGCCAGCCGGCGAGCAGCACCACCACCCGGTCCCCTTCCGGCGCCAGGACCATGGCGATCGGCATGTTGCCCAGGTCGGACGAGCGCCCGGCCGGGTCGAGCCGCGCGCCGGTCGGCAGGCGCACGCCGCCCCCGGCCGCCGCGCCTCCCTGAATCGCCGTGCCGCCCGCAGCCGCCCCGCTCCCGGCGCCGCCGGCGACGGCAGATCCGGTGGCCGATGCGGCCATGGAGAGCGCCGCCAAGGCGCCGGCAAGCAGCAGCCCGACGGCGACGGAGCGGATCGTAGGACCTGCAACCGCGAGACCGGCTCGACTCTCAGTGCTCACCATGACGCAGAATCCTAGCGCATGCCGGCGGCGGCCCGCGGCACCGAGGGCGCGGTGCAGGCCCGGCCCTTACCAGTCCCGGCGCTCGACCGTCCAGTCGCTCGGGCCGGGCTGGCGGAACGAGACATGGCACGCCGACTGGCCGGGCGCCGCGCCATGCCAGTGCCAGCGGTCGGCCGGCAGCATCACGTACTCGCCGGCACCGACCTGGCGGCGCCCCCCCTCGTCGGCGACGACACAGGTCCCCGTGACGACGTAGAGCACCTGGTCGGTGGTATGGGTGTGCGGCGTGGTGCGGGCGCCGTCCTCGAAGAACACCGCGGTGATCTCGAGCTGGCGCGAGCGGTCGGCGCCCACCAGGCGGTGCATGAAGACGCGGCCTGCGAAGTACTCGGGGTGCGCGGGAGGCTGCGCCTGGGAACGGTCGGGGCGGAAGACGTCCATGCGTGCGAGCTTATCGCGGTCCGGCACGCTGAGCGCATGCCGAGCGTATGTGATAAAATGGTTTTTTGCGCCAGCGCCGCGCCGGAGGTCGTCCGCCATGTGCGAGAAGCCCTTGCATCACGTGCATTGCAACATCATCCCGCCTCACATCCTGCGCAAGATCGCCGAGAACGGCACCGCCCAGCAGCAGGACCGGGCGTTTCACGCCTTGAATCTCTCCGCTCAGCTCCGCGGCCAGCGGCAGGTGCTCAACCCCTTGGTCATGCTCGCCCTGACCTCGCCCGGGGAGAAGCGGCGCAACGTCTACGACGGCGCGCACGGCGAGACCCTGCCCGGCAACCTGGTGCGCAGCGAGGGCGCCGCGGCGACCGGCGACGCGGCGGCCGACGAGGCCTACGACAGCGCCGGCGCGACCTACGATTTCTATCAGGCGGTGTTCCAGCGCAACTCGCTCGACAACCGCGGGCTGCGGCTGGACTCGACGGTGCACTACAGCAATGGGTACAACAACGCCTTCTGGAACGGACAGCAGATGATCTACGGCGACGGCGACGGCAGCATCTTTACCCGCTTCACGGTCTCGGTCGACGTCATCGCCCATGAGCTCACCCACGGCATCACCCAGCACGAGGCCAATCTCGTCTACCAGGGTCAGTCGGGAGCGCTGAACGAGCACCTCTCCGACGTGTTCGGCAGCCTGGTCAAGCAGTACCTGAAGGGCCAGTCCGCCGCCGCCGCCGACTGGCTGATCGGCCAGGGCCTGCTGATGCCGGGGATCCAGGGAGTGGCGATCCGTTCGCTCAAGGCGCCGGGCACCGCTTACAACGATCCGACGCTGGGGCACGATCCGCAGCCGGATCACATGAGCAAGTACGTGGACACCGACGAGGACGGCGGCGGCGTGCACATCAACTCGGGCATCCCCAACAAGGCGTTCTACAACTTCGCGGTCAGCCTCGGCGGTAATGCCTGGGACCAAGCCGGACATATCTGGTACAACGCGCTGCTGCATGCGCTGAGCCCGAACGACACTTTCCAGGACTGCGCCAACAAGACCTACAAGATCGCCGGCGACCTCTACGGCGCGGCGGTGGCGGATCAGCTCCGCGCCGCCTGGCAGAGCGTCGGGCTCGGCGTCGTGACCGCCGCCGCGGCGGCACCGGCGAACGTGCCGTCACCCGCAGCCGTAGCGGCACCAGTCGCGGCAGCGCCGGCAGCCGCAACATCGGCGCCGGCAGCACTGACTGCGAGTCGCCTGCAAGCCACCGGCGCTCAGAAGAACAACGAAGGCCGGGGCTCTGGGGGTCGAAGCGCCGCCGCCAAGAAGGCCCACGCGACCCGCGAGGCGAAAGCGACAGCGGCGGCGGCCGTGAGGCGCGCCGCCGCCAAGAAGGCCCATATCACGCGCACCGCCAAGGGCCGTTCCGCGGCTGCGCTGAAGGCCCACGCGACCCGTGAGGCACAGGCGACCGCGGCGGCTGCCGCGAGGCGAGCTGCCGCCAAGAAGGCTCACATCACCCGCGGCGCCGAGGGCCGGACGGCCGCCGCCAAGAAGGCTGGCGCAACCCGCAAGGCGAAGCAGCAAGCCGCCGCCACCCCGAAGCCTGCCGGCGGCGCCAAATCCAAGCCGGCCGCTCGCTAGTGTCCTGAGTCAGAAATTCGCGTACAATATCGACCCAGGGACTCGAGAATCTCGTCGGCGGTTTTCCGCCAGTGGAATGGCTTGGGTTGGCGGTTGTATTGGATGAGGTAGTTGCGGATCGCCGCTTCCAGCGCCACTGTGCTGCGATGGACGCCGCGGCGAAGCTGCTTCTCGGTCAGAAGACCGAACCAGCGCTCGACGAGATTGATCCAAGAAGCACTCGTAGGAGTGAAGTGCAGGTGATAACGGGGATGCCGAACGAGCCAATTGCGGACGAACTCGGTCTTATGGGTGGAGGCGTTGTCGAGGATCAGGTGAATGTCGAGATCGTCGGGAACCGCTTGGTCGATCGCCGACAAGAAATGGCGGAACTCCTTCGAGCGATGACGACGGTGAAGTTGTGCCAGAACCGTTCCCGTCTGGACGTCGAGAGCAGCGAAAAGATCGGTCGTCCCGCAGCGCTTGTAGTCGTGGGATCGTCTCTGTGGAGTCCCCGGGCGCATCGGGAGCAGTGGTTGCGAGCGATCCAAGGCTTGAATCTGCGTCTTCTCATCGACGCACAACACCAGCGCCCGGTCTGGTGGTTCCAAGTAGAGACCGACGATGTCGCGAACCTTCTCGATGAACTGCGGATCGGTGGACAGCTTGAAGGTCTCACTACGGTGGGGTTGCAAACCGAAGGCTCGCCAAATGCGGCTGACCGCGCTTTGAGTCAGCCCGGAGCGCTGAGCGAGAGACCGCGTGCTCCAATGTGTGGCGTCCGGAGGGGAGGTTTCCAGCGTCAGGGTCAGCACTCGCTCGACGGCGGTATCGGAGATGCTTCGCGGCGCGCCTGGACGAGGTTCGTCGAGCAATCCAGCCAACCGGTCACGGACAAACCGCTGCCGCCATTTGCCGACGGTCTGATCGGTGACTCCAAGCTCCGCCGCCACCCGCTGGTTCGAGTTGTTCTCCGCACACGCCAGGACGATCCGCGCACGCAGTGCCAGAGCCTGCGCCGTCTTCCTGCGGCGCGCCCATTGGCTCAGAACGGTCTGTTCTTCCGCGCTCAGCACCAAGACTGCCTTCGGTCGGCCGAAGCCCATAGGCGATTCTCCCCTGTTTTCGGGGAGAACGGTCTAAGTTGCCTACTTATTCCGCGAAATTCTGACTCATGACACTAGTGGGGTATCGGCTCCGAGGAGAGCTGGCGCGGCCGGCCGCTCCGGTCGAGCCGGACCCTACGGCCAGACGTCACGCCGTCGCCGGCTCGACCGGGATGGGCGGGCTGGCAGCGGCCTAGCAAGGCTTCGTGCAGTGGGCGCTGGTACCGCAGACCACTGGACAGGACGTTTGTTGGACCGTGATCGGAGGCGGGCTGTTGCCCTGGATCTGATCGAGGTCCTGCTCCGGTGCACCGACCGCTCCGACTCGGGGCGCTCGGAGATGGGCCGGGATAGAATCTCTCCCCATGCGCATCCGGCTACGACGCTCGGGCGGTTTCGCAGGTCTGCAGGCGCCGCCGATCGAGATCGACGCGGCGCAGCTTCCCGCGGACAAGGCCGGCGAGCTCGAGCAGCTGGTGGCGGCGGCCCGCCTCTTCGACGCGCCGGTGGCACCAGCGGGAGCGCAGCCCTCGCCACCGGCGCCTCCGGCATCGCCGGCGCGCGACGCCTTCCAGTACGACCTCACCGTCGAGGATGGAGGCGATTCTCGGGCCGTGCGCTTCCATGAAGGCACCATGCGACCCGAGGCCGCACGGCTGATCCAATGGCTGACCCAGGAGTCCGGGCAAAAATAGCCGGAGCCACAGCACTGCTAAGCCGGGTGCAGCGTCTCCTCCTGATCGGTCAGGGCGCTCGGCACCAGCCAGACGCGGCCGTCGCGGGCGATGAGGTTGGTGGCCGCCTCCGGTCCCCAGGTCCCGGCCGCGTAGGTGGCCAGATCGCCGGCGTCGCGCTCGCTCCACGCCTCCAGGACCGGCATCACCAACTTCCAGGCCTCGTTCACCTGGTCGCCGCGCATGAACGGCGTCGCGTCGCCGCGCATCACGTCGAGCAGCAGCGTCTCGTAGGCCTCCGGCTCCGGCGTGTGGAAGGCGTTGCGGTAGCTGAAGCGCGTCTCGACCGTGGACAGGCGCATGCCCGCCCCCGGACGCTTCGCCTGGAAACGCAGCACGATGCCCTCCTCCGGCTGGATGCGCAACAGCAACCGGTTGGGCTGCATGCCGTCGATCGACGTCGCCGGGAAGGCCTGGTGCGGCACCGGCAGGTACTGGATGCAGACCTCCGAGGCGGTGCCCGGCAGGCGCTTGCCGGTGCGCAGGAAGAACGGGACGTCCTGCCAGCGCCAGTTGTCCACGAACAGCTTGAGCGCGACGAAAGTCTCGGTCCGGGAGCGCGGGTTGACGCCGCCCTCGGTGCGGTAACCCGGCACCTTCTGGCCGTCGACGAAGCCCGCCGTGTACTGGCCACGCACCGCCACCTGCGTCACCTCCTCGGGGCGGATCGCCCGCACCGCGCGCAGCACGTCCAGCTTCTTGTTGTGCAGCTCGTCGGCGTCGAAGGTCACCGGCGGTTCCATCGCCACCAGGCAGAGCAGCTGCAACAGATGGTTCTGCAACATGTCGCGCAGCGCCCCGGCGTGCTCGTAATAACCGCCGCGGTTCTCGACGCCCACGGTCTCGGCGACGGTGATCTGCACCGAGTCGATGTAGCGGCGGTTCCACAGCGGCTCCTGCACCGAGTTGGCGAAGCGGAAGGCGAGGATGTTCTGCACCGGGTCCTTGCCCAGGTAGTGGTCGATGCGGTAGATCTGCGCCTCGTCGAAGGCATGGGTCAGGTAATCGTTGAGCTCGCGCGCGCTGTCGAGGTCGTGGCCGAACGGCTTCTCGCAGACCAGGCGGCTGCGGCCGCGGTCGGCTGCGAGACCCGCCTGCTGCAGGCCGGACGCCACCAACTGCACCACCGCCGGCGGCGTCGCCAGGTAAAAGACCCGGATCGCCTCCGCTCCCCAGCCGCGGTCGAGGTCGGCGAGCCGCGCCGCCAGGGCGGTGAAGGCGGCGCCGTCGGCGAAGTCGGCGCGCTGGTAGGAAAGGTGGGAGCTGAACTGCCGCCAGGGCTCGTCCTCCGCCTTGCCCTGGCGGCTGAAGCGGTCGATGCCCTCGCGCAGGTGGACGAGGTAGTCCTCGCTCGCCGTCTCGCGGGCGTCGATGGCGATCACCTGGAAGTGCTGCGGCAGCGCCTCGTCGAGCCAGAGGTTGTACAGCGCCGGCACCAGCTTGCGCCAGGCGAGATCGCCGCCGCCGCCGAAGATCACGAACGCGGTGGGTCCTGGACGGATGGGCATCAGCTCTCCTCCTGCGACGCCGGCGTGGTGGCCGGCGGGTCGAGTGCCAGGCCGACCGTCGCCAGGTGCTCGCGGGTCGACTCGTACCCATGGTGCCAGATCGCGTGCATCCCCAGGCTGGCTGCCACTTCGACGAACATGGGACGGTCCTCGATGTAGGCGACGCGCCGCGGCTCGGCCTGCGCGATGTCGAGCGCGACGCGGAAGATGTCCTCGTCGGGCTTGCGGAAGTGGACGTAGCTGGAGACGATGAAGAAATCGACGAAATCGTCCAGCCGGAAGCGCCGGATGCGGTCGGCCGTCAGCTCCCGCCCCTCGTTGCTGACCACTGCCACTTTGATGCCATGGCGGGCCTTGAGCCGGCACACCAGGTCGATCATCTCCGGAAAGGCGCGCGCCTGGCCCAGGATGTAGTCGATCACGTCTTCGCGGCTGAAGGCGCGCGGCTCGTAGAAGACCACCCGGTCGAGATAGGCCGCCAGCCCCATCTTGCCCGACTCGTAGGTGTCGTAGGTGAGGTGGTGGCGCTCGTCCATCTCGGCGCTGTCGATGCCGAAGTGGTCGGCGGTGAGATGGCGCAGGCTGTGATCCCAGCCGTTGGTGAGCAGCACTCCTCCGAGATCGGTGAACAGATGGGTGATCGGCTTGTCGCTCATCCAGGATCCTCCTCGATCCGTGCCGGCGGACCGGCATCGGGGCGTCGCCCTGACCGGCCGGGGCGATGGCCCCGGTGCCCGGGGCGCGCTGCCGGGCGGCAACGCGCCGATGCGGTCGGGCTCAGTTCAGTCGCAGGTAAAAGAGAGCGCCGGAGCGGTGGCGCAGGGTCACCCTCCCCGGCTCGATCTTGTCCACCGTCACCTCGTCGACACCCTGGCCAGGGCCGATGACCCGGCCGTTGATCACCGCCACCGGGCTGGCGTCGGACCAGGCGATGCCGGAGAGCTTCACCAGGCTGCCGTCGGCCAGCTTCACCTCGCCGACGTAGGTGCCGCCATCCGCCATGGTGGGGGCGGTGGCGGCGCCGCGGCCCGGCGCCGTCGCCTGGACCGGAGCCGCCCCGGCGCCTGGCTGCGGCGCGGCGGCACCCGCGGCGGGAC
>DATGHG010000271.1:0-2860 GCA_035308185.1 Thermoanaerobaculia bacterium | reverse complement strand
ATGAAACGCATGAAGTGATCGTAGCTGTCGTAGATCGAATGGTACTGGCCGTACTGGCCCTCGCCGCCGAAGCCGAGGTTGAGCGACGCGATGCCCAGGTGCTGCAGGAAGGGGGTGTAGTCCGAGCCCGAGCCCAGGGCGCTCAGGCGCAGCTCGCCGGTCTTGGCCTCCTTGCGCTCCTCCGGAGTGCCGTCCACCAGCTCCGCGGCCCGCCGGCGCGCCCCGACGGTGATGTGCTTCTCGGGATCGACGACGTCCTGCGCCACCTGCTCCATGAGCTTCTCGAGGGTGTGCGAGCCGCCCGCCTCCAGGAAGCCGCGGCCGTTGCTGTCCGAGTTGAGGTAGAGCACTGCCTTCTCCTGCAGCTCCGCGCCGTGGGTCTCCGCCCACTCGGTCGAGCCGAGCAAGCCGGGCTCCTCGCCGTCCCAGGCGGCATAGATGATCGTGCGCTTCGGCCGCCAGCCGCTCTTGACCAGCGTCGAGACGGCGTGCGCCTCTTCGAGCAGCGCCACCTGTCCCGAGAGCGGATCGGTGGCGCCGTTGACCCAGGCGTCGTGGTGATTGCCGCGCAGGATCCATTCGTCCGGGTGTTCGGAACCCGGCAGCCGGGCGATGACGTCATAGGCCGGCACCAGCTTCCAATCGAACTGCAAGCGAAGGTGGACCCGCGCCGGGCCGGGGCCCAGGTGGTAGGGCATCGGCAGCGCGCCGCGCCACCCCTCGGGCGCCATCGGCCCGGCCAGGGCCTGCAGCAGCGGTTCGGCATCGGCGTAGGAGATCGGCAGCACCGGGATGCGGGTGAGCGTCTTGGCATCCTTGAGATCGAAGGTCTTGGCGTCAGGGGACGCGCCGACGCCGGGGGTCAGCGGGTCGCCCGAGTAGAGCGGCATGTCGGCCACCGAGCCGCGCTGCGCGGCGCGGTCGTTGCGGTAGCCGCCCCGCGGGTAGACGTCGCCCCGGAAGTAGCCGTCCTCGTGGGGGTCGGAGTAGATGATGCAGCCGACGGCGCCGTGCTCGGCCGCCACCTTCGGCTTGATCCCGCGCCACGAGCCGCCGTAGCGAGCGATGGCGATCTTGCCCTTGACGTCGACGCCGCGGCGCTCAAGCTCCTCGTAATCCTTGGGCACGCCGTAGTTGACGTACACCAGCTCGCCGGTGACGTCGCCGTCGATCGAATAGACGTTGAACGGCGGCAGCTGCTCGGAAGTCTGGCCGGAGGTCTTGTCCTCGGGGATCGCCGGCTCCGTCAGCGAGGCGGTGAACGCCCGCGGCGCGGTCATTTCGAGGTGCCGTTCCTTCGGCGTCGCATACAGCACCCGGAACTCTTCGATGCGGGTGTCGTAGCCCCAGGACCGGTACAGGCCGGCGATGAAGTCGGCGTTGTCCTTGTCGTAAGGCGAGCCGAGATGGTGCGGCCGCGCCGAGAGCCGCTTCAGCCAAGGTGCCAGCTCCTCACGGCGCAGCGCGGCGTCGAAGCGCGCTTCGAGCGCGCGCTCCTCGGCGGCGTGGGCGGGGCTGAAGCCGAGCAGCGGGGCGGCCGCGGCATTTCCCGGGGTCCCCGGGGTTGCCGGGGTTGCCGGAGTCGCCACGGTCGCCGGAGCGGCCGGCGTGGAAGCCGGCGACGGCCCCGCCGGGCCGGCCGCCGGCGCGGCGGCGCCAGCGAAGATGGCGGCCAGCGCCGCGAGCGCCAGGCGGAAGGAGCGGCGAGACCGGACGGAACGGGTCATCGACGATGCGGGCATGAGTCTCCTTGACGGTTCGACCGCCGGACCTGGCCGGCGAGGGCGAACGGGGAACAGGGATTGTAAACCGGCGTCGGGCAGATGCCGCTCGATATAACGCGCCGGCCTGCCTCCTGGTTGCAACCGCGGGTGGGCTGCGGCACACCGGAGGCCAGCGCGGAGCCTGGGTGTCGTGTGGCGCCGCGCCGCGGGCCGCAAATCCGCTATTGTTGCGGGAGGCCCCGGAAGCTCCGGGGCGCCAGAGCCGCCGGGCCGGATGGGCCGGCGGCCGGCGCCGGCAGGCGGCGCCCCCTTTCATGCTCCGGATTGCCACGCGTTCCTTCGGCATGCTTCAGGCCTCGCCGACTCCTCCAGCCGGCATCCCGCCGCCCACCGGCGACGTCCCGCCCGGACCGTCCGCCGGCGGCGAGGCCGCCCACCCGCCGGCGCTGTCGGGCGTCAGCCTGCGCTGGGCCATGGGCCTGTTCTGCAGCTTCGTCGGCGCCTTCATGCTGGTGGCGCCTCGCCAGTTCGCCAGGCCCATCTACGACCCGTTGCGCGCCTTCGGCGCGGCCTGGGGGATCGCCGCCCTCGCCGCCGGCGTGGCGCTGCTGTCGGTGGCGACGTTGCGCACGCGCCGGACCTCACGGCGACTCGCGCACGGCCTCGCCTGCCTGGTGCTGCTGGCGCTGGCGGCCGGCCTCGGCGCGGCCGGCGCCTGGACCGGCGCGATCACCTACGCCGTGCTCGCCGGCAGCCTGATGCTGCCGGCCGGCATGCGGGGCCGCCCGCTCCGCGGCCCCGCGGGGGACCTGCTGGCGCTGGCGATGGGGTGCAACGCCGCGGTCGTCGGCACCGTCATGGCGCTGCTGCCACGGCTCATCCACAACTCCTGGGCCGGGCCAGCCTACCTACGGCCGTTGGGATTGGCGCTGGTCGCCACCGGCCTGCCGCTCTGTTACGCCCAGCTGCGGCAGGTCTCGCGCCGGCAGCTCTGGGCCGTGCACCTCGCCGCCGGCGCCGGCATGGCGGGCCTGGGGGTGCTCGCGGCGGTGCCGCCGCCAGCATGGACGGGGATCGCGCTGTGGTGTGGCATCGGCGGCGCCGTCGCCCTGCTTCCCTGGCTGCGGGAAAGGTCC
>DATGHG010000270.1:0-7313 GCA_035308185.1 Thermoanaerobaculia bacterium | reverse complement strand
TCGGCAACCGCCTGGGTGTTCCACGGCTTCTTCGGCGCGCTCTACATGCTCTTCGCGGTGGACGTGCTGCACCTGCGGCCCGCCGTGATCGGCATCGTCGTCGCCACCGGCGGCGCCGGCGCCATGGCCGGCGCCTTCCTGGCGCCGCGACTCGAGCGCCGGTTCCCGCTCGGACGGACGTTCCTGGCGGCCGCGGCGATCTACGGGCTGACGACGCTGCTGATCCCGCTCGCCGGGATCGTGCCGGCCGCAGGCACCGCGGGCGGCTGGCCCGCGGCAGCGCTGTTGATCGTCGCTCAGCTCGGCGACATGGCGTTCACGGTTTACGACATCAACGAGGTCAGCCTGCGCCAGCGGATCGTCCCGCCGCACGTCCTGGGTCGCGTCAACGCCGGCACGGAGCTGCTGGCGCGCGGCGTCTTCCCGCTCGGCGCGCTGCTCGGCGGCTACCTCGGCATGCGCCTCGGGGTCCGCCCGACCCTGGCGCTCGCCGCCGGCGGCATCCTGCTCTCCAGCCTCTGGCTGGCCGCCCCGGCGCTGCGCCGCCTGCCATAGACCCGGCCGGGGCTGACCGGTCGGCGCTGCCGCCATGCCGGCACTCCTTGCAAGTCGGCCGGCGCTGCCGCCTTGCCGGCACTCCCGGCAGGTCGGCCGGCGCTGCCGCCATGCCGGCACTCCTTGCAAGTCGGCCGGCGCTGTCGCCTTGCCGGCACTCCCGGCAGGTCGGCCGGCGCTGTCGCCAAGCCGGCACTCCCGGCAGGGCGGAATTCCTGGTTGCCGGGCTCGGTTTCGGCTTGGCGTGGACGCGCTGCCGGCCATGACCAGCTCAACTCGCACTCTGCCTGCTTACACGATCCCCGCCGGGGCCGACATCGGACACGTGCACCTCAAGGTGGCCGATCTCGAGCGGGCGCTCGCCTTCTACGTCGGCGTCCTCGGCTTCGAGCTGGTCACCCGCCACGGCTCGCAGGCGGCCTTCGTGTCGGCCGGCGGCTACCACCACCATATCGGCCTCAACACCTGGGAGAGCCGCGGCGGCACGCCACCGCCGCCCGCCCATACCGGCCTGTACCACCTCGCCATCCGCTACCCGACGCGGCCCGCGCTCGCAACCGCCGTGCGGCGGGTCCTCGACGCGGGAACCCGGCTGCAGGGCGCCTCGGACCACGGCGTCAGCGAGGCAATCTATCTCGCCGACCCCGACGGCAACGGCGTGGAGCTGTACTGGGACCGGCCCCGGGAGCAGTGGCCGCACACGCCGGACGGCGCCCTCGCCATGCGCACCGATCCCCTCGACCTCGCCGGCCTGCTGCGCACGGCGGCCTGATCCCGCGCCTCGACCTCGCCGGCCTGCTGCGCACGACGGCCTGATCCCACGCCCCTGCTTCTCCCCGCGCCAGCGGGTGCCCGCGACCCGGCGCGGGGCGGCGGCCAGCTCGGCGAGCAGCATCCGCTATTTGCCGAAATGGGGGTTCTCGATCAGCCCGAAGCGGTTGCCGAACGGATCCAGCACCTGGACCACCTTGATGCCGCCGCCGACGTCCTGGATCTCCTGCAACTTGGAGGCGCCGGCCGCCAGGAAATGGTCGAGCCCGGCCTGGATCTCGGCGACGCCCCAATAGACCTCGACGCCCCCCTGGTGGCCGGTCTCCGGCGCTCCGGGATGCAGCCCCAGCTCGAAGCCGCCGACGTTGAAGCCGACGTAGAACGGCTCGTCAAAATAGGGCTGCACACCCAGCGTCCGCGCGTACCAGTCACGACCCTGCGCGACGTCGGGGACGAAATAGAGGGCGGTTCGCAATCCCTGCAGCACGACGTCCTCCTTGGCGGTGGTTCCGCTCGGTTCGGCCTCGGTTCGGCCTCGGTTCGGCCAAAGGATACCCTTGCCGCCCCCGTCGCGGTTGGCTACGATGCCGGCGGATGTACCACCCGCCCGATTTTTCCGAGCCGCACCTGGCTGCCGCCCCCGAGTGCCGGTTCGCGCCGGCGCCGGCCGACACCGTGCTGCCGGACGGCTTCATGTCCACCACCAACCATCCCACCTACGTCCGGGTCGGCGGCGCCTGGCGGATGCCCGAGCGGCCGCGCATGGATTCGCACCTGGTCTGGGACCCGGCGGCGGGGCGCCTCGAGACCAAGGAGTTCCGGCTGGTGCGCAAGGGCGACCTGGTGGCCACCGCCAGCGCCGAGGATGGTTCCGAAGGCGTGCTGGTCTGGGATCGCGGCTTCGTCGAGGAGGTGGACGACACCCGTCTGCCGGAGGCGTTCTCGTTCATGGCCTCCGAGGTCAGCCGCGAGAAGCCGGTCAACTACGACGGCATCTTCCGCGAGTTCCTGCGCCACCGCGGCGCCGGCGGCTTCATCCTCTGGATCATCGGCCCGGCGCTGGTGCACGCTCGCGGCCGGATCGCCATGGAATGGCTGATCCACCAGGGCTTTTGCCACGGCGTCATCACCGGCAACGCGGTGGGGGTCCACGACATCGAGGCCGCGCTGTTCGGCACCACGCTCGGCATGATGGCGGACGGCTCCGGCACCGCCGGCGGCCACAGCACCCACATGCGCGCCATCAACGAGGTGAAGAAGGCGGGCTCGATCGCGGCCCTGATCGACTCCGGACGTCTGCGCAGCGGCATCATGCACGCCCTGACCGTGACCGCCACGCCCTACGCGCTCGCTGGCTCGATCCGCGACGACGGCCCGCTGCCGGAGACCATGGTCTCGGCGCTCGACGCCCAGGCCGCCATGCGCGAGCTCACCGTACGGGCCACCATGGTGGTGATGGTCGCCACCGCCCTGCATGCCATCGCCGCCGGCAACATGCTGCCCACCTTCTGCGTCCGCCCCGACGGCTCGCTGGCCGAGATCACCACCATCTGCGTCGACCAGACCGAGTTCGTGGTGCACAAGCTGAAGGACCGCGGCACCCACCAGGCTTTCGGCGTCATCACCAACGCCCAGGACTTCATGCGCCTGCTGCAACTCGAGCTGGCGGAACGCATCGCTCCGCCGCGGCGGTGAGCATCCCTGCCGCCGGCCTGGTCTCCATGCCAGCCGTCGCCCTGTTCGCCGGGCTGGCCGCGGGCCTCGCGGCAATGCAGCTCGCCTGCTGCCTGATCGCGCGCTCGCTGCGCGGCGCCGGGGTCCGTCTCCGGTGGTGGGTGGCGCTCACCGGCATCTGCCTGCCGCTGGCGGTGCTGTCGCCCTGGTGGGCCGGCGGGCTGCTGCTGGTCCCCACCCCGGCAGGGGTGTTTCCCGGACCGCCTCAGAAGCCGGGACCCCACGCTCAGCTCAGCGACACGACCTATCAGTTCCTGCCCTGGGAAGCGGAGGTCAGGCGGGCCGTCGCGGACGGCCATCTCCCGCTCTGGTCGGACCGGCTCGACGGCGGCAGCTCGCCCTGGGTGAACCCGCAGGCGCAGGCCGTGTCACCGGTCGCCTGGCTGGCGCGATGCTTCCCCCTCCGGCACTTCCTGCTCGCGGCGCTCGCGCTCAAGCTGCTGGTGGCCTACGAGGGCACGGTGCTCCTGGCGCAACGCCTGTCGGCCTCGCGTCTGGCGGCGGCGCTTGCCGGGCTCGCCTTCAGCCTGGGCGGCGGCCTCATGGCCTGGGCGCTGTTCGCCCACACCGCCGCCGCGGCCTGGGTGCCATGGGTCGTCCTCAGCCTGGTGTGCACGGTGCGGTCGCGCCGCACCGGCGCCTGGATCGGGGCCTGCGCCACGGTCGCGCTGCTGATGCTGGCGGGTCATCCGGAGGTCGCGCTGGCAGGCCTGGCGCTCGCCGTCCTGGCTGCCTGCTGGTACCGGCGCCCCGGCCGGAGCAGCCGCTCGGGCCTCGCCAGGGCCGCGGCGGCGGTGGTGCTGGGCGTGTGCCTCTCGGCGGTCCAGATCGTACCCTTCGCCATCGCCGCCAGGCAGTCGCAACGCAGCGAGGATCAACAGAACCGGCCACCCTCGCAGTTCGCCGCGTTCGATCTCTGGCCGAGCAGCTGGTTCGCGCCGGCGAGCGTCAGGTTCTGGCTGGCGCCGCTGGGGCCGGAGGTCTTCGGGAAGGCTTATGAAGGACCCTTCCGCGGACCATGGGACTGGCCGGACGCGCTCAGCGGCTACGCCGGCCTCGTCGCCCTGGCCGGCGCCGGCATCGCCGTCTTTTCCAGCGCCCGGCGCAAAGCGGCGCCGCTGCTGATCTTCGCGCTGGCGGCCCTGGCGCTGGCGTCGGAGCTCGCGCCCTTCGAGCGGCTGGCGCTCGCCGTCCCGTTGCTGCGCGTGCCGGCCTACCAGCGAGCCCTGCTCGTCTCCTGCCTGGCGCTGGCGGTCGCCGGCGCCCTGGGGATCGACCGGCTGCGCCGGCTCCGCCGGCTCTCGCTACCCCACCTGGGCGCGGCCGGCGTCGCCGCGGCGGCCCTGTGGGTCGATCACTCTCCCACCGCCATCTTGCTCTGGGTGGGCATCGCCCTCGGTTTCGCGGTCGAAGCCGGAGTCGGAGCTAGAGCCGGAGACGGGGCCGGCGCCAGGGTCGGAGCCGGGGCCGGCGCCAGAGCCGGAGCCGGGGCCGGCGCGGGCCTGTGCCGGCGCCGGCTGGGCATCTCCATCCTGCTGGCGGTGACGGCGCTGGATCTGGTCCCATGGTCGCAGCGGCTCCTGCCGCGCGGCGATGCGGCGCTGTTCTTCCCCCGCGCCAGCCTCGTCGACCGCCTGTTGCCGCTCGCCGGCGATGCCATCCAGGGACGCGCCGTCGGCGCCGGGATGATGGTCTATCCGGCGGTCCTGCCGGCCTACGGCGTCGCCGAGGTGCGGCCCAACAACCCGCTCGCGCCACGAGCGTACGTCCATGTCCTGGATTGGGCCTTTGGCTTCCGTCCCGGCGTCTACCGCTACTATTCGCCGTTCGAGCACCTCGACCATCCGCTGCTGGACTTCCTGGGCGTGCGGGCGGTCGTCTCCAATCGCTACCTTGCCAATCCGCCTCGGTTGCAGACCGTCCATGGCCTGGACTTCAAGCCGTATCTGCTGCTGACCAATCCGCGGGCGTTGCCGCGAGCGTTCTTCCCACGGACCGTCGAGCTCGTCGCCCGGCCGCGGCTCGAAGCGTGGGTGCGGGGCCTCCGCGACGGCGCGGCCGTGGCGCTGGATCCGGAGCAAGACACACCGGCCGCTCCGGGCCGCTGGCCGGGAGGCTTCGCGATCCCGAGCCTGTCCTCCTCGCGCCCGGGTGCGGTTGCCGTCACCTTCGCGCCCGCGGCCGAGGATCGCCTGCTGGCGACGTCCTTCCTGGCAGACGGCTGGCGCGCCCGCACTGGCGGCCGCGCGCTCACCACGCGCACGGTCGATGGCTGCTTCCTGGGAGTTCTGGTGCCGGCGGGCGCCGCCGCGGTCGAGCTGCGCTACCTGCCGCCGGGCTTCCTGCTCGGCGCCGCGGCGACGGCGCTCGCCGCCGCGCTCATCCTGGGCGGCGGCCTGGCGCTGCGACGGGCGCCGGCAGCTCCGGGATCAGCTCGCGGACCAGGATTTCCGCGCCGCCCGGCGGCCCGCTGACCTCGAGCGCCACCTCGCCGCCCGCCGGCTCGAGCGTCACCCGGAAGCGGAGGAAAGCGCAGCACCGGCTCTCGAGCCGCACCAGCTCGAGCACGTCGGCGACCGCCGCCTCGTCGCCCGGGAAGCGCAGCTCCCAGCCGCCGCCGGCATCGGCCAGCGGCCGCGACGCCAGCATCCGCGCGCCCACCCGCCGCAGCAAGCCGTCGCGCCGCTCGCGCAGCTCGGGCGTGGTCAGGGTGCAGACGATCGGCGGCTCGGTCATCGCGGCAGCGCTCACGGGTAAGGTTGACCAGCGCGGCGCACGGCTGGATCGTCCCAGAAGTCACGGCGGAAGTCGAGGCGGCGCCTCGCTGGGTAGTGCTCGAGCACTACCCCTCGCTGACCCGGGCGGCCGACTCCCCCTGGTCCAGCGCCGTGCCTGCTAACATCACGGCATGGAGTTGCGTGAGCGGCTGCGGGCAGTCCTGCAAGCCTTCCCCGCGGTCCGCCTTGCCGCTGTCTTCGGCTCGGTGTCCCGCGGCGGCGACCATGCCGGCAGCGACGTCGACCTGGCGCTGCTCCTCGAACCGGACACACCCGAGCTCCGCCAGAAGCTCGAGGCCGACCTGGGGCGGGCCGCCGGGCGCGAGGTCGACCTGGTGTTCCTCGACGCCGCGCCACCGCTGTTGCGCTTCGAGATCGCCACCGACGGCGTGCTCCTCCTGGCTCGCGACCGCGACGATTGGGTGGACTTCCGAGCCCGCGCCATGATCGACTGGTGGGACTGGGCACCAACGGCACGGCGGATCAACGAGGCGGCGATCCGGCGCCTCCGGGAGAAAGCAGGCCCGCCGCATGGTACGACCTGACGTCGCCAGGCAAAAGGTCGCGGCCGCAACGGCTCGCCTCGAACAGGCCGAAGCGCTCGTCGCGCGGCCGCGCGAGCAATTCCTGGCCGACTCGAAGGGCCGTGACCTGGCGAGCTTCTATCTGCTCCTTGCCATCCAGGACGTCATCGATCTCGCTGCCCATTGGGTGGCTGACGCCGGCTGGCCCCCGCCCCCGGACGCCTCCTCGACCTTCGATCTGCTCGCCCGGCACGGAGCGATCGATCGTGGTCTGGCGGATGGCCTGCGCGCCGCCACCGGGTTGCGCAATCGCATCGCGCACGGCTACACGGGCGTCGATCACGCTCGCCTCCATGATGAGTTCACGCAGGGAGTCGCAATCCTGCGCCGGTTCCTGGCGGCGGCGGCCCAGGCCGCCCAACTCTGAGACCGTCATCCGCGCGGCTCGCCCCGGCATCTCCCCATGCCCGAGCTCCCCGACGTCACCCTCTACGTCGAGCGCCTGGCGCCGCTCGTCGTCGGCCAGAGCCTGCTCGGAGTGCGGCTGGCGAGCCCCTTCCTGCTGCGCTCGGTGACGCCGCCACTGGCCAGCGCCGCCTGCCGGCACGTCCTCGACGTGCGGCGCCTGGGCAAACGCCTCGTGCTGGCGCTCGACGGCGATCTCTTCCTGGTGCTGCATCTCATGGTCGCCGGGCGGCTGCGCTGGCGGCCGGCGGCGGCAGCGGCAGGGCTGGCGGTGCCGGCGGCGGTGCCGCCGATCCCCGGGCGCAACGGCCTCGCCGCTTTCGACTTCTCGTCCGGCACGCTGCTGCTCACCGAGGCCAGCAGCAAGAAGCGCGCGTCGCTGCAACTGGTGAGCGGCCGGGCGGCCCTCGCCGCCCTCGATCCCGGCGGCCTCGAGGTGCTCGACGCCGACCTGGCGAGCTTCCGCGCCGCCCTCTGCCGCGAGAGC
>DATGHG010000269.1:0-3020 GCA_035308185.1 Thermoanaerobaculia bacterium | reverse complement strand
CTGATCGAGTCCGGGCTCGGGAAGGCCGACGCGGCGGCAGCCGACATCGCCGCCGGCCGGCGGCGCCTCGCCCGCGTCCTGGACCTGCGGCACCGGCAGCGCCTTGCCGCCGACCTCGACCTTGCAGAGGCCCAGGTCCTGCGGCCGCGCGATCCAGCGCGATCCATCGCGCTGCTGAACCGGGCCATCGGCTTCTACGCCGGCGTCGGCTACGCGATCAACACCGCGGCCGCGCTGCGCGAGCGTGCGGCCGCGTTCCGCGCCAGCGGCAGGCTCGGCGACGCCCGCGAGGATCTCGACCGAGCTCTCTCGAGCTACGAGGCAACCCGCGCGACGCTGCCGGGCGAGCTCGCGAGGATTGCCTACTTCGAGCAGGCGCAAGCGATCTCGGACGACTTGGTGCGCCTCGAGCACGCCGACCTGCACGACGAGGTGAGCGCCTTCCTCGCCGCCGACCGGGCACGGGCCCGCTCGTTGCTCGACCGGCTCCGCGCTCCGGTGGCCGAGAGCGGCGCGGGCGAGCCTGCCCGCGACAGCCTGCGCGACCTGCAGCGGCAGCTGCCGCCTGGGACGCGAATCGTCGAGTATGCGGTGCAGGCGGACCAGACCCTCGCCTGGGTCGTCGGGAGCACCAGCATCGATGCCGCCGCCCTGCCGGCCGGCTCGCGGCGCCTCGCCGAGAGGGTCGCCGCCGCCCGCCGCGACCTGGCGAGCGCCACGCCGGACCTCGCCGCCTTGCGCGACCTCCATGCCCTGCTCATCGCGCCCATCGAGCCGTTGCTCACCGGGGTCGCGGCGCTGGCGATCGTTCCTGACGGACCGCTCGCGGACCTCCCGTTCGCCGCGTTGCTCGATGCCCGCAGCCGGCACTTCCTGGTCCAGGACCATGCCATCGAGGTCGCACCCAGCGCTCGCGTGTATCTCCGTGCGATCGCCGCCGAGCGGCGGTTCTCGGGTCTGCCTCGCTCCGTCCTGGCGGTCGCCGGTGACGCCTTCGACCGTGCCGCCTTCGCGCAACTGGCGCCGCTGCCTGACGTGACGCGCGAAGTGCAGCAGTTGGCGCGGCTCTATCCCCGGGCGGTCGTGCTACGCGGCACCGCGGCAACGCGCAGCCGGGTGCTGGCGGCGTTGGCGGCCGGAGAGCTCATCGATATCGCGGGACATGCGGTGCCCGATCCCGGGGTCCATGGCGGTTCCGCGCTCCTCCTGGCTCCCGCACGGCGCTCGGAGCTCGGCGGGACTGGCGAGCGCGCCGACCTGCTCCGCGCCATGGACCTCGCCGATCTGAGTTTGCACGGCACTCGCCTCGTCATCCTGGCCGCCTGCGGCACCGCCACCGGACCCGCCGCCGCCATGGAGGGCAACCTCAGCCTCGCCCGCAACTTCCTGGCTGCGGGTGTCCCAGCCGTCATCGCCAGCCTCTGGAATGTCGACGACGCCACGGCAGCGGCGTTCCTGGGCGCGGTTCACGGGTACCTCGCCAGGGGCAGCTCACCGCTGGACGCGCTCCACCACGCCCAGCTCCAATTCCTGGCTCGCGCTCCCGCCAACCCGGCCGCCTGGGCCGGCTTTCAGCTCATGGGCGGCGCCCTCGAGCGCCGCCAGGTCAGCCGGGGCCCTGCAGGCCCCATTACCCGGACTCTTCGAATGGAGGATCGCCATGATGCACCGAAAGCCTTCCCGGTCCGTAGCGCTCATCCTGTGCGCCTTGGCGGCGGGATGCGCCGGGCAGCAGCAGCAAGTCGCCAGCCCGGCCGCGCCAACTTCCGGTCTACGAGCGCAGGCGCCAGCTGGCCGGCAGGCGCCCGTGAAGTTCCAGGCCGCGCAGCTGCTGGCGGCGCCGGTCACCCTGAAAGTGGACTTCGACGGCCTCGTGGCGCTGGTGACCGAAGGCGCTGACGCGGCGAAACCGACGCAGGTCACCGCGATGGCGGTCAGCGCCTCGACCGATCCGGATCGGCAACGCCTGCCCAAGATGGCGAAGAACTTCACCTTTCAGCCTCCTTTCCACTATGCCTACCTGAAGATCCAGACGAAAAACCTGCTACCTGCAGGCCAGCAACCCGCGCTCGGCGTCGTCGACGGTGCCGACACCTTGATCGAGTTGAACCATGACGACATCTCGATTCCCGCGCTGCAAGGCAGCGGCGTCGTCATGACCGGTTCGAACCTCGACCTGGTGCCGCACGTGCAAGACATTGCGGGGGTTCACGGCATCGTCAGCAAGGATTGCTTCGGCAAGACCGCCTTCGCGCAGCAGCGCATCGCCGCGCGCCTGGCGTTCACTACCGGATCGCTCGCGACCATGGGACCGCTGCGGGACGACCTCTGCCCAACGCAGACGGCGCTCTTCAACTACGCCTCTCTGAAGGCCAAGGTAGGTTCGCCCGGAGCCGAGGTGGACCTCTCGGCGGCACCCGGCAAGCAGCTCTATGGCGAGACTGAGCTCACGGCCAGCGTGCCGCAGGGGTTTGTGGACGTGACACTGACGTCCTATGCCGCGACACCGGGGCCTACACGGCAGTTGAGGTTGAGCCCGGCGCCGGGCGAGACGGAGATCGACCTGACTCTCCTCGACCTGCCCGCCGCCCTGGTGCTCGGCAAGCCCTTCGACGGCAGCCACGACGCGGCCTGGCTCGCGCATTTTCTTTGGTTCTACACGCTCACCGATGCGACACCCGACATCCTTCCCGTGCCCCATCTGACCAGCCCGCCTTGCGGTGGCGGCAACCCCTACTGCTCAGGCGGATTCATGGTCCATAAACCCACCGGTACTCCTTGAAAGGGAGGCGCCTCATGAGGCTGAACGCTGTGACTCGTGGCCTTCTCTGCACCGCCACGGCAATGGGCTGGATCGGCTGCGCGGCCGTTGCGCCGTGCCGGACCACGCCGCCGACGGACGGTCTGTCCCTGGTCGTCGCAGCCGGAGACGACAGCGGCGAGTGGCAGCTGGCGACGGATGCCGCGAGCCTCAACGCGCCCAAATCGATCTGGAGCCTGCCGCTGCGCGTACCGAATCA
>DATGHG010000268.1:0-2637 GCA_035308185.1 Thermoanaerobaculia bacterium | reverse complement strand
CCCGCCGTCACCCGGTCCGCCGCCGACCACACGGTCGTCTCGGTGGGGCCATAGACGTTCCAGACCTCCGCTGCCCGCGCCACCAGCAGCCGCCAGCTCGACGGCGTCGCCTGGCGGTCTCCGGGGCGACGGTGCTGCAGGCGACGCCGTCGAGCTGGCGGCTGCTGGTGGACGCCGGCTGGGCGGGGACCCCCGGGCTCAAGGCTCTGTGTGGCGGCGAGGCGCTGCCGGAGCGGCTGGCCGGCGAGCTGGCGGCGCGGGCGGCGGAGGTCTGGAACGTCTACGGTCCCACCGAGACCACGGTGTGGTCGGCGGCGGACCGGGTGACGGCGGGGGCGCCGGTGCGGATCGGGCCGCCGATCGCCAACACCTCGCTGGTGCTGCTCAGCCGCTGGTGGGAGCCGGTGCCGGTGGGAGTGCCCGGCGAGCTGTGGATCGGCGGCGCCGGGGTGGCGCGCGGCTACCGCGGCCGGCCGGAGCTGACCGCCGAAAGGTTCGTGCCGGACCCGCGGGCGGTGCCTGGAGCCAGTGGAGCCAGTGGAGCCAGTGGAGCCAGTGGCGCCGGCGAGGGTGACGGCGAGGCGGGAGGCCGGCTGTACCGCACCGGCGACCTGGCGCGCCACGACAGCGAGGGGCGGATCGAGTTCCTGGGCCGCATCGACCACCAGGTGAAGGTGCGCGGTTTCCGCATCGAGCTGGACGAGGTGGAGTCGGCGCTGGAATCGCACCCGGCGGTGGAACGGGCGGTGGCGGTGGCCGACGCGGTCGGCGGCGGCCGGCTGGTGGCCTACGTGGTGCCGCGCCAGGACGTTGCCGCGCCGGCGCCGGCGCCTTCCGCGGCGGCGGCGGTGTCGCCGGCGATGGCCGCGGTGAGCGCCCTGATCCCCGTCCTGCGCGTCCATCTCGCCCAGACCTTGCCCGACTACATGATCCCGACCGCGTGGGTCGGGCTGGCCGCCGTGCCGCTGACGCCCAACGGCAAGGTCGACCGCCGGGCGCTGCCCAAGGTGGAGGAGCAGGCGCGGGTCTACGTCGCGCCGCGGACGCCGGTCGAGCAGCGGCTGGCGGGCCTCTGGTCGGAGGTGCTGGGCCGCGAGCGGGTGGGCGTCTTCGACAACTTCTTCGAGCTCGGCGGCCACTCGTTGACCGCGACCCAGCTGATGGCGCGGGTGCGCGAGGCGTTCGGCGTCGAGCTGCCACTGCGCAAGCTGTTCGAGGGGCCGACCCTGGCCGCCCTGGCGCGGGCGATCGAGCCCGACCGGCAGATCGAGACCGCGGATCTCGGGATGGTGGCGGCGGCCGCCGCCGCGGCGCCGCGGTGGCCGGCCGTGCCGCTGGTGCCGGTGCCGCGCGATGCCGGCGTCGACCTGCCGCTGTCGTTCGCGCAGCAGCGGCTCTGGGTGCTCGACCAGCTCGAGCTGGCCGGTTCGGCCTACAACCTGGCGATGGCGGTGCGGATGCGCGGCGCGCTCTCGCTCGGTGCGCTGGCGGCGGCGCTGGCGGGGCTGTTGGCCCGCCACGAGTCGCTGCGCACCAGCTTCCCGAAGGTCGCGGGCCAGCCGGTGCAGCGGATCGCGCCGCCGGCGCCGGTGGCGCTCCTCCCGATGGCCGACCTGCGGGGCCTGCCGGAGGCTCGGCGGCAGCCGGAGATGACGCGGGTCACCACCGATCTCTCGCGCCGCCGCTTCGTGCTGGCCGACGGACCGCTGCTGCGGACGGTGCTGGTGGCGATCGCCGCCGGCGAGCACGTCGTCGGCCTGACGGTGCACCATGCCATCGCCGACGGCTGGTCGCTGCAGGTGCTGATGCGCGACGTGGCGGCGCTGTACCGGGCGGCGGCTGCCGGCCGGCCCGCGCCGCTGGCGCCGCTGCCCGTGCAGTACGCGGACTATGCGGTCTGGCAACGGCGCTGGCTGTCGGGAGAGCGCCTGGAGGAACAGCTGGGGTACTGGCGGCGCCAGCTGGCCGGGCTGCCGCCGGCGCTGCCGCTGGCCACCGACCGGCCCCGGCGGGTGGGACATGGGCCGCTGGCAACGCGGCAACTGCGGCTGGCGCCGGCGCTGACGGCCGGGCTGCGCGGCTTCGCCCTCGGCGAGCAGGTCACGCCGTTCATGGTGCTGCTGGCGAGCTTCGCGGCGCTGCTGGCGCGCTACACCGGCGAAGAGGACGTCGCGATCGGCACGCCGATCGCCAACCGCGAGCAGCTGGAGCTCGAGGGGCTGATCGGCTTCTTCGCCAACACCCTGGTGCTGCGGATCGACCTCGCCGGCGGGCCGGACTTCCACACCCTGCTGGCGCGGGTGCGGGAGACGGCGCTCGACGCTTTCGCGCACCAGGACCTGCCGTTCGAGCGGCTGGTCGAGGAGCTGGCGCCGGAGCGCGATCTGCGGATCAACCCGCTGTTCCAGGTCATGTTGCAGGTCGACAACGTGCCGCCGGCGCCGATCCGGCTGAGCGACCTCGAGCTGCGCCCGGTCGGGGTGGAACGCAGCCAGGCGATGTTCGACCTGGTGCTGTCGGCCGAAGCGCAGGGCGAGACGATCACCGGCGGGCTCGAATACGACGCCGAGCTGTTCGCCGGCGCCACCGCCGCCAGGCTGGTGCGGCACTTCGCGGCGCTGCTCGCGGCGGCGGCGG
>DATGHG010000267.1:0-30568 GCA_035308185.1 Thermoanaerobaculia bacterium | reverse complement strand
CAGGAAGAGCGGCAACGGCGGCAGCCGGCGATCCCTTGCTGGCGCTCGACCCCTGGCTGCTGTTCCTGCTCGGCATGACGGTGGCCCTGCAGGTGACGGGCGATCCGGCCTTCTCCACCCTGCGGCAGTTCACGCGCTGGGACGGCGAGGTGCTGCGCACCGTGCTGGCGGTCGGCGCCGTCGCCACCCTGCTGCTGTTCCTGACCGCGACGCTGGCGCTGCCGGCGGGTGCCGCGCGCCGCTGGTACGGCACCCTCAAGCGCACCACCCTGGCGGTGTTGGGCGTGCTGATCGTGGCGCTGCCGATCGCCAGCCGCGCCTGCCAGCGCTTCGGCGGCGGCGAGCCCCTGCGCTTCGCCCACGACGGCGGCGTCATCCAGACCGAGGAGTCGGCGCGCTTCCTGCTGCGCGGCGTGAACCCCTACGCCGCCGACTTCTCCTCGACGCCGCTCGCCGGCGTGGCGATCCCCGGCATCCTGCGCCACAACCCCTACCTGCCGGCGAGCTTCCTGCTGCCGGCGCCGCTGATCGCGCTGGCCGACGCGGCCGGCGTGCCGTTCGACCAGCGCCTGGTCTACCTGTTGCTCTGGGCGGCCGGCGTCTGGCTGGCGCCGCTCGCCTTCCGCCACCGCGGCGCCGGCGAGCTGGCGCAGACCTGCTTCGCGCTCAACCCGCTGGTGGTGCCGTTCCTGGTGGTGGGGCGCAACGACGTCTACGTCGTCGCCTTCCTGCTCTTCGCCCTGGTCGCCCTGGCGCGCCGGCACGCCCTCGCCTTCTTCGGCTGCCTGGCGCTGGCCTGCGCCATCAAGCAGTTCGCCTGGCTGGTGGCGCCGTTCCTGCTGGTCTGCGCCTGGCGCACCTGGCCGCGGCCCACGCTGCGGCGCGGCCTGCTCCTCGGCGCCTTGCTGTTCGCGGCGCTGGTGCTGCCCTTCCTGGTCTGGGGACCGGCGGACTTCGTCGACGACGTCTACCGCTTCAACGCCGGCCTGAGCCGGGACAGCTATCCGCTCGGCGGCACGCCGGGCTTCGGCTTCGCCATGCTCGCCGCCGTGCTGCGCTGGGCGCCCGACCGCGCCGCCTACTACGACCTGACCCCCTACCTGCTGCTCACCGCCCTGCCGCTCACCGCCCTGCTGCTGGTGCGGCTGGCGCGCCGGCCGGCGGTGGCGCAGGCGATGCTCGCCGCCTTCCTGGTGTCCTTCTGGGTCTACTTCTTCTCGCGGGTGTTCAACAACAACTACTTCGGCGTGCTGGCGTTCCTGCTGCAGATGGGCGCCCTGGCCGCCGCCGAGCAGACCCTGCTGCCGGCGGACGACCTTTCCGGCACCCCGCCGGCGCCTACTTCGCTACCCGGAACGCCTTGACCGCCACCGACTGGCCGTCGAGCAGGATCTCCACCTTGTAGTCGCTGACCGGCCAGCCCCCGGCCTTGGCGGTGTGGAACTCGGTCGAGGCGTCGCCGGTGGGCGAGATGCTCTTGGTCTCCTCGCCGATCGGCGTCTCGGCGCCGCTGTGGCTCACCGACGACCAGCGCACGGTGAGCTTGGCGGGCGCGGCCGGCGGGCCGCCGGTGGTGCCGACCGCGGCATAGAAGGTGTCGCCGGGAGCGAAGGTGTCCACCTCGGCGGTCACCTTGTTGTCGGGGCCGACGGCCTTGCCGATGCCCAGGGCGACCACCTTGAGCGGGGTGGCGGGCGTGGCCCCGGCGGCGGGCGCCGCGGGCGCCGTGGCGGTCGTGGCCGGAGCCGTACCGCCGCCTGCCGCGGCGTTATCGCCCTGGTCGCTCTTGTGACAGGCGGCCGCTACCAGGAGGGCGAGGACGAGGAGGCCGGCGAGGGCCAGGGAACGGGCGGGGCGCCGCATGAGGTCGATCATGGCCCGGCATCATACGACGACCGATCCGGCAGAACCAACGCCGGAACGGATCCGGCAGTGGCTCAGGCCCCACCACGGATCCGCCACCGGCGTCAGCGCTTGGCATCGACCAGCGGGTTGGCGGACGAAACGGACGGGAACCGCCGGATGAAGGCGCGCGCCGCCGTCTTGCTCATGCCGCCGTCGATCCCGCCCCACCGCCTCGACTTGCGCTGCTCCCAGGAGGCGTCCGCATAGGCCCTGTCCAGCGGTTCGAGAGCAGGGTCCTTGGGGAGCGAGGCATAGAGGGCCATGAGCAGCTCGAGCACCTGGGGGACAGGCTGGATGTCCTCGAAGCGACCCCAGAGCCTGACCATGAAGGTCAGCTCTTCGCCCAGCGTCACCTGGTAACCGTCCCACAGGTGGTTTTGCAAGATCGCCTGGGCCATGGCCAGCGCGCGCTCGGGGCTCCCGGTCACGTCATCGTTCCTCGCCCGCGTGGTGAATCGCAGGCCGCCCGTGCCGGTGAGCAGATAGCTGCGCCAGGGGTTGGCCTCCCTCTCCCGCGTCAGCTGTCGGTTCAGATCCTCGAGGCCCTGATGCTCGAAGTCATCGAAGGAGCCGAGATCGAGCTCCGTCACGGTCTCGAGCTGCACCCACCAGCCGGTCTGCTCGTCGCGCAAATGGACCCTGGTCAGGTCGCGCCGCAGGAAGGTCGTCTGGGTCATCACCAGCCGCCCCTTGCCCGGGGTGACGATCAGGTCGCGCGCCGTCACCACGGAATTGCCCTTCCTGTCGGCCGTCGCCGAGAGCGACAGCGATTCCGCCGCGCCGCCAACACCGCCACCACCCCCAACACCGCCGACGCCGGAGGAGCCGTTGCCACGCACCCGGGTCCACACCCGGTGGTCCGAATCCGGCGGCTGATCGCCCGCCATTGCCGCCGGAGCCGCCGGAGCAGCCGGCACCGCCGGAGCCGCCGGCGTGCCCCTCGCCACCGTCGCCAGCAGGACACCGAGTGTCGCCGCTCCCAACACCGCCAGGACGCCTGAAAGACCGAGCTTGCTCGTCATCGTCTTGCCATCCTATCCAGTCGAGGTTTCATGGAACAATGCGCAAAGCGGCCAGGAACCGGGCCATGCCGGCCAGGCCCTTACCGGCCGGCACCCCGAGAGGAGGGCGATCGCACCCATGCTGCCAGAGACCACCGCCGTCCGGCTGCGCACGCAGCTCGACGCGCTTCCTCTGCTCGTCGCCGGCACCGGCGAGGCGGCCCTCGAATGGCGGCCGGCGCCGGAGAAGTGGTCGCCGCGCGAGCATCTCGCCCACGTCGCGCGCCACCAGCAGGTCACCCTCGAGCGCCTGCGGCGCATCCTCGCCGAGCCCGAGCCCCGGTTCCCCCGCTACCGCGCCGAGGAGGACCCGGAATGGCCGCGCTGGGCGGCGCTGCCGCTCGCCACGGTCCGGGGCGAGCTCACGGCCGGTCGCGCCGCCCTGGTGGCGGCGGTGGCGGCGATCCCGCCCGCCGACCTCTCCCGCCGCGGCATCCATCCGGAGCTGGGTGCGCTGTCGATCCTGCTGTGGCTCGAATTCTTCCTGCTCCACGAGGCGCACCACCTGCTCGCCGTCCTGAAGCTGGCGCGCATGGCGCCGCCGGCCGCCGGGTGACACGGCGGCCGGCTGACGCGGCGACCGGGTGACATGGAACTTGCAGAAACACTTGCAGAAACGGTGGAGCGCCAAGCAACCGCCGAACGAAGAGTGGCGCCAGGCGCCGGCAGGACCAACCAAGGAGGAACCATTCGTGGCCCACGAAGAGACCATCACCCGTGAACGGCTGGTCGAGCTGCTCAACGAAGACCTTGCCCGGGAGTACCAGGCCATCATCTCCTACGTGATCTACAGCCAGGTGCTCAAGGGCGCCGCCTACATGAACATCGCCGCCGAGCTGGTGAAGCACGCCGGCGAGGAGCTGGCGCACGCGCTCAAGATCTGCGGCCAGATCGACTATTTCGGCGGCGAGCCGACGGCCAAGCCGAAGCCGGTGCGCACCTCCGAGGACGCCGAGCAGATGCTGCGCTACGACCTCGAGAACGAGAACGAGACCATCCGCAACTACCGCGAACGGGTCCGCCAGGCGGAAGCCCTGGGCGAGTACGCCCTGGCCGAGGATCTGCGCCAGATCCTGGTCGACGAGCAGGACCACCAGGTCAGCCTCGCCACGGCGCTGGGCGAGAGCGTCCCCCGCGAGGGCCTCGGCCGCAAGCGCGGCAAGAGCACGCCGGTCGTCGCCGAGTAGTCGGCGGGCGGCCGGCGGCGCCCTACCGCATCGCCTCCATCGGCGACAGCCGGGAGGCGCGGATCGCCGGGTAGAGCCCGAAGCCGACGGCGAGCAGCAGGGCCGTGGCCCAGGCGGCCGCGAGACCCGGCGCACTGACCACCAGGCCGTAGGGGAAGAGGTCGCCCAGGGCGCGGCAGAGGGCGCTGCCGGCGACGGTGCCGGCGGCGGCGCCGAGGGCGGCGAGCACCACCGCTTCGAGCAGGAACTGGATGAAGATCTGCGGATCGGTGGCCCCCATCGCCTTGCGCAAGCCGATCTCGTAGCGGCGGTCGGCGAGCGAGATCAGCATCACCGACAGCACCCCCACGCCGCCCACCAGCAGCACCGTGCCGGCGAGGCTGAACAGCACCACTCGCCAGCCGCGCAGCTGTTCGAGGAAAGTCTGGTAGGAGCGGGCGGCCTCGGCGTCGAGGTCGACGATCTCGACGTCCTCGATGCCGTGGTGAGCCTGCTTGGCCCTGCCGATGAGCAGCGCCGAGACCTCGTCGATGTCCCGCTTGCTCCGCAGCTTGACCCCGAGCTTCGCCAGGCGGTGGTCGGGATCGATGCGATCCATGTAGGTGGTCAGCGGGATGAGCAGCCCGTTGGCGTCCATGTAGTTCTCTTCGCTGAACAGCTGCTCGGGCGCCTGCACCCCGACCAGATGGAAGCTGACACCGGACGCCACCACGTCGCGGCCCACCGGGTCGGCGCCGCCGAACAGCTTGGCGGCAAGGGTGGCGCCCGCCACCGCCACCGTCGAGTGGCGATGCACGTCGGCCTCGGTGAGGCCGCGGCCGAGGCCGATCGGCCGGTTCATCAGCCGCGCGTAATCGGCGTCGACGCCGGTGACGAACACCTTCTCGCTGCCGCCGGGCAGCCGCACCGCCACGCTCTGGAAAGCGCGCGGCACGAAGCCGGCCATCCCCGGGAACGGCGCGGTCAGGCGCGGCAGGTCCTCGTAGCGCAGCCCGGGGCTCATCGCGAAGCGCTTCTGGTCCTCGGTGGTCTTGGCTTCCTTGGGCGCCACCATCACCGTGCCGTCCCAGCTCATGCCGGCAAAACCGGAGGTCACCTTGTCCATGACGCCGTCCAGCACCGAGGTCATCACCACCAGGGCGAAGACGCCGAGAGTCAGCAGGTTCAGCGTCAGCAGCGACCGCAGCTTGTGCGCCCACAGCTCGACCAGGCCGCCGGCCACCACCTCCACCACCAGGTTGACCTGGGCCGCGATGCCGCGGCGCGCCGGCTCACTCATAGCGCAGCGCCGCCATCGGCGACAGCCGGCTGGCCTTCCACGCCGGGTAGAGGGCGAAGACGAAACCGAAGGCGCCGGCCAGCGCCGCCGCCCAGCCGAAGCTCGCCACCGAGATCGCCAGCGGCACGCCGATCGAGGCGGTGATCACCTTGGAAAAGACCACTCCCGTCGCGAGCCCCAGGCAGGTGCCGAACGCCGTGGTCAGCAGCGCCTCGGTCATGAAGGCCTTGAAGATCTCGCCGCCGGACGCACCGATCGCCATCTTCACGCCCACCTCGCGCACCCGGTCCTTGAGCGAGGCCATCTGGATGTTGACGTTGACCATGCCGCCGCCGAGCAGGGCGAGGACGCCGGAGAGCAGGAAGACGAGGTTGTAGATCTCGCCCTGGCTCATCATCCGCTTGACCCGCGCCGCCACGTCGTCGAGCCGGAAATCCCGCTGCTGGCGGTGGCTGCCGGTGAGCATCGAGTCGAGCGAGCGCGAGAACACCGTCATGGCGTTGAGGTCGGGGATGCGGAAGGTCACCTTGTCGAGCCGGCGGTAGGCGTCGCCCTGCATCCGCCGGGTGACCAGCGTCGCCGGCACCGCCACCAGCCGGTTGCGCCAGGCGAACTGGTTGCGCTGCCCCTCGCGGAAGCGGAAGACCTTCTCGCGCAGCAGGCCGACCACGGTCACCGGCACGTCGCCGATACGCAATGTCTTGCCGAGGATCTCGCCGGTCGGAAAGAGGTCGGCGGCGGCTTCGCTGCCGAGCATCGCCACCGGTGCGGCGGTCTCGAGGTCGTGGAGCGAGAACCGGCGGCCCTGCTCGGCCTCGTAGCCGTTGAGCGCCAGGTAGTCGCCGCCCACGCCGGTGACCTGCCGCTCCTGATCGGCATACGCCGACCGCACCCGCGCCCGCAGCAGCTTCTGCTCGCTGACCGCGCCGACCACCTTGGCGTCGAGCTCGCGGCCGCGGTCGGAGTCGGCGGCGCGCAGCCCCAGGTTGGCGGTCTGCAGGGCGGTCGGCGAGCCGTCGTCGATCACCTCCGAGGGCAGCACGTTGAGCTTGTCGAGGCCGCCGACCCGGACGAACAGCCGCTCGGCCTGCCGGCGCTGGCTGTCCGAGATCGAGAACCCGCCCACCACCGAGGCCACGCCCAGGATGACGCCCAGGGTCTGCAGCACCGCCCGCGGCAGGTTCTCGCGCAGCTCGGTCCAGGCGCTCTCGAAGCGCTCGGCCCAGGCGCCGGTGCCGCCGCCGCCCTTGCTCACGCCGCGTCCTCGGCGGCGGGATCGGCGGCGTGGCCGCGCACCAGGCCGTCGTGGATCTCGACCTGGCGCTCGGCGAGCGCCGCCACCGTCGGGTCATGGGTGACCAGCAGCACCGTGTTGCCCAGGGCGTGGAGCTCGCGGAACAGGGCCAGCACCTCCTGGCCGGTGTGCGAGTCCAGGGCGCCGGTGGGCTCGTCGGCGAGCAGCAGCGCCGGGCGGTTGGCGAGCGCCCGCGCCACCGCCACGCGCTGGCGCTGGCCGCCCGAGAGCTGCGCCGGCAGCGCCTCGGCCTTGTCGGCGATCCCGACCTGTTCGAGCAGCGCGGCGGCGCGACGGCGGCGCTCGCCGCGCGCGACGCCGGCATAGAGCATCGGCAGCTCGACGTTGCGGCGCACCGAGGCCCGCGGCAGCAGGTTGTAGCTCTGGAAGACGAAGCCGATCTTTTCGTTGCGCACCCGCGCCAGCTCGGCACCGGAGAGGTCGTGGACCCAGCGGCCGGCGAGCGCGTAGCGGCCGCCGCTCGGCGAGTCCAGGCAGCCCAGGATCGCCATCAGCGTCGACTTGCCCGAGCCGGAGGGGCCCACCAGCGCCACCAGCTCTCCGGCCGCGATCGTCAGATCGATACCGCGCAGGGCGTGCACGGCGTTGCCGTTGCTGCCGAAGGTCTTCGTCAGTTGGTGCGTCTCGATGATCGGGGGCATGGCACGGACCTTGGCGGCCGGGTGGTGGCGGCCGGCGGTCGGCCAGCCGCCGGGCGGCTCAGTTGTTCTCGTCGTCCTTTTCGACCTTCTTGCGGGTGGGATCCTCGAGGCAGACCTGCTGGCCGGGTCCCAGGCCCGCCAGGATCTCGACGCGCTCGAGGGTGGCGATGCCGGCGGTCACCGGCACCGGCTCGAAGTAATCCCGCCAGTGGTCGGACAGCCAGACGAACTTGTTGCGCCCGGCCAGGCCGTCGCGCGCCTTGGCGATCGCGTCCGCGGGCAGGCCGGACTTCAGGCGATAGGCCACGGTGTTGCCGTCGCGGCGTTGCAGCGCTTCCAGCGGGATCGACAGCGTCGCCGGCCGGCGCTCGCCGAGGATCTCGACGTTGGCGCTCATGCCGGTGCGGAACGAGTCGGCCAGGTTGTCGAGCGCGACCTCGATGGCGAAGACCTTGATCTTGTCCTGCAGCTTGGCGGCCGGCGCGACGAAGCGCACCTTGCCGGTGAAGGTCTTCTGCGGGTAGGCGTCGAGGGTGACGCGCACCGGCTGGCCGACGCGCACCTTGGCGATGTCGACCTCGTTGAGGTTGACGCGGATGATCATCGATTGCAGGTTGGCGACGGTGAACATCACCGTGCCCTCGTTGAACGACGAGACGCCGGAGGTCACCGTCTGGCCGAGTTGCACGGCCTTGGTGATCACCATGCCGGCCATCGGCGAGGTGACGCGCGCCTGCTGGGTCGAGGCGTCGCCGGAGATCGGGATGCCGCGGTCCTCGACGATCTGGTAGCGGCTCTTGGCCGAGTGCAGGTCGGCGGCCGCCAGGTCGCGCCCGGTGAGGTAGGGGCGCAGCGAGTCGCGGGGGAGCAGGCCGTTGTCGAACAGCGCCTGCTGCACCGCCAGGGAGCGCTCGGCGTCGTGCAGCTTGACCTCCGCCTGCGCCACCGCTCCCTGGACGTCCGAGAGGGTCTGCGCCTGGTTGACGTCCGGCTCCACCTCGGCGAGCACCTGCCCGACCTTGACGGCGTCGCCCTCGCGCACCCGGATCGCGGTGACCCGGCCGGAGACCGCCGACTTGACGTCGACCTTGTCCACCGGATCCACGAACCCGACCTCGCGCACGCTGACCTGCAGGTCCTCGCTCTGCACCTTGCCCAGCCGGAACGGCAGGTCGTCGCCGGCGGCCTTGGCCTTGGTGCTGCGCACCGCCGCGATCACCGCCCCCGCTCCGAGAATCAGCGCCAAGGCGCCGAATAGCCATCGTTTCCTCATCATTCCCTCCTGCCAGAGGCGCCGCGGTGAAGACCAGGTCATCGCGCTGCTCGCTCGCCGGCGCCGGCTCCCATGTCGCTCAAACCCAACGTCCCTATTACGCGCCGCCGGGTGCCGTTGTTTCAGCCCGACCAGCGTTTCGCCAGCGGCCATTCGCGGGGTCGGCCCCGGCGGCGGCCGGCCGTCTTGACCCGCGGCGCAGCGATTCGGTACTGTCGATATGCCTTCATTCCAGCCCCGCCTTCAGGAGACCGGTCGAGCCGAGTCATGCCCCAGGTCCCCCGCCAGCCGGCCGGCGACCCGCTCGCCGTGGTCCGCGAGTCGCTGCTGCGGAACTACTTCACCGACGCCGCCTATCTCGCCTCGGCGATCGGCCAGAAGGACCTGGCGGCGCACCTCGACGGGCGCGCGCGGCACAACCGCGAGCTGGTGGTGCCGTGGATGGAGAGCTTCCGGCCGCTGGCCGGCGCCCGGGTCCTCGAGATCGGCTGCGGCACCGGCGCCTCCACCCTGGTGCTGGCGGAGCACGGCGCGGCGGTCACCGCCGTCGACATCCTCGCCGGCTCCGTCCGTGCCGCGCGCGACCGCTGTCAGGCCTACGGTTACCAGCCGGATTTCCTGGTCGCCAACGCCGCCGAGGTCAGGCGCCACTTCCCGCGCGACCGGTTCGACGTCATCGTCTTCTACGCGGCGCTCGAGCACATGACGCACGAAGAGCGGCGGGTCGCCATGCGCGATACCTGGGAGATGCTCGACCCGGGCGCTTTCTGGGTGGTGATCGAGACTCCCAACCGGCTCTGGTATCACGATCACCATACCGCGCTGCTGCCCTTCTATCACTGGTTGCCGGATCGCGTCGCCTTCGAGTACGCGAGGTTCAGCGCGCGCGACTACTTCCGTGAGCTGTATCTCGAGCACACGCCCGAGAAGGAGCTGCATTTCCTGCGGCGCGGCCGCGGCGTGAGCTTTCACGAGCTCGAGCTGTTCATGGCGCCGCGGCACGAGCTCGAGGTGGTGAGCTGCCTCCATACCTTCGCCCGGGCGCGGCATCCGGAGGAGCGGCAGCGCTGGCTCGACTCGGGCGGCAGCGCTTTCGCGGCGCTGCTGCAGCGCGCCTGTCCCGACCTGCACGAGGCCTTCCTGCAACCGGCGCTGGACCTGGCGATCCGCAAGCCGTGAAGGTGACCGGCGCCATGGCCGCGGCGCACGTGCGACAATCGGTGCGCTGGCAGGATCGCGGAACGCGGCAGCAGCTTCCCCGGTGGGGAGAAAGGCAAGGCAGCCATGCCTCAGAGTGACCAGAGCGAGCGTAGCGCCCGGACCGAACGGATCGATGACGCGGCGGCGCCGGCCGGCGGCGCGCTGAGCGGCGAGGCCTGCGGTGCACCGAGCGGCGAAACCTTCGGTACACCGGGTGGCGAGGCCTTCGGTACACCAGGTGGCGAGGCCTTCGGTGCACCGGGTGGTGAGGCCTTCGGTACACCCTCTGGCGAGGCCTTCGGCCTCGCGGGCACGCGCAGCCTGTCGCGGCGCCGATTCGCGCAGCTGTTCGGGGCTGGCGCCGCGGCCGCGGGCGCCGCCGGCCTGGCCGCGGCGGTGCCGGCCGGGGCCGCGGCGCTGCTGCGGGGCGCACCGGCCGGCTGGCGCGGCACCGCGGCGTTGCCGGGAGTGCTCGGGGTGCCGGCGGCCGTCGCGGTCAGACCTGGCGACGTGGTCCGCCTGAGCTCGAACGAGAATCCCTACGGGCCGTCGGCGGCGGCCTTCGACGCCATGCGCGAGGCGTTCGGCTTGGCCTGGCGCTATCCCGACGAGCACCTCGACGCCCTCGCCGAGGACCTCGCCCGGCTGCACGGCGTCGAGCGCGGCCAGGTGCTGCTCGGCGCCGGATCGAGCGAGATCCTGCAGCTGGCGGCCCTCGCCTTCACCGCTCCGGGGCGGCCGGTGGTGGTGGCGGAGCCGACCTTCGAGTCGCTCCCTCGCCATGCGCGCCATCACGGCGCGGAGGCGCTGGCGGTGCCGCTGACCGCCGATTACCGCCACGACCTGCCGAAGATGCTCGCCGCGGCGCCCGACCCCGGGCTGCTCTACGTCTGCAACCCCAACAACCCGACCGCCTCGATCACCCCCAAGGCGGAGCTGCGGTCGCTGCTCGCCCGGGTACCGGAGCGCACCGTGGTGCTGGTGGACGAGGCCTACCATCACTTCGTCGAGGATCGCGACTACGAGAGCGTCCTGCCGCTGGTCGCCGCCCACCCCAACCTCCTGGTCACCCGCACCTTTTCCAAGATCTACGGCATGGCCGGCATGCGCTGCGGTTACGGCGTGGCGCAGCCCGCCCTCATCTCCCGGCTGAGCGAGCACCAGGCCCGCGACAGCGTCAACGTCCTCGGCCTGGCGGCGGCCCGCGCCAGCCTGCGCGACGCCGAGCAGGTGAGCCGCGGCAGGCGCCTCAACCGCGAGGTCAAGACCGCCCTCTACGGCGAGTTGGACCGCCTCGGGCTCGCCTACATCCGGTCGGAGGCCAACTTCCTGATGATCGACGTGCGCCGGCCGGTGCCGCCGGTCATCCAGGCGCTGCGCGGGCGCAACGTCGAGGTGGGCAGGGAGTTCCCGGCGCTGCCGCACCACCTGCGCGTCACCATCGGCACCACCGAGCAGATGCAGGCGTTCGTCGCCGCCTTCCGCCAGGTGATGGCGGCGTAGCTGGCGGCGGGTCTGGCGGCGGCCGGCGCGCCCGGCCGGCGCTACCGGCGCAGCGGGTCCCGGGCGCGGCCGGGGAGCGGCGAGACGATCAGGTGGCCGGTGAGGTCGTTGGTGGCCACGTACAGGTCGGTCGCGAAGACGCCGGTGAGGATCTCGTAGGTGAACACCTCGGCCGTCGGGCCGTGGTGCGCGACCCGCCCGTCCCGCAGCAGGTAGACGCGGTCGCAGTACTCGGCCGCCAGGTTCAGCTCGTGCAGCACGCTCAGCACGCTGGTCGCCTCGCGCTCGGCGAGCTCGCGCACCAGGTCGTAGAGCTCGACCTGGTGGCGGATGTCGAGGTGGCTCGCCGGCTCGTCGAGCAGCAGCACCCGCGGCGCCTGCGCCAGCGCGCGGGCGAACACCACCCGTTGCCGCTCGCCGGCCGAGAGCTCCTGGATGGTGCGCGCCGCGAGATGGCTGGCGGCACAGCGCTCGAGGGCGTCGCGCGCCACCGCCAGATCCGCCGCCGATTCGAAGGCGAAGGCGCCGAGGTGCGGGTGGCGGCCCATGAGCACGATCTCGAGCACCGTGAAGGGAAAGCTGAACGTGGGCTCCTGCGGTACCACCGCCAGGGAGCGGGCGATCTGGCGGCGCGGCAGGCCGCGCAGGTCCTGGCCGCCGAGGCGCACCGTTCCCTGGTAATCGGCGAGCACGCCGGAAAGGATCTTGATCAGCGTGCTCTTGCCCGAGCCGTTGGGACCCAGCAGACCGACCACCTCGCCGGGTTTGACCTCGAGCTCGACGCCCGCGAGCGCCGGCGTGCCGCGATAGGCATAGCCGAGGCCGGTCGCGGCCAGGTGCCCGCCGCCCAGCGCCGGGGAGCTAGACGACGCCATAGCGGCCCCGGTTGCGGCGCATCAGGTAGAGGAAGAACGGTCCGCCGATCAGGGCGGTGACGACGCCGACCGGCAGCTCGTTCGGCGCCACCAGCAGGCGGGCCAGGAGGTCGGCGACCACCAGGAACGCGGCGCCGCCGAGAAACCCCGCCGGCAGCAGCAGACGGTGGTCCGGGCCGAGCGCCAGGCGCAGCAGGTGCGGCACGATCAGCCCGACGAAGCCGATCAGTCCCGCGAAAGCCACCGCCAGACCGGTCAACAGGGCGCCGAGCAGGAAGGTGCGGCGCTTCAGCCGCTCGACGTCGATGCCGAGCTGCGTCGCGCCCTCTTCGCCCAGGCTCAGGGCGTTGTAGAAGCGTGCCTGCGAGAACAGCCCGACCATCGCCAGGATGGATGCGGCGGCCAGCGCGCCGACCGTCGCATAGCCATAGGACGGGACCGAGCCCATGAGATAGAAGACGATCGCGTGCAGCTCCTGCAGCGACGCGACGCTTTGCAGGAAATAGATCACCGCGCCGCTGAAGGCGTTGAACACGGCGCCGGTCAGCAGGATGGTGTAGACCGTCAGGCGCCCGTTCACGGTCGCGATCCATTCGATCAGCAGCAGCGCGGCGAGCGCGCCGGCGAAGGCGAACACCGGCGCGCCGAAGCGTCCGGCCGCGGTCTGCAGCGAGCCCAGCCCGAAGATCAGCGCCAGCACGCCGCCGACGCTGGCGCCGCCCGAGACGCCGAGCACGTAGGGATCGGCCAGCGGGTTGCGCAGCAGCGCCTGGAAGGCGATGCCGGCGCCGGTCAGAGCGCCGCCGAGCACCGCCGCCAGCAGCACCCGCGGCAGGCGGACGCGGAGCAGGATGACGGACTCGACCGTGCTCGCCGGCCGGCCCCAGCCCAGCAGGTGGGCCAGCGACGCCGTGCCGCCGCTGCCCAGCGTCACGCCGAGCAGCATGCACACTCCGAGCAGCGCGGCCATCCCCGCGCACCAGCCCAGCAGCCGGCGCCGCGTCAGCGGCGTGCGCTCGGCGGCCATCAGCGCGCTCCCGGAGCCGGCGGCGGCCCCAGCTCGCCGTCGGCGGCTTCGCCGAAGATCTCCGGATGGATCAGCTTGCCCATCAGCTCCGCCATCTCCGGCAGCCGCGGTCCGGGGATCGACAGCCGCCAGGGATCGATCACGTAGACGCGCCGGTCGCGCACGGCCGGCAGGAACGGCCATTCCGCCCAGGCGCCGAGCCGCCGCCCGCTGCCGGTCCCCGGGCGGTTGTCGGAGGAATCGAGGATCACCTCCGGCAGGCGCCGCAGCACCACCTCCATCGAGGTGAGCGCATACGGGGCGCGCGAATCCCCCAGCAGGTTCTCGCCGCCGGCCAGGCGGATGAGCCGGTCCAGATGCGATCCCGGACCGGCCACATAGAGCGGATCCCGTCCGACCACGAACAGCACCCGCCGGCGCGGCGCGCCGGCGGCCCGCAGCCGCACCCGTTCCAGCCGCGACCGCATGTCCCGCACCAGAGCGGCGGCCTGCGCCCGGCGTCCGAACCGCTCCCCCAGCTCAGCCAGCGCCGAGAACACCCCGTCGTAGGTGCTCAGCTCCAGCTGCACCACGGCGATGCCCAGCTTTTCGAGCTGCGCCAGGCGCGCGCTGCCGGCCCGGTTCACGGTGGTGATCAGCATGTCGGCGCGCAGCCCCAGCAGCCGCTCCGCATTCGGAGCGTCATAAGCCCCGACCTTGGGCAGCTCCCGCAGCCGCAACGGCCAGTCCACGAAGTCCCCCACCCCCACGACCCGGTCGAGCAGTCCCAGGGACTCCAGCATCTCCGCCGCGCCAGGGGCCATGACCACCACCCGCCGGCCCGCCTGAGCCGCCGGCGGAGAATCGGCCGGCGCCGCGCGTCCACAGCCGGCGAGCAGCCAGGCGGCGAGCAGGAAACGGGCAAGCATGCGCAGAACCGCATCCACCTGCCGCCGTCGGTCATCGCTCGACATCCAGAGAGTTCTCCTACGCGGCCAAGAGGCGACCCGGTTACCGAGACGGCATCCCGGCAACCCGAGCAGGAATCTGCGCGTTGCGCGCCGTGGCGGTCATCATGCCCCAGAGCCAGGTCGGCCGGTATCTCTCGACGCGCACGTCGACCAGGCCGCTGCCGCCGAGCAACTCGGCGCAGGTGGACGCGGTCAGCACCTCTTGGTGCGCCGGGTCGAGCAGCCGCAGGATTCGATCGTAGAGCCGGCAGGCGAGATAGTCGCCGCACCAATCGGTGATGGCCAGCCGTCCGCCCGGCGCGAGGACCCGCCTCACCTCGCTCAGCACGCGATGCGGCCGCGGCCAGAAGTGGAATGAGCTGGTGGAGAGCACGACGTCGAAGCAGCCGGCGGGAAACGGCAGGGCGGCGGCATCGGCCACCCTCAGGCGGACCGCGGCCGGGAGAGCGGCGCGGGCGACGGCAACCATCGCCGGCGAAAGATCGACGCCGCACAAGCGCAGCGGCATCCCTCGCCCAACCAGCTCCCGCAGCAGCACGCCGGTGCCGCAGCCGAGATCCAGCAGCCGCTCGCCAGGATGCACGACCAGGCGCGCCAACGCCTCGCGGGTGGTCGCGGCGGTATAGCGAGCCCAACGCCGATCGTAGACCGCGGCGAGGCGATCGAAGGTCGCGCGTGCCGGCCGCGTCGAGTCGCTCGGATGGTCCGTCATGCGGAGCGAGTGCAGTCGCTGACGATCGGAGGTGATGCGTTAGCCTTCGACCCCCCTCGTCGCCTGCAGCACCTCCCTGGCCGCACGCTCTCCCGATTCGATGGCGCCGTTGATGGAGCCGTGGAAGGCGCCGGAGGTCTCGGTGCCGGCCCAGTGGACCCGGCCCACGGCCTCGCGCAGCAGCGCACCGAAGTTGGTCAGGACACCAGTGGGGAAATGCGCGAAGATGCCGCCCCCGCTCCAGATCTCCTCCGCCCACTCGAGCTCGTGGTAAAGGGTGGGGGCGGCGGCCCGCGGACCGAAACGCCGCGCGAGGCCGTCGAGGAAGGTGCGCTTGCGCTCCTCCTCGCTCAAACGGCCGAGCGCGCGAGCGTGGAGACCGAACGCGAAAGCGATCAGGAGGCCTGGTTTGCCCGTGTCCGTCGAGCCGTCATAGGTGGCTCCGATCACGTCGCTGACCGCGAAGGATTGCCCGGTCAGCCCGGCGTCGCGCCAGAAGGGCTCGTCGTACATCGTCAAGACCTTGCGCACCGAGCCGACCGGCACCCGCTGCAGGAGCTGCATCCGATGGGCAGGCAGAGGCGGGTCGTACTGCACGTGACCGGCGAGCGCCGGCGGCACCGTCACGATCGCCCGCTGGGCGCGGACGGTCACTCCATCCGCGACCACCTCGACGCCGGCGCCGTCCTGCGTGATCTGCCGCACCGGCGAACCCAGGTGAACGGCGTCGCCAAGCTGCGCGTGGATGCGATCGGCGATGGTCTGAGCGCCTCCCTTGATGCGGTCCTGCTGGTCGCCCCCCTTGACCGACATCAGCCTGACGATGCCCTGGTGCGAGTGGACGAGGTAGAGCGCGTCCAGGAGCGACAGCTCCGCCGTGTCGATGCAGAAGACCGAGCCCAGGATGGTCTTCAGCGACGCCCTCGCCAGCGCCAGCGAGTCGTCGCCAAGCTGGGCATCGACCCAGGCCGACGCGGTCTGCCGGTCCCACTCTCGGGCTTGGGGTGCCTGCCAAGGGGCATGGAGCGGCAGCTGCTTGGACATCGTTTCGAACTCGTCCAGGACCAGCAGCGCGGCGGCGCCAGGAAATAGATCCCCGAGCGGGAAGGACTCCGGTTTGCGGACCACCGTCCCGTCCGGGAGGACGGTCAGGGAATCGCCCTGGTCGTAGGTCGGATAAGTGCCCACGCCCATCTCCTTCGCCAAGCGGTAGGAGTGGTCCTGACCAGGCCCGAACCAGGTGCCGCCGAGGTCCAGCCAGGTGCCGTCGTCGAGCCTCCGGGTCAAGACGCGGCCACCGACGCGGTCACGGGCCTCGAGCACGACCACTGACGCCGCGGGCTTCGCCTGGGTCAGGCGCAGCGCCGCGGTGAGCCCGGCGTAACCGGCGCCGACGACGACGAAATCGGCCTCCAGGCGCTGCTGCCGAGCGGGAGAGCTGAGGTCCATGTGCTGTTCCTTTCGCTGCCGATGGGCGGCAATTCGCTTCGTCACCATATGCAGAAAAGCGACCTCCTACAAGGGGCCGGCGCGGGGGTGGTCGTCCTGGGACACCATCGCGCGGCGCGCCGAGGCGCTGACGATCTGGAACGGTCGGCGCCGGGCCGGTGCCGGCACTTGCAGTAGACTCTCGCCCCATGTCTGGAACGGCCTGGAGCGGACTGCCGACCCTCCAATGGCTGCTCTTGCTGCCGGTGATCGGCGGATCGGTCTACTCGCTCGCCTGCCTGGCGGCGATGGCGCGGCTCAAGGGCAAGGTGCGGCGGCGCCCGCTGGCTTCGACCGGCTCAGCCGCACCAGCCGGCGGCGCTACCGGCGCCACTGCCGCCCCCGGCACTGCACCCACCTGGCGCGGCGCCGGCGGCTGGCCGCCGGTGAGCATGCTCAAGCCGGTCTATGGCCTGGGGCGGGACCTCGGCGACAACCTGCGCACCGCCTGCCGCCAGGACTATCCGGAGTACCAGGTGGTGTTCTCGGCGCAGCGCGAGGACGAGCCGGCGCTGCCGCTGCTCTACGAGATCCAGCGCGAGCTCGGCCCGCAGCGGGTGACGGTGGTGGTGGACGCCAGGGTCACGGTGCCCAACGGCAAGGTGCGCAACCTGCTGGTCGGTGAGAGCGGCGCCCGCCACGACCTGCTGGTGGTGAGCGACGCCGACGTGCGGCTGCGCCCCGACTATCTGAAAACCATCGTGGCGCCGCTCGCCGATCCCGCGGTCGGCTGCACCACGACTTTCTATCAAGCCTATGGCGCCCAGCGCTGGTTCGAGGCGCTGGAGCAGATCTTCATCAATGCCGACTGGGTCCCCAACCTGGTCTTCGCCCACGTCACCGGCGCGTCGCCGTTCGTGCTCGGCGCCAGCAACGCGGTACGCCGCTCGACCCTCGAAGCGGTCGGCGGCTTCGCCGAGCTCGGTCACTACGTGCTCGAAGACTTCGAGATGGGACGCCGCATCCGCGCCCGCGGCCAGCGCACCGAGGTGGTGCCCTATTTCGTCGAGATGCTGGTGGACCTGACCGGACCCCGGCAGTGGTGGCGCCACCAGCTTTATTGGGACAAGAACACCCGCGCCGGCAACCCCTGGGGGCTCTTCGGCACTCTGTTCATCCGCGCCGTCCCCTTCGCCCTGGCCTTCGCCGCGCTGCGCCGCGGCGATCCCCTCGGCCTGGCGGTCGCCGCCGCCGCCATCGGCTGGCGGGTGCTCGCCGCCGGCCTGTTCATGGCCTGGGGCCTGGGCGACCGCGACGGCCTGCGCGGCCTGGCGCTGCTGCCGCTGCGCGATCTCGCCGGCTTCGTCTCGACGCTGACGGCCTTCGCCGACCCGGCCGTCGAGTGGAGCGGCAAGCGCTTCGCTGTCGGCCGCCATGGCCGCGTGGTGACGCAGGGGCCCTCGTGACCCGGCGGGTGATCGTCACCGCCGACGACTTCGGCCTGGCGGTCCCGGTCAATGAGGCGATCGAGCAGGCGCATCGCGAGGGCGTCCTCACCGCCGCGAGTCTGATGGTGGGAGCCGCCGCCGCGGCCGACGCGGTCGCGCGCGCCCGGCGGCTGCCCGGCCTGCGCGTCGGCCTGCACGTGGTGCTGGTCCAGGGCCGGCCGGTGCTGCCGCCCGAGCAGGTTCCCGCACTGGTCGGCGACAGCGGGGAATTCACCGCCCGGCTGGTCCGGGCAGGCTTCGCCTGGTTCTTCCGGCCAGGGGTGCGGCGGCAGCTCGCGGCCGAGGTCCGCGCCCAGTTCGAGGCCTTTCGCGCCACCGGCCTGCCGCTCGACCACGTCAACGCGCACAACCACATGCATCTGCATCCGACGCTGCTGGCGCTGATCGTGAAAATCGGCAACGACTTCGGCCTGCGCGCGGTGCGCGTGCCCTGCGAGCCGCCGCTGGCGTCGTCGCGGGCCGCCGGCCGCGGGCGGGCCAGGCGGTTGCTGACCGCCGCCGGTCTGGCGCCCTGGGTGGCGCTGCTGCGCCGGCGGGTGCATCGCGCCGGGCTGCGTTCGAACCGCCGCGTCTTCGGCCTCTTCGACAGCGGCAACATGAGCGCCGAGCTGGTGCTGCGCCAGATTGCCGAGCTGCCCGCCGGGGTGACGGAGATCTATTTCCATCCGGCGACCCGCCGCAGTCCGGAGCTCGACCGCCAGATGCCCGCCTATCATCATCAGGAAGAGCTGGCGGCGCTGATCAGCCCCGCCGTCGCCGCGGCCCTGCGTGCCGCCGGCGTCGACCGGATCGCCTTCGGCGACCTCTAGAGCGACCAGGGCGACGGCTAGAGCGACCGGAGCGACGGCGCGCCAACCCATCCACCCGCGAGGTTTGCAGAGAGGACACCGCGATGTTGCGAGTCTTGAGCGCGATGATCGGAGCCTGTATCTCGGCCTCCATCGGCCAGATCCTGGTGCGCCGTGGCATGCTGCAGGTCGGGGAGCTCTCCGGCTGGTCGCCGCGCTACCTGATCGTCTACTTCTGGCACGCGCTCACCAACCCGTGGGTGATCGCCGGGACGGTGGGCAACGCCCTGTTCTATTTCCTCTTCCTGGCGGTGCTGTCATGGGCGCCGGTCGCCGTCGCCCTGCCGCTGACCGCGCTCGAATACGCCATCGCCGCGGTGCTCGGCATCCTGTTCCTGCGCGAGCCGGTGCCGCCGTTGCGCTGGGCCGGCATCGCCCTGGTCGTCGCCGGCGTGGTGCTCATCGGCCTCGACCGCCAAGCAGAAACGCGCCGCGAGCAAGCCCGACCTCGTGCCGACGTCGCCGATCGTCAACCGACGGCTGGCCCTCTCCACTCTGGCCCTCTCCACTGAGACCTTCGGTTCTGCCGAGCCCCCGGCTGATGCCTGCCCCAGCCGCCCCCCCTCGCGGCGATAAGTGATATGCGGCAAGAGAAACAAGGAGCACCCGCTAGTCTCCTTGCCAGGAGTGTTGCTGCCTTGCAAGCCATACCGGCTGTCAGCTAAAATACCAAGGGAGATCTGAAGCATGGAGACAACAGTGACCCGACGCGGGCAAACCAACATTCCGGCAGCGATTCGCCGGCGACACGACATCAAAGAAGGGGACCGCATCACCTGGCTGGATGACGGGGAAACCATCCGGCTGGTACCCGTGCCTGCGGATCCCATCCTTGCCTTGCGAGGGTCCGGGCGCGGCCATTCTTTACTTACAGCGCTCCTGCGTCAGAGGCAAGACGATCGCGACCGTGAACGCTGAGTTTCTTCTCGACAGCTCGGCAATCCTGACCTTGATCGAGGATGAAGCCGGAGCAGACAGAGTCGAGGACGTGCTACGACGGCATCGCGTGGTGCTTCCCTGGGTCGCCTTGATGGAGGTCTACTACGTCACCAAGCAGGAGCGCGGGCAGGTCGAGGCCGATCGCCGCCATATCCTGATCAAGCAGCTGTCCACCGAGATATTCTGGGGTGCCGACGAGGCTACGATCCTGCTCGCGGGTGACCTCAAAGCCGCTCTGCGGCTCTCCTTCGCTGACGCTTTGATCGCGGCGATTGCCCAGCAGTGCGGCGCGATCCTGCTGCACAAAGATCCGGAGCTGGCCGCGCTCGCCGGCCAACAAGCGGTCGAGGCTCTACCCTTCAAGGTCTTAGCCGGCGACGCCTCGGTTACCTAGCGCTCCGCTCCCGCTGCCGCCAGACCATTGACCGCGACCACTCCTCCCTTGATCACCAGCACCGGGTGGCGCAGGGCGGCGATGTCGGCCAGCGGATCGCCCGCGAACGCCACCAGGTCGGCCAGGTAGCCGGGGGCGATGCGCCCCAGGTCGCGGCCGCGCCCCAGCACCGCGGCGGCGGTCGCGGTGGCGGCGCGCAGGGCGGCGCGCGGCGTCATGCCCCAGGCCACCAGCAGTTCGATCTCGCGGGCGTTGCTGCCGTGGGCGAAGACGCCCGCGTCGCTGCCGTTGGCGATGGTCACGCCGGCGGCCAGAGCGCGGGCGAAGCTCTCGCGGGCCTCGCGCAGGCGCGGCGGCTCGGGCTCGCCCGGCCGCCAGCCCGCGTAGCGGGTCACCGCCTCGGAAGCGGCCAGGGTCGGGCAGAGGACGACCCCGCGCTGGCGCATCAGCGCCAGCACCTCGGCGGTGGCGCCGGTGCCGTGCTCGATCGTGGCCACGCCGGCCAGCACCGCGCGGCGGATCCCCTCGGCGGTGTGGGCATGCGCCGCCACCTGCAGGCCGGCGCTCCTCGCCTCGTCGACCGCCGCCGCCAGCTCCTCCTGCGAGAAGGTGGGCGTCGAGGGAGCGCCGGGCCGGCGCGGGTAGTCGGCGTAGACCTTGACCCAGTCGGCGCCGGCGGCGATCTGCTCGCGCACCGCCCGGCGCACGCCGTCGGCGCCGTCGGCCACCTGGGCGCCCTTCGGCATCTCCCAGCGCGGATCGAACCCCGCCGGCCCGTAGGAGCCGCTGGCGACGATCGCCCGGGTGGCCGCGAAGATCCGCGGCCCCGGCACCAGGCCCATGGCGACGGCGTCGCGCAGCGCCACGTCGGCGAAGCCGGCGCCTTCGGTGCCCAGCTCCCGCACGGTGGTGAATCCTGCCGCGAGCGTCGCCCGCGCCGCGGTCACCGCGCGGATGGTGCGCAGCTCTAGCGGCTCCTTGAGCACCTGGTCGTTCCAGGGCGTCTCGTCGTAAGGATGCAGCAGCAGGTGGGTGTGGAGATCGATCAGCCCCGGCAGCAAGCTGAGACCGCCGAGATCGAGCCGCACCACCTCGCGCGCCGCGCCGCCGGCGGCAGGCGGCGACGGGCGCAGGGAGCCGGCTGGCCCCACCGCCGCGATGCGCCCATCCTCGACCAGCACGTCGAGGCCGCCGGCCAGCCGCTCGCCGGCCGGGTCGAGCACCCGCGCGCCGGTGAGCAGCAGCGCCGGCGCGGGCCGGGCCGCGGGCGCCCCCCCGGCGCTGCCCGCCAGCGCCAGCAGCGGCAGCGCCGCCAGGGCAGCCACCCCAGCCCACCGGACCCGCCCGGCGGCCTCTCCGGCGGCGCCTCGCCGCCTCCCCGATGGCTTCGCTCCGGCCCTCAAGTCAGCACCTCCTCGTTTCCCGCGACACCGCGAGACGCCGTTCGACCGCCGATGAACCTACCATGCGCACCGGCGTACCCGAACCGGCCCGCGGTAGCGCTCAAGAGCACCACCGGCCCGCTACCGCGGCCCGCACGCCGGTTGTGGGAGCGCACGGTAGTTCGCTAAGATATGCGGGCGCGCGGGTTCCCGACCGTCGCGCCGCGCCGCGGCCAGTCCGCCGCGACGCGGCACGAGCGTGGTAAGCTACTTCTTGCGAGCAGGTTGCGACCCCCGAGCTGGCTGCTCGGAGAGGGCGCCGGCGCTGCTCCGGGCCCGTCGCGAGCCTCGATCACGACTCGAACTGCCATTATCAGAATCACTGCCAGTTTCCGCTTTACGGGGAGGGGGACTGCTTGGGAACGCCCGGCGCGGCGACTCCCCGGCAGCGGGTTTTGGGCACAGCCCTTGCGATGGAGTCTCGAATGACCCTGAGTGCAGGCGAGCCGAACGCCAGCCGCGTCGACCGGGCGAGGCTGGAGCCTCGATCCCGGCGCGCCGCGCGCGCCGTCGACGACGCGCGCGGCTGGCTGCTGGCGGCCCAGGCCTCGGATGGCCACTGGTGCGGCGAGCTCGAGGGCGACACGATCCTCGAGACCGAGTACGTCCTGCTGCTTCACTTCCTGGGCCGGCTCGGCGACCCGCGGGTCGTCAAGGCGGCGCGCTACGTGCGCCGGCAGCAGGGCCCCCATGGCGGCTGGGCCATCTACCCCGGAGGTCCGCCGGAGGTGAGCGCCTCGGTCAAGGCGTACTTCGTCCTCAAGCTCGCCGGCGATGCCGCCGACGCGCCGCACATGCAGCGCGCCCGCCGGACCATCCTGGAGCTGGGCGGCATCGAGGCCTGCAACAGCTTCACCAAGATCTACCTGGCGATCTGTGGCCAGTACGACTGGTGGCGCTGCCCGGCGGTGCCGCCGGAGATGGTGCTGCTGCCGCGCTGGGTCTACTTCAATCTCTACGAGATGTCGGCCTGGTCCCGGGGCATCGTCGTGCCGCTGTCGATCGTCTGGGCCATGCGGCCGGTACGGCCGGTCGCCGCCGAGCACCGCATCGACGAGCTGCATGCCGCCACGAGCGCGGCAAGGCCGGCGCTGCTGGCACCGCAAGCACCGCAGGCGCCGCAGGGACACCAGGGACACCAGGGACACCAGGGAACCCAGGGAACCCAGGGAACACCGCGCGGCAAGGACCAGCCGGGGGCCTCGATCCACCCGGCGCCCGGCCCGCATCGCCCTGGCGAGCCGGCGGCCCCGCCGCCGCGGGCGCGCCGTCTCCCGGCGGTTCTCGGCGGCGCCTCGCGCTTCTGGCGCGCCTGCTTCCTGATGCTCGATCGTTCGCTGAAGGCCGGCGAGCGGCTCCGTTTGACGCCGTTCCGCCGCCTCGCCCTGGCGCGCGCCGAGGCCTGGATCCTGGCGCGGCTCGAAGACAGCGACGGCCTGGGAGCGATCTTCCCGCCGATCGTCAACACCATCTTCGCGCTCTGCTGCCTGGGCTACGACCCGGACCACCCGGTGGTGCGCGGTCAGATCCAGGAGCTCGAGCGCCTCGAGATCGAGGACTCCCCCGGCGAGTCGCGCGACGCCCTGCGCCTGCAACCCTGTTTCTCGGCCGTCTGGGACACCGCGCTGGCGATGCACGCCCTGAGCGATTCCGGGATCGAGCCCGAGCACGCGGCCATCCAGGAGGCCCGGCGCTGGCTGGTCGAGCGCGAGATCCGGCGCACCGGCGACTGGAGCGTCAAGGCTCCCGGCGTGGCTCCCAGCGGCTGGTGCTTCGAGTACCGCAACGCCTCCTATCCCGACTGCGACGACACGGCCGAGGTGCTCACCGCGCTGTCGGCTCTCGACGGCCCGTCCGGCGGCAGGGACGATCCGGCGGTCCGGCGCGGCGTCGCCTGGCTGCTGGGCATGCAGAACGACGACGGCGGCTGGGGTGCCTTCGACCGCGGTTGCGACAAGGAGATCCTCACCCACGTGCCGTTCGCCGATCACAACGCGCTGCTCGACCCGAGCACGGCGGACGTCACCGGCCGGGTCGTCGACTGCCTGCTCCGCCTGGGGATGGCGCCCGACGCGCCAGAGCTGGCACGGGCCGCCGCTTTCCTGCGCCGCCAGCAGGAAGCCGACGGCAGCTGGTACGGGCGCTGGGGTTGCAACTACATCTATGGCACCTGGCTGGCGCTGACCGCCCTGGCCCGCCGCGGCGGCTCGCAGGCAGCCCCGACCGCCACCGGCGCCAGCGCCCACGCGACCACCGCGACCGGCATGACCGGCACGGCCGGAGGCATCGCCGGGGAGCCCTGGTGCCGGCGGGCGGCCGACTGGCTGCTGTCGTGCCAGAACCCTGACGGCGGCTGGGGTGAATCGCCGCGTTCCTACGACGACCCGACCCAGAAGGGGATCGGGACCAGCACGGCGGCGCAAACCGCCTGGGCGCTGCTGGGCCTGTTCGCGGCCGGCGCGCTCGACGCGCCCGGCGCGGCCGGAGACATCGGCGCCACCGGCACCGCCGGCGACCTGGCCGTCGAGCGCGGCGTCGACTACCTGCTCGCCAGCCAGCTTGCCGACGGCTCCTGGCACGACGAGCCGTGGACCGCGACCGGCTTCCCGCGCGTCTTCTACCTGCGATACCACCTCTACGCCGTCTACTTCCCGCTGATGGCCCTGTCCGCCTACCGCCGCGTCCTCGCGACCCGGCAGCCGCGCGGCGAGGGCCAGGCGGCGACCTCAACCCTGCACGCCTACCCGCTCGCGGTGCCGGCCCGGCCCGCGGCGGTCGAAGGAGTCGTACGATGAGATTCCGCTGGCACATCACTTCCGACATGATCCGGCACCAGGCGCGCAACGCCATGGCCGGCAACCGCCGCTACCCGTTCGTGCTGATGCTCGAGCCGCTCTACACCTGCAACCTCGCCTGCATCGGCTGCGCGGTCGAGCGCCACACCGGCAAGCTCAAGGACCGGCTGCCGCTCGCCGCCTGCCTCAAGGCGGCCGACGACTCGGGCGCCCCCGCGGTGTCGATCTGCGGCGGCGAGCCCACCGTCTATCCCGAGCTGCCCGAGCTGATCGCCGGCATCATCGAGCGCCGCCGCCACATCTATCTCTGCACCAACGCCCTGCTGCTGGACACCAAGGTCTTCGGCGTCATCCCGCCGCACAAGCGCCTGACCATCAACGTCCATCTCGACGGCATGCGCGAGACTCACGACATGGTCTGTGCGCGCAGCGGCGTGTTCGACAAAGCGGTGGCGATGATCAAGGAGGGCAAGCGGCGCGGCTACGACGTGATCACCAACACCACCGTCTTCAAGGAAACCAACGTCGAGGAGGTGCGCGAGCTGTTCGACATGCTGACCGAGATCGGCGTCGACGGCATCCTGGTGACCCCCGGCTACCACTACGAATCGGTGACCCGCGACATCTTCCTGGTACGCGGCGAGATCCAGGAGAAGTTCAAGCAGCTCCTCGGCCTGTCGCGGAAGTACCGCTTCACCTCGACGCCGATGTTCATGGAGTTCGCCGCCGGCCTGCGGGACTACCGCTGCTCGCCGTGGAGCACGGTCACCTACACGCCGAACGGCTGGAAGGGGCCCTGCTACCTGATCGGCAAGAAATACAGCGAGACCTTCGAGGAGTTCTGGAACGGCACCGATTGGGATTACTGGGAATCGCGCCAGGACAGCCTCTGTCAGAACTGCGCCATGCACTCCGGCTTCGAGGCTTCGGTGATCGCCGAAGCGCGCCACAGCCCGCGCGACATGATGCGCCTCGCGGCGTGGAACCTGACGGGATAATGCCGGCATCCGGGCCGCGGGGAGGGGGCCGTGAGATCGAGCGACAGGGTGCGGCGCGGCGATGAGGGCGCTGGTCACCGGCGCCACCGGCTTCGTCGGCGCCCACGTGGCGCGCGCCCTGCTCGATCGTGGCGCCGCCGTGCGCTGCCTGGTCCGGCGCCCGGCGCCGGACCGGCGGGTCGACCTCCTGGCGGGCCTGCCGGTCGAGATCGCTGCCGGCGACCTGCGCCAGCCGGGCTCGCTGCGCGAGGCGGTCGCCGGCTGCGACGTGGTCTATCACTGCGCCGCCGACTACCGCCTCTTCACCCCCGATCCGAGCGAGATGACGGCCACCAATGTCGGCGGCACCGACAGCCTGCTGGCCGCCTGCGCCGAAGCCGGTTCTGGCCGGGTGGTCTACACCAGCAGCGTCGGCGCCCTTGGCCTCGCTGCCGGCGGCGCACCCGCCGACGAGCGCACGCCGGTCACGCTCGCCGCCATGATCGGTCCCTACAAGCGCAGCAAGTTCCAGGCGGAGCGGGTCGCCGAGCAATGGGCGGCCCGCGGCCTGCCGGTGGTGATCGTCAATCCCTCGACGCCGGTGGGCGAGGGCGACGTCAAGCCGACCCCCACGGGGCAGATGGTGGTGGATTTCCTGCGGCGCAGGTTTCCCGCCTATGTCGACACCGGGCTCAATTTGATCGACGTGCGCGACGTCGCCCAGGGTCACCTGCTGGCCGCCGAGAAGGGCCGGCCCGGCGAGCGCTACATCCTCGGCCACCGCAACCTGACGTTGAAAGAGATCCTCGACACCCTGTCGCGGCTCACCGGGCTGCCGTCGCCGCGCCTGCGGGTGCCGCACTGGCTGCCGCTCGCCGCCGCGCACGTCGCGACCGCCTCCTCGCGCCTCACCGGCCGCCCGCCGCGGGTGACCCCCGAGGCGGTGCGCATGTCGCGCCACCGGATGTTCTTCGACGCCGGCAAGGCGGTGCGGGAGCTGGGCCTGCCGCAGAGCCCGCTCGAGCCAGCCCTGGCGCGGGCGGTGGCCTGGTTCGAAGCGCACGGCCACGCGCCGAGGCGCGGATGAAAGGCACCGCCGAGGCGCGGATGAACGGCGCCGCCGCAGGGGGCGGCAGGCCATGAACGCTCCGACCGCCATCGTCGCGCCGCTCGCCGCCGAGCTGGCCGGCGTGCTGGCCGCCACCCGTGACCGCCGCCGGCTGCACCCGCTCGGAGGACGACGCGGCCCGCGGGTGACCCTGGGAAGCCTCGGCGGCGAGGAGGTGGCGCTGATGGCGACCGGCGACGGCCCGGCGGCCGCGGCGGCCGGCCTGGAGGCGCTGCTCGTGGCGTTGCGGCCGCGCCGGCTGCTGGCGGTCGGCGTCGCCGGCGGCCTGACGCCCGGCCTCGCCGAGGGCACGCTGGTGGCGGCGCGGCGGATCGTCGCCGCCGACGGCAGCGCGCCACCGCGCCAAGCCGATGCCGCCTGGCTGGAGCAGGCGCTGGCCTGCGGCTGCGTCGCCGGCCTGGCGGTGTCCGCGGACCGCATCGTGGCCGACCCGCGCGCCCGGCAGGGCGTCCTGGAGCAGGCCCTGGCCACGCCGGCCGTCCGCGCCGGCGCCGCTCCGACCGTCGGCGCCGGCGCCGCTCCGACCCCCGCCGCCCCGCAGAGCCCGCCGGACAGCGCGTGGCCGCCCTGCGCGACCGTCGACCTGGAATCGGCGGTCTATGCCGGCCTCGCGGCGGCGTGGTCGCTCCCCTTCCTGGTGGTCCGCGCCGTGCTCGACCCGGCGGAGGAGGAGCTGCCGCTCGATTTCGAAGCCTGCCGCGACCGCAGCGGCCGGGTCCGCAACGCTCGGGTGGTGCTGCGCGCCCTGGCCCGGCCCGCGAGCCTGCGGCGGCTGTGGCGCCTGCGGGCCCGCGTGCGCGGCGCCGCGACGCGCCTGGGGGTGCTCGCCGAGCAGCTGGTCGCGGCGGCGCCCTCGCGGGCCGCCGCCGCGCCGGAAGCATGCAGGGCGGGTGGCGCCGCCGCGACCGAATGGAGCGCAACGGCTGGAGGGCGTCGCGAAGGCACCGCCATCCTGGCTGCCAGGAGATGACCATGAGCCAAACGCCAGAGATCGACCTCGAGCCGGGTCCGCCGCCGGCCCTGGAACCGGTAGCGATGGCCGCGGCGGCGGCGTCCGCGGCAGCCGGCATCGCGACCGCCGGCAGCGCCGGCACCCCCGGCACCCCCGGCACTGAAACATCGCCGCCGCCGGCGCTCGACGCGGCTGCCACGGCCGCCGCCGGCATGGCAGCCACCGGCGCCAGCAGCCCGGCCAGCCCCGCCGACATCGCCCTGCTGCTCGAGAAGACCAGCCGCACCTTCGCTCTGGCGATCCCCCTGCTGCCCGAGCCGACCTGCTTGCAGGTGGGCATCGCCTACCTGCTGTTCCGCATCGCCGACACCTTCGAGGACGCCGAGCTGTGGCCGCGCGCCGCCAAGCTCGACGCGCTCGCGCGCTTCGACCGCCTGCTGCAACAGCCGGCGCCGGAGGAGGCGCGCCTGGACGTCGCCGGCTGGCTGGCCGTCCCGCCGTGCGCCGACGCCGGCTACCTCGAGCTGCTGCGGCAGACGCCGGCGGTGCTGGCGGCGTTCTGGGCGCTGCCGGAGGGGCCGCGACAGCTGATCGGCGACCACACCCGGCGGACGGTCGAAGGCATGGCCCGCTTCGTCCGGCGCGCCACCGCCGCCGGCACGCTCGAGCTCGCCGACCTCGACGACCTCAAGCGCTACTGCTACGTGGTCGCCGGCATCGTCGGCGAGATGCTCACCGAGCTCTTCCTCTTCGGGCGCAAGACGCTGGCGCCGGTGCGCGGCTTCCTGCGCGAGCGCTCCGCGCGGTTCGGCGAAGCGTTGCAACTGGTCAACGTGATCAAGGATTCGCTCGCCGACGCCGATCATGGCCGCCAGTTCCTGCCGTCCGGCAGCGACCTGGCCGAGGTCGTCGCCCTGGCCCGGCAGGATCTGCAGGAGGCGACGCGCTACACCCTGGGTCTGCAGCGCGCCGGCGCGCCGCGCGGCATCATCGCTTTCGTCGCCCTACCGGTGCGGCTCGCGCAGGCGACCCTCGATCTCATCGAGCAGCGAGGCCCCGGCGTCAAGCTCAGCCGTCCGGACGTCTCGCGCATCGTCGCGGCCCTCGACCTGGCCCTCGACCAGGGACTGCCCGCGGTCTAGCAGCCCGCGCACCTCGGCAGCCCCACCCGGCCGACCACGGCGCGGCCGGAATCACCTGGCGCCCGGGGTGGCCGGGATCAGCGTCGACCCGACGAGGTCCGCCGCAAGCTCCGCCGCCGCGCCGCCGCCGCGCCCGCCGCGTCGGACATAGCTGACGACGGTGTAGCGCGCAACCCTCTTGGGGTCGAACACCAACCCGGCGAAGCAGCCGTCCCAGGGCTCGACGTCGCCCGGACCGGTGCCGGTCTTGCCGCCGACCAGCCACTCGCCGCCGAGGCGGCCGCGAATGCCGGTCGCGGTGCCCCGGAGCACGGTATCGATCATGGCGTCCTGCAATTTCCTGGCGGTGCCGGCGCCCACGACGCTGGTGCCCACCATGCGCCGGCCGGACGGGGAAAGCGCCGGCTCTGAGGCCACGGCGCGCGCAACCGGCGGCACCATCACGCCATCGTTGCCGATGGCCTGCAGGAACCGTGAGAGGTGCAGCAGCGTCACCGCGAAGCCGGTCTCTCCGATCGACAGCGCCGTCGCCCACTGGCCGTCGGTCCACTCCGGCCGCATCGAGACACAGGCATCAGCCGGCAGCAGCCGCAGCCGCCAGCGCGGCGCCAGCGCGCTCCAGAACCGGTCATCCGGCGCCGGCGGCCGATCGTCCGGGCAGCGGCGCAAGCCGAATCGCCCGAGGTCGGCGAAGACGGCCCGATCTCCCATGGCGTGCCGCAGCTCGACGGCGAGCTGTTTGCCCGCCGAATCCGAACCCGAGACGAGCATCTCGTGAACGCTGATGGGCGCCGTCCGGGACAAGGAGCGAATCCTCGCCTCATGATCCCACCAGGACGCAGCCAGCCACAGCTTGGCGATCGACAGCGGCAACACCGGAGTGTTCACGTCCACGTCCACTCCCGCACCCGGCGCCGCGGGCGCCGCGGCCGGCGGCGGCGAGGACGCGAACGCGATCAGCGCGCCGCTGCGAACGTCCTGGACGACGACGGCGCCGGCAAGACGCCTGGCGGCGAGCCAACGACCCGCCTCCGCGTTCGCCGCCGCACACACCGTGCCTTCGCGTAGCGCCGCCGCGCACGCGGCAGGAGGCCCCGACGGCGCGCCGCCCTGGGCGCCGAGCGACCGTCCCGCCACCAGCAGGGCCGCCATCGCGGCGGCATGCCGAAGCAGCCGCCGGCAGTGGGCCGCAGGCAGGTCGCGGCGTCCGCGTCGCACCCAGCGCGCGGCGGCCGGAGGATCGCCGGTGGCTTGGGACCTCGCCTCGCCGGCGCCTAGCGGCCGGCGGCGAGCCACGCGGTCACCGGGTCGAGCCAGGCGGGGTCGGGACGAAAGAACGTGCCGTGACCCCTGCCGACGTGCAGGACGGACTCGCGGTGGCGGAAGGGCCGCTGGGAGCCGGCGAACACCCGGCCGCAGGAGGTGGCGAGATCGTCGGCGGCATCGTAGAGCGAGAGGATGTTGCTCGAAAAATCGAGGTGGAAGCGCTCGACCAGCCAGTCGCCGCAGCCGGCGAGGCTGACGAAACGGAGGTCCGGGTCGTGCAACTCCGAGGCAGCGACCAGCGCGATCGCGCCGCCTTTCGAGAACCCGACGACCGCCACGCGGCGCGGCGGCACGCCCGCCGCCAGCAACGTCCTGACCTGGCCCGCCACCTTGCCGGCATAGGCCGCGATGTCGGTGCCTTGCGGCCGCACCTCGCTCACCGCGGTGAAACCGCGCGCCGCCAGGGCATCGAGGATCTGCCGGTATTCGTAGACGCCGAATCGCGGGCTGACCGGGCGCGGCCCCTCGTCCTCGACGATCCTGCCGTGCAGATAGATGAGGTAGCTGGCGTGCGGATCGATCGCCCGCGGCAGTTCGGCGAGCACAGCGCCCGCCCCCGCTCCGGCGCGCCAGGGAGCGAGCAGCCACAGCACGATCGACGCCAACGCTCCCACGATCCTTGCATCTCTCATGACGTTCGATTCTAGCGCAGGCGCCAACGCGCGATGAGCGGTGCGGAGCAAGCGCTTAAAAAACCTTTCAATTGGTCTCCGCATGCCTTGCTCGACCGTTCTTGGATTCTCTCGCCCGGCGCCCGGAA
>DATGHG010000266.1:0-37182 GCA_035308185.1 Thermoanaerobaculia bacterium | reverse complement strand
CGAGGTCCTCGGCTGCCGGCTCCGGCGGCGCCGGCTCCTCGGTCGGCGCCAGGCGCTGGCCGTAGAGGCGCAGACGGAGGTCGTCGCGGTGCGCCAGGTGCGACAGCAGCTCGTGGAGATACCAGCCGACGCCGGTCAGCGTCTCGTAGAGGGCGTCGACGTCCACCGCCACCGTCAGCCGCGGCTCGGCGCGGCGGCGGCGAATGCGGCGCGCCAGATCGCCGAGGAAGGCGGCGGTCGCCGCGAGGCGGCGCGGCGAACCGAGCCGCAGGACGGCGCGCGCGACCACTTCCGGGGTGCCGCGGCCGGCGGCCGTTGCGCAGTCGCGGCGCAGGCTGGATTCGGGAATCGCCATGGCCCTGACGAAGAGTGTATCTTTACCGCCACCGGCCCCCCTCGCGATGCGCGCCCTGCCCTCTGCCGCCGTCTATGTTTCCCTGCTCCTGCTGGGGCTTGCCGCAACCGTTTACAAGCTCCACTTCCCGCCGGGGCCGATCGCCGACGAGCCGGCCTACGTGATGATGACCCAGAGCCTTTGGCACGATCACGACCTCTCGTACGATCACCGCGATCTCGAGCGCGCCTACCGCATCTGGGACCAGGGGCCCAACGGGCTGATCCTTTCCACTCCCGATAACGGCAAGACCCTGCGCTACGGCAAGCCGTTCATCTACCCGCTGGCGGCGGTGCCGTTCTACGCCGTCTTCGGCGTGCCGGGCATGGTGGTGTTCAACATGGCGCTGTTCCTCGCCATGCTGTGGGCCGCGTGGTGGTTCTGGCGCGGCGAAAGCGGCCACGTAGGGCTGTACCTGGCCGGCTTCTTCTTCGCCTCGGCCGCCTTCTGCTACGTCTTCTGGCTACAGCCGGAAGTCTTCGACATGGCGTGCGCCTTCTTCCCGCTGCTGATCTGGCAGGTGGTGCGGCGCCGCCAGGCCTGGAGCTGGCGCGAGCCGGCGCTGCTCGGGGTGGCGGGCCTGCTGCTGGCTGCCGGCTTCGTCTCCAAGGAGCCGATCGGAGTGCTGGCCGCGCCGATCGGCATCGACCTGCTGTGGCAGCGCCGCTTCCGCGGCGTGCTGGCGCTGGCGGCCCCGGCGCTCGCCGGCCTCGCACTGCTGTTCGCGGCGCAATGGCACCTGACCGGCAGCTACAGCCCGTACCGCGGCGTGCACCGGCGCTCCTTCGAAAGCGAGTACCCGCTCGAAAGCAAGCGCGACTTCTGGGCGCTGTACCGCAACACCAGCTTCGGCTCCTGGTCGGCGCTCGGCATCGAGACCACGCCGCGCATGCTGCTCTACGACCTGGGCTACTTCGTCGCCGGCCGCCACACCGGCCTGCTGCCCTATTTCCCGTTCGCGCTGTTCACCGTCGGGCTGTACCTCGTCGGGCCCAAGGACCGCTCGCGCCATCTGCTGCTGCTGGCGCTGGCCGCCTACTGCCTGGCGCTGTTCGTGCTGCGCCCCAACAACTACCACGGCGGCATGGGGGCGGTGGGCAACCGCTATTTCGCCGGCATCTATCCGGCGCTGCTCTTCCTGCCCGGGCGGATCGCGGCGCGGCGCAGCCTGGTGCTGCCTTTCGCCGCCGCCGGACTGTGGACCGCGGCGGTGGCGGCGGTGCCGCTGATGCAGCTCGCGCCGGAGCCGACCCTGCAGGCGCACGTGCGCGCCGCCACCTTCCAGGCGCTGCCGCTCGAGCTGACGCTGATCGCCAAGATCCCCGGCTATTTCCTGCGCGCCTGGCCGGGCGGCGTCTGGGTGGTGCCGAAGCAGAACTTCTACGCCGACGAGCGCCATCCGCGCGGTGTCTGGGTGCGCGGCGCCTCGCGCTCCGAGGTGGTGGTGGTGTCGCCGGCGCCGGTCGAGCGCCTGCGCTTCAACGTCTACTCGCTCTCCGAGATCAACCAGCTGACCCTGGACAGCGGCGTCGAACGGGTGGTCGTGCGCTTCGACAGCGACGGCAAGCGCCAGGGCACGCCGATCGATCTGGCCCTGCGGCCGGCGGCGCGCGATCTCGGCTTCTTCCCCGACGCGCCGCACGAATGGTTCTATCGCTTCACTCTCGACACGACGGACGGCATCGTGCCGGCGCACCGCGACCCGAAGAGCCAGGACCCGCGCAACCTGGGCGTTTTCCTCGGCTTCGAGGGACCGCCGTGAGCGAGGCGCCGGTGAGCGGTCCGCCGGCACCCGCCGAAGCCGCCCACGCTGCAGATGCCGCCGGCGATGCCGCCGCGCCGCCGGATCCGCGCGTCGCGGAGGTGCTGCAGCAGCTGCGCTCGGGCGTGCGCCAGCGGCAGGCGGAGGCGGCGACGGTGGGCGGCGGGCTGAGCGGCGGCGCGGGGGGCTTCGCCCAGGCGCTGCTGGCGGTCAGGGCGGCCGAATACCTGCAGGAGCCGGTCTCCTTCTCTCACCGGCCGCGCCTCGGCAAGCTGATCGTCGGCTCGCGCAAGGCGTTCTTCCATCTCTTCCTCAAGTGGTTCCTGCGGCCGGTCGTGGCGCAGCAGAACGCTTTCAATCAGGCGGCGGGCAGGATGCTGCAGGAGCTGGCCGAAGCTCAGGAGCGCACGGCGCGCGAGACCCGCCTGCTCGGCGCCCGCCTGGCCGAGCTCGAGGCACGCGCCGAAGCCGCCGCCGCCGCCGCGGCCGCCGCGGCGACCACGGCAGCCGGCGATGCTCCGCGGCGATGAGCGGCGAGCGCATCTGCATCTGCGACACTCAGGTGCCGTTCGTCCGCGGCGGCGCCGAGATGCTGTGCGATGCGCTGCGCGACGAGCTGGCGCGGCGCGGCTTCGAGGTGGACCTGGTGCGGGTGCCGTTCCACTGGCCGACCCGCGTCGACGTGCTGAAGGGCTGCCTGGCCTGGCGAATGATCGATCTCACCGAGGCGGCGAGGCGGCGGATCGATCGGGTGATCGCCACCCGTTTCCCGTCGTACATGATCAAGCATCCGAACAAGGTGGTGTGGCTGGTCCACCAGCTGCGCCAGATCTACGATCTGCTCGGCACCGGCTACAGCGACTTCGGCGACGGGCCGCGGGACCGCGCGGCGATCGCGACGATCCGTGACATGGACCGCCGGACGCTGCGGGAGGCGCGGGCGGTCTTCACCATCTCGCGCAACGTCGCCGAGCGGCTGCGGCGCCACAACGAGGTCGAGGCGGAGGTGCTGTATCCGCCCCCCCGGCACGAGGCCGGCTATCACACGGGGGATTTCGGCGACTACGTCTTCACCATCGGGCGGCTGGACGTGATGAAGCGGTGCGACCTGCTGATCCGGGCTCTCGAGCACACCGAGACCGCGGTGCGCTGCCGCATTGCCGGCACCGGTCCGGAGCGCGACGGGCTCGCCGAGCTGGCGGCGCGGCTGGGCGTGGCCGAGCGGGTGGAGCTGCTGGGGTGGGTGGACGAGCGGCAGGCGGCGGAGCTCTACGCCGGCGCCGGCTGCGTCTATTACGCGCCCTACGACGAGGACTACGGCTACGTCACGGTGGAGGCGTTCAAGTCCGGCAAACCGGTCGTCACCACCGCCGACGCCGGCGGCGTGCTGGAGTTCGTGGAGGACGGCGTCAACGGTTTCGTCTGCGCCGCCGACGCGCCGCGCGAGATCGCGGCGCGGCTCGACCGGCTGTTCCGCGACCGCCGCGAGGCCCGCGCCCTGGGGGCCGCCGGGCAGGCCCGGGTCAAGGCGATCGGCTGGGACCAGGTGATCGCCGAGCTGACCGCCTGAGCGGGGCGAGCGCCGCCATGCGTATCGCGTACTGGAGCCCGTTGCCGCCCGTCCGGTCGGGCATCGCCGACTACAGCGCCGAGCTGCTGCCGGCGCTGGCGCGGCTGATGGAGGTCGAGCTGATCGTTCCCGACGGCTGGCGCCCTGCCGGCGCGGCGGCGCTCGGCGGGCTGGCGGCGCATCCCGAACGCGCCTTCCCGGGCCTGCTGGCCGGCGGCCGCTTCGACGCCGTGCTCTACCAGCTGGGCAACAATCCCGACTATCACGCGGCGATCTACCGGGCGCTGCTGGCGCATCCGGGGGTGGTGGCGCTGCACGAGTACGTGCTCCACCACCTGGTCCGGGAGCTGACGCTGGTCGCCGGCGATGCGGCGGGTTACGTCGCCGAGATGCGCTATGCCTACGGCCTGACCGGCGAGGCGGTGGCCCGGCGCTGCCTGGCGACCGGCGTGCCGCTCGATCCGTGGAGCTATCCGCTGTTCGAGCGGGTGGTGGACCGCAGCCTGGGGATGCTGGTGCACAACGACTTCACCCGCCGGCGGGTGCAGGCCAGCCGGCCGCTGGCGCGGATCGCCGTGGTGCCTTCGCCGTTCAGCCTGGGAGCGCCGCCGCCGCCGCCGACACCGGCGGCGGCGCGGGCCGCGCTGGGGCTGGCGCCGGACGCCTTTGTCGTCGCCTCGTTCGGCTTCCTCACCGCCGCCAAGCGCCCGCGGGTGCTGCTGCGCGCCTTCGCCAGGCTGCGCCGGCAGGCGCCGCGGGCGGTGCTGCTGCTGGTCGGGGAGGTGTCGCCGCACTTCGACTTCGCGGCGGTGGCGGCAGACGAGCGGATGGATGGGGTGACGGTGACCGGGCGGCTCGACTTCGAGCGCTTCCTGCTGTACATGGCGGCGGCCGACGTGGCGGTGAACTTGCGTTATCCGACCGCCGGCGAGACCTCGGGGGCGCTGGTCCGCCTGCTGGGGCTGGGCAAGCCGGTGATCGTCAGCCGGGTGGGGGCGTTCGCCGAGGTCCCGGAAGGGTGCTGCGCGCAGGTCGATCCGGACGAGGGCGAGGAGGACCTGCTGGCGGCCTATCTGGCACGGTTGGAGGCGGATGCCGGCCTGCGGCAGGCGATGGGGGAGAACGCCAGGCGCTGGGCCGCGGCGCATCACAGCCTGGAGAGCACGGCGCGCGGCTACGCCGCGGCGCTGCGGGAGGTGGCGGGGACGGCGGGGACGGCGGAGACAGCGGGTGCGGCGGGGACAGCGGGGACGGCGGGGATAGAGATGCCCGGGATGGCGGTGGCCGCGGCGGCGCCGGTGGCCGCGGCGCCGTTCCGCGCCCTGCCGCCGCTTGCCCCTTATGGCGAGGAGGATCTGGCCGCCGACCTGGTGCGGTCGGTCAGCGCCGAGCTGTGCGACCTGGGCGTGGGGGAGGATGACGACGAGGTGCTGGGGGCGGTGGCCGGCGCGCTGGCGGAGCTGAGCGCGCGGTTTGGCGCGGGGGAGGCTGGTGAGCGGCGATGAAGCGTGCGGTCTATGCCTGCTTGCTGATGCTGGCGCTGCTGGCCGCGCACGTCTGGTACTGGTACCTGCCGCGCGAGCGGGCGGCGGCGCCGCGGCTGGGCGCCGCGGGCGGCGGCGGGCAGCCGGCGGCCGTGCCGGCGGGATCGCCGGCGCCTGGCGGCGGCGGCGGAGATCGGCGGGATGAGCCGCCGGCGCCGGCAGCCGGCACCGGGCGCGCGGCAGCCGCCGGGGAAGGCGGCGGCGTTGCCGAGCCGCTGCAGCTGCTGGCCGGCGGCGCCTATGACGTCTGCCTCTGGCTGCCCTACCCGCACCAGAACCTGGGCGTGCTGGCGGCGGCGATCGGCGACCCGCAGGACCTGATCGAAGCCGCGGTGCGATTGACCGCCGACCTTTCCGGCAACGCCGGCGACGCCGGCAATGCCGGCAATGCCGGCAATGCGGGCGACATGGGCAAGGAGGCGGCGGCGCGGCGGGCACGAGAACCTGAGGAGCTGCCGACGTTCGGACCCTTCCAGGTGCCTCCCGCCAGCGAGCTGGTGGCCTGCTCCGACCTGGCGGGCGGGCGCCTGCGGGTGGTGGCGAGGATCTACCCGGCGCTGGCGGTGGTGGCGAAGCTCGCCGGCCGGCTCGCCGGCAACCCCTGGCTGGCAGGGGGCGCCGCCGGGAACACGCGGGTGACCTGGTCGGGCCGGCTGTGGAGCGCCACCGCCGGTGCGGAGCTGCCGCCGGCGGCGGCGGCGGAAGTGGTGCCGGCGCCAGCCGCGCCGCCGGCGCCAGGGCAGGAAGCGCTCGGACTCCCCACCGGACCGGCCGGCGCCATCGCTGGCGGCGGCGAGACGGCCGGCGGCGAGGAGGCCGGCGCCGGTAAGGGCGTGGAACTGCCCGAGAGCCTGGCCGTCGTGCACTGGATGGGAGCGCGGCCGGAGATTCCCGCCGGCTACTACACGCTCACCCGCCACGGCTCGGACCTCGCGTTGTCCCTGGTGGGCGCCGCCGGGGGCGCGGGCGCTGCCGGTAGAGCGGGTGCTGCCGGCAGTGTCGGGAGAACAGGTGCTGCCGGGAGCGCGGCCGGCGCAGGTGGCGCGGCCGACGCCGGCGCGATGCTCCTGGCGGGCGCGGGTCCCCTGCCCGCCCTTCTCCTGGCCGTGGGACCGGACTGGCGAAGTCGCATGGCAGGCGTGGGTGGCCCGGGACGGGCGGCGGCGGCCTCGGCGGGCGGCCGCGTTGCCGATGCCGGCGCCGGCAGGTCCGCACCACCGGCCCCCCTGCCGCCGGCGGCCCTGGCGCTATTCGAAACCAGCAGCCTGCGCATCACCTCGCTGGGCGACCTGCCGGGCGTGGCGGTGTTCAATGCCGCCGGCGCGGCGGGAGCGGCGCGCTGGCGCCTGCCGACCGAGGGCCTCTTCCGCCTGCTCGGGGGGCGCTTGCCAACCGGCGAGAGCGCCGGCTGGAACATTCTCGCCCTGGACCCCGAAAGCCTGCGCCAAGCCGCAGCCCTCGCCCCCCGCCTGGCGGCGTTGGTGCCGCCGGCCGGCACCGCTGCCGCGCCTGGCCCTGACGCTGCGCCCGGCGCTGGCGCTGCCGCTGCGGTGCCTGGCGCTGGCGCTGCGGTGCCTGGCGCTGGCGCTGCCGCTGCGGTGCCTGGCGCTGCCGCACCCGCCGGGCCGCCGCTGTCGCTCGGTATCTGGCTCGAGCCGCGGACGGCGCTGCGCATCGTCAGCCGCGTGCGCCGCTTCGTCGAGGGCTTCCCGCTCGCCTCCCACCATCAGGTCGAGCTGTGGCGCGATTGGGAGACCGTCCTCGAGCCGCTCGCCAACTGCGGCGGCGCCACCCTGACCGCCACCGCCGCGCCGCCGACGATGCGCCTGCTGATGAGAGACTGCACCGCCGCCGGGCCACGCTGAAAGCCGCTCCCTCGCGCGGGGCGGTGCGCCCCGTTCCGATCATCGGTGCGCCCCGTTCCGATCATCGGCGCGCTCTCACCCGATCAGAGACCCCGGTTGCAGACGCAGGTGAAGTGCGCGCAGATCCCGGGAGGCGGCGGCGTGCAGCTGAAGGACTTGATCCCGCCCAGGCCGCTGCATTCCTCCTGGCAGATGCCCTGGTAATAGGAGCACTGGGGCACGCAGGCGAAGAGCCACTCCGCCGGCGGCTGCGCATCGGCGGGAGCCACGCTCGCCGGAGCCGGGGCCGCCGTGGCAGGAGCGCCTGGCGCGCCGCCGGCGACGGCCGCGGCAGACGCCAGAGGGATCAGCAGCAGGGTCGCGACGAAAACGACGGCGAACGTGGCCTTCATGGCTTGCCTCCGCGGCGAGCGCGCGCCAGGGCCGTCGATCCGGCTCCGCCGGCAGCTCGTGGAAGGATTCAAGCTATGCGAATTGTAATCACAAGTCCAGGCTGCACCGGCGCGTCCTCAACAAGTGGGCGCGCCGCGGTGTCTTGGATAGAGGTGAGCCGCACGCGTGGCAGCCCGACGGCAGCGAGCGACAACGAGCGGCTGCTGCGCGTCTACCGGACCTGGCGGCGGGCGACTCGCCCGAACTGGAAGCGATGGCTCGAGCGCAGCGGCTTCGACGACCTGGTCTTGCCGCTGCTCGCCGTCAGCTTCCTGGTCTTCTGGCCCATCGACGGCGCACTGTGGGCGCTGCCCTGGCCGTTCACGCCGCACCTGCCGGTCCCGTTTCTCGGGCCGCTCTCGGTCGCGGCGATGGTGGCCGCGGCCATGCTGGCCAACGGCGCGCTGCTGCACCTGGCGCTCTCGCGCGCCGGCGCCGACGACGACAGCTGGCCGCTCTGGCTCCGCCGGCTCCGCTGCGTGTTGGCGGCGATCCCGCTTGCCGGACTGCTGGTGGTCCCCGGCTGGCGCTGGGTCCGCAAGCGTCATCCTGGGCTGGCCGCCGGCGCCGCCGGCCGGGAAGCCGCGCCGACGCCGGCGCCGGCCGGCGGGTGGCTCGCACCATCTCGCCATGCGGTCACCCGGCTGTGGGGCCGGCTCGATTTCCTCTGGGCCGCCGCCTGGTTGTTCGTCGGCAATCTTGTGGTCCTCTTCCTGGCCGGCTGCCGGCTGGCCTCCACCCCGGCGGCGATGGGCGGCCGCCGCGGTCTGCTGGCGCTCTCGGTCCTGCTCCATATCCCCTGCTGCGGGCTCGCCGCGGCCTTCGCGGCGTGGCGCTGCCGGCGCTCGCACCTGCGGCGATGGCGGCGGGTCGCGGTGACCGCCGCCAGTGTCTGCTGGCTCTTGCCCATCCCCTTTGGCGCCGTGCTGGGCCTGCTGGTCTGGTTCGCCATGGGGGCCGAAGCCACCCGGTCCGAAGAGATCGTCCATGGGGCGCTGCTGCGCAGCGATGGGGCGGCAAGGCTGCCGCAATGGATCCGCCTCGAGGACAGCCTGAGCCATGCCTGGGAGGGCCTGTCGTGGCCGCAGCGGATGCGTCGGCCGCCGCGGCCGCTGGGCGGTCCGGCCGACCTCGGGCGCGCCCACGGCAAGGTGCTGGCGCTCTACGAGCTGCGCATCTTCGCCCTGGGGCTCGACGCCGCCGCCGCCGCCTGGGCCATGGGCTGGCTGGCGGCGCGGCGGCCGGCCTGGGCCGCCACCCTCGGAGCGGTCCATGGCGCCTGCTGGAAAGCGGCGCTGACGCTCTGCGCGCTGACCTCGATCGCCCTCGCCCTCGACACCGCCATGGCCATCCTGCGCATCGCGGGGCCGCGCCGCCTGCGCTCCCTGCGGCCCCATGCGAGCGCCGCCGCCAAGGCGCAGCTGGCGGCCCTGCTGGGCCTGTGGTGGGGCTTCGAGCTACAGCGCGGCGCTCGTCGGGAGGTGGCCACGACGATGATGTTCGGCGCCGCCCTGCTGCTCACCCTGAAGGCCGCGGCGCTCTCGCTGGCGCCCGCCGGGCAGAACGTCCGGGTGACGCGGCATCGGCTGGCGGACGAGCTGCCGGACCTGTCCTGCCTCCTCGGCCTCGAGATCGCGGGCGGCGTCGAGCTCACCTCGGACGTGCTCTCGCCGCTGCTCGCCGCCTGGGCGATCTGCTGGCCGCTGGTCGCGGTGCTGCTTGGCCGCACCCATCTGCCCTGGCAGCTGCGCCCGCTGGGCTGGCGCGAGATCGCCGATCGGAGCCTGCCGCCGCGCCTGCGCTGCGGCCTCGCCCTGCTGGTCCTCGCCACCGTGCTGCCCTTCGGGGGGCTCGCGGTCCCGGCCTGCATCGCCACCCGCCGGCGCCTCGGGCCGCTGGCCAGGAAGCTCGCCTGGCAGCGGCGCCGGGAGCTTGGAGGAGTCTCCGGCGATGGACCCTAAGCAGCTGGCGCTCAGGGAGCTCGCCTTCCATGCCCATGCCGCCGGAGAGTGGCAGAGCCTGTTCGCGGCGATCGATCGGCGGCAGCTCCTTGCCCAGCAGGCGAGCTGCTTCGACGGCTTCGCGGCCCCCGCCGCCGACCTCGAGCAGCACGCGCTGGCGGGTGCCGTGGAGGTCGGCGACTGGGAGCGGTTCGTCCGCTATGCCCTGGTCGCGGTCAATCTGCGTGGGCTGGCCGAAGGTCTGGCGGATGAAGGGACGCTGCGCGCGCTGACCCTACAGGGCCGTCGCCGTCTGGCCGAGAATCTCGCCTCCCAGCTGCCGGACCCCGGCCCGCGCGCGGCCGCCAAGTCGGTCATCGCCGCGGCCTCGGGGGAGGGCGCGGAGGCCGCGGCCCTCCGGCGCCAGGTGAGCGACGATCTGCGGTCGCTCCCCGAGCCGTCCGACGAGGCGGCGGCCGGCGCCATGCTCGCCGCGTTGACCGTCGTCGCGCGCCATCTCGGCGCCGAGCTCGCGGCGGAATGGCCGGCCGTGGCGCGTCGCCTCGAACGCTGGCCCGCGCTCGCCAGCCGGCTCTGGCTGACCGTTGCCGACAGCTGTCACGCCCGGGAGGGGGGCCGCCCTGCCAGCGACGCCCTGCGGCGGGTCCTGCGGCAGGTGGGGGATCCAACCGGGCTGGCGGGCACCCTGCGCGGCTGGTTTCGCGACGGCGGGTCGGTGGCCGCAGTGCGGGATCTGCTCTCCTGCCTCCCCGCCGCCGACGGGGCGCTGTTCTGGGACCTGGCCTTCGTCGCGCTCGAGCGGCGGGCGCGGGCGGACCCCGGCGGAGCCTGGCAGGAGCTCTGCCTGGAGCGGGCCACGGGCCCGGCGATTCCCTGGTCGGTGGCCAGGATCGAAGCCGGGTGCGCACTGTTCGCCCAGCTCACCGCCGGCGAGGCGCGGGCTCTCGCCGCCGAGCTGCCGCATGCCGAGCACCGCGCGGCCCTGCAGGTGGTCCGCCTCGAAGCGCGAGCGGACTCCGCCCGTGCCAGGGCGGCGCTCGCCGCCGTCCGGCAACTGCCCGCGGCGTCCGACCGCCTGCACTGGCTGCTGCGGCTGGCCGCCGCCTGGCCGGCGGCGAAGGCCGCCTCGCGCCGGCGCCTCGCCGCGGCGGCGCGCGCCCGGCTGTGCGACCGCCGCTACGCGGCTGCCGCCGCCGACCTCTGCCGCTATCTCGACCTCGTGGCGGAGGTCTTCGGCACCGAGCTGCGGCGGGAGGTCGACAACGTCGTGCGGGCACCCGGCAGCGGCGGCGCGACCCTGCTGGCTCTCGGCGCGGGCGTTCGTGCCCTGCCTGTCTTGGAGATCCTCTGCGCAGGCGCGGAGCTCTTCGCCGCCACGGCGGAGACCTCGGCGGCGGCGTTCGGCCTGCGGTCGCGGCTCATCGTCGGCGTGGCGAGCCGTCTTTGCGTCATGCGCCGGAGCCTCGAACCGCTGCGGGCCGCCGCGGCAAGGCTGCTGCCCGAGGAGGAGGAGGACCTCTGCGCGGCCGCGGCGAGCGCCTTGGCGCGGGAGCAGCCGGAGCTGGCGAGGGAGGCGTGCGGGATGATCCGCGATCGGCGCCGGCAGCTGGCCGCCGAGCTTGCCCTCGCGGCGGGCGAGCCCGCGAGCCGCGGCGACGACCTGGAGCTTCCCCGGCTGTACCACGCGGCCGCATCCGTGGCGGCCGCCGAAGATGAATGCGCGGCGCTCGCTCTGCTCGCCGGGCCGCCGCTCGACCTGCGCGAACGGATCGACGATTCAATGCTGCGGCTGGGCAGCAAGGAGCGCCGCGTCCAGGCGCTGCTCGATCTCGCCCGCCAGGCGCTGCGCCTCGACGAGCGCCTGCATGCCGCCGATCGCCGGGACCCCCTCGGCCCGTTGCAGCTCCTGCGCCAATCGCTGACCGGCATCGGCTCCGACGAGCGCCTGCTGGCGCTGACGGTCGAGCTCGCCGAGGTGATCGCGCCGCTGCCCCCGGCCCGGCTGCTGCCCGAGCTCCACGAGGCGTTCGAGGTGGCGCTGCTGCGCTTTCCGGCCGTGCCATGGCCGCACCGCCGCGAGACGTTCGAAGGGCTGCTGGTGCGGGCGTCCGCCGCGCTGAACAGGGGGGCCGGGGAGCTGATCGACGCCATCCTGGAGCTGCCCGAGCGCGCCGCGGAGGGTCCCGCCGGCGAGGAGATCCGCCGCCACTGGCACGAGATCCTGGTGCTGGCGACCGTGGCCGCCGAGCGTCTGCAGGCGCCGATCGGCAGCCGCCTCGCCCGCGGCGAGCGCACCTGGCGCTGGCTGACCGGCGAGCAGCGGCGCATCGCGCGATGCTGCCGCGAGGGCGTCGCGGAGCGCCGCCGGCGAGCTGACGGCTGGCTCGCTTTGCGGCGCATGCCGCCGGCAGGCGAGGCCGCGGCGCTCGCCTACCTGCTCGCCGGTCCACTGCCGGAGATCGCCTGCGATCTCGCCACGCGGCTGCCCGCCGGCGCCGGACGCGACGATCTCTGCCTGCGCCTGCTGCGCCACGGCTGGGTGACCCAGCCCGCCGCCGGACGCCTGGAGGCGGCGATCGGCGATCCCGCGGCGGCGGCGGCGGCGCGGCTCTGCCGGCCGGATCTCGCGCCCGCGACCTGGGTGGCGGATCTCGCCGAGCTGGTGGCACGGCACGGGCTCGAGCCCTCGCATCCGCGCGCCTGGCCGCTGCTGCGGCGCTTGCGGCAGCTGGACGAGCACCACGGCACGCGGCTGCTGGCGGAGGCGGTGGCACAGGCGCTGGCCCTTGGCGGCAGGCAGGCCGGCGAGCGGATGGTGGTGCTCTGGTTGAACGCTTTCCTGGCGCCGCGGCCCGGCCGCAACGAAGAGGCATGGCACGAGCGCAGCGCCAAAATGCGCGCCGCGATCGCCGGCGCGCTCTCCCTCGGCGTGGCGCCGCCGGCGGATCTGCTCACAGATACTCCGCCAGCGCCTCCATCACGCGCCGATGCGCCTGCCTGAGGCTCACGCCGACCTCCCGCTTCTGCGTGACGAAGTCCAGGAAGCTGAGGTGGTAGAGGCGATAGCGCAGCTCCTCGTCGCCATTCTCCACCACCCGTTCGGCGTGCAGGAAGGGGCACCAATCGTCGAGCGCCAGCTGCACCCGCGCCAGCTGGGCGATTCCCGACAGCTTGGCGATCAGGTCGAACGGCACCGGCTGCCGCAGCACGGTCAAGGCCATGATGATCGGCAGCCGGTAGGCGACCCAGAAGTCTTCGTCGGCGCTGCGCAGCCGTTGCCAATGTTGCTCGTAGTAGGCAGTCAGGCCCTGGGGCAGAGCGGCGGCGCCCTGGCCGGAATACTCTCCCCGCGCCACCGCCGGCAGCACGTAGTGCAGGTACATGAAATTGCCCTCGCTCTTGGCGACCATCCGGCTGACGAAGGCCGCATCGTCCAGGCGCGTTGCCGCCAGATACCGGCGGACTCCCGGGTGCTGCAGGTGATTGGCCACGAACGCCTCGACGTCGGCGAGGTTCGCCGGGTCGGCGTGGTCGAGCGAGAGCGTCTCCTGCTCGCAGTCGATGCGGAGCGGCAGGTTGGTCTCGCCTTCGCGGCGGGTCGTGGCCACGATGTAGACGCCCGGCGGCAGGCTCTCCGGCAGGTGCAGGGTGTTGCCGGCGCCGGGGCGCGGGCGTTCGGCCTCGTCCAGCGCGTCGACCAGCAGGATGGTTTTCCGCGCCGCCTCGCCGCGGCGCGCGATGGTCCCCAGCAGCGCCATCAGGAAACCGCTGTCGAGGCTGGCCTCGGGCGGCAGGTAGGCATGGTCCAGCCGATGCTCGGCGATGAGCCGCGCGCACACGTTGCGCAGGAACGCGGACGGGCTGTTGATCCGGCGGGTGAGGATGTTGAAGTGATGCACGTAGCCATGCCGCCTGACCAGCTCCGCCATCAGCGCCGTCTTGCCGATGCCGGGATCGCCGCGGACGAAGAAGTAGCCGCGGGATTGCCTTGCGACGAAGCTGTCGATGGCGGTGAAGACGAAGCGCCGCCCGACGAAGCCGGCGGTCTTCTCGGCCACGTATTCGCTGCTGTCGAGGACGTTCTCGGCGACCGCGCGCGGCACGACGAAAGGCGTGTCGGTGGGATGCTCGGTGCGCAGGAAGAGCACCGGCGTCGCCCATTCGAGCGACCCGGGAAGGTCGTCGAGGATGGCCAGCCGCCCCGCGGTGACCGCCTCTTCGAGCGGGCTGCCGGCGGCCAGGCGCCGGTAGAGGCCGCGGCAAAAGGCCAGGGCGGCGGCGTCCGAGATCGGGAACTGCATCGCGACGACCGCCGAGAGGCCGCTCCTGACCAGCGCCGCGGCGACGCCCGCGAAGGGGTCGGAGCCGTCTCCGGCCACCTGCCGGGCGGTGTCGCAGGCATTGAGGACGGCGAGGAAGGGCGGTTGCGGCAGCCGCAGGTGGGCCGCCAGCGACTCGCCGCTGACCAGGTGCGGCTTGCCGCGCGCGTCCTCCAGCACCAGCGCGCCCGCGCCCCGCGCGGCATCGAAGCCGCCGTGGCCCATGAAGTGCAGGACGTGTCGACGCCGCGCGTGCAGAGCGTCGCACAGCCGCTCCAGGGTGGCGCCGGCGAGAAAGTCGATCTCGACTCCCGGCTGCGCTCCCCAGCCGGCGGCGATTCGCGCTCGCTCGCCGGCGAGATCGAGAGCGGCATAGCCCTGCGGGCTCGAGATCGCGACCAGCAGGCGCAGCGGGCCGCCGAGCACGGCCGGCAAGGCCGGCCGGTCCACCTCCAGGTAGCGGACGACCGGCGTCTGGAAATCGAGGCTCCACGGTTCTCCGGTGGCGGGCCCGATCAGCTCCCAGGGGAGGCGGCTGAGCGGCGCCAGGCCCGGCCGCGCGAGGTCGAGATGCAGGCGCAGGCGCAGGGCCCTGCCGGCAAGGTGGCAGATCCCCCGGCTGTGGTGGTAGAGCGCCGCCGCCTGCCCCGAGAGGAGGGCTTGCAGCAGCTCTTCGCCGACCGTCCGGGGATCGCGCGGCGGCCCCGCCGGGCACGGCGGCGCCAGATCGCGAGACGCTCCGGCTCCGGGCGGCTCGCCGCCGCGCACCGCGCTCTGCAGGCGCCCCGGCACGGCCGCCAGCTCGGCCGCGCCGTAGGGGAGGCGAAGCTCGGCGCGCCCCTCGCCGGCCGGCGAGGTGATCCGCGCCAGCCAGCCGCCCGCGCCGTCGGCTTCGATCGCGACCGCGAAATCGAGGTAGCGGATCATCGGCCGTCAGGCCTGGCCGCGCAGGCCGCGCAGGCAGCGAAAGAACTCCAGGAGACCGCCGCCGAAGACGCTGGCGAAATAGGCGCCGCAGACCAGCAGCGAGGCGGTGACCGCCCAGCGGAAGGGAAACGGCAGGCCGCCCAGCGCCCCGGCGAGCCGGTACGAGTGCAGGCGCCAGAAGCGCCAGAAGGCCGGGACTCCCCAATAGAGCGCCCAGACGACGTAACCGTAGGTGAGCACCGCGACGACGCGGGCCGCCGCCGGTCCGCGATGCGCGGCGGCGAAGGTGCTGGCCCCCCAGATCAGGCCGCCGAGCAGGAAGAGCCACGAGAGATGGAGCCGGAGCCTCATGAGGACGTCTCCTCGCCGGCGCGAGCGGCGGCCGCGTGCCCCTCCACGATGGCTTCGACCGCCGCGGCGGCGGCGCGTTGTTGCAGTCCCGAGAAGGTCGGAGGACCGCTCCCCCGGAGGGTGACGGTGACTCCCACGCGCGCCTGCTCGGTCTCGAGCTCGGCGGCGGTGTAGCGGTCGCCGAGGCGCAGGATGCGTTGGTTCGAGGAGCCCCGCCACCGCAGGCCCGGAGCCGCCAGGTGCGGCAGGAACGGGCCGTCGACCAGGATGTCGACATGGTCGAGCAGCGCCAGGGCGGCGGCGTTCTCGCGCCGCTGGAACCAGGCGAGCGGATGGCCGCTGTAGAGCATCACCGACAGTCCCAGCGCCCGCACCAGCGCGAGCAGCGGCAGGAGCGCCGGCGCCTGGTCGGTCGGCTCGCCGCCCAGCAGGGTCAGGCCCTCGACCCTGCCGCAGGCGCCGGCCGCCAGCTGACCGGCCACCACCCGCAGCTCCTCGAGGGTCACCAGCCGGCCGCCGCGCGGGTCGAGGTAGTGCGGGTTGAGGCAGCGATCGGTGCACGGCCGAGCGCATCCCTGGAGGAAGAGCAGCCAGCGGGTCCCCGGGCCGCTGTCGCGAGCGATCAGCGGCGGCCGCAGCGAGCCGTGGATGCGGAGCTCGCCGCTCACCGGTCCGCACCCGCCGCCAGCGCCTGGCGCAGCACGCTGGTGACGTCCAGGAAGAGGGGGGCGGAGAGCGAGGCGATCCCCTGCCGCTCGAGCTCGCTCTGCGCCGTCTCGACGATCGGGGCGAAGTGGTCCTTGATCAGGACGTCCGGGCTCTCCGCCGCGAGGGCCAAGCGATCGATGTCGCCGCGCAGATCGCCGCAGGCACAGACGACGACTCCTCCCAGCCGCTTCTCGAGAGCGGCAGGCAGGTACCACTGGCCGAACTCCGATCTCCCATCCCGATCCAGGGTCCTGAGGTGATGGGCCGAGACCCGGCGCTCGATCGCCGCGCGGTTCTGCGACTGGACCTCCGGCGGCGGGAACGAAGCCAGGTTGGCGCTGAGCACGAAGATGGTGTTCCAGAGGTTGATCGGCCGGTGGTCGACCAGGCTCGGATTTCCAGGCATGTACTGGCGAGTCTCCAGAATGCCGAAGAGCACCGCCATGCTGTCCTCGAAGCGAGGAAGGATGCGATTCACCTCGTCCAGGATGAGCACGCCGAAACCCTGGGTGGAGGCGAGGTGGCGGCCGGCAGTCTTCAAGTCGTTGGCCCCTTCGTATCCCGGCGCCGGACCGAAGAACTGGTTGCGAAAGTGGCCGATGTCATGGCCGTCTCCCATCTCCTGGCAGCTGATGATCGGCGGGTCCTGCAACCCATAGATCAGCCGTGACAGCAGGGTGCCGAGGAAGCTCTTGCCGACCCCGCCGTCTCCCCAGAGGAAGAGGGCGCTGGCTCGCTGCCAGCGGGCCTTCACCGTTTCGTGGAACGTCTCCGGGTCGGCGATCGCCTGCGCCTTGCGCTGCATGAGCTCGATGGCCGCCAGCAGCTCCTGGACGGCCGTGTTATCCTCGGCGCCGAAGTAATCGCGGCGCAGGCTCTCGCGCAGCAGCTGGACCTCGACCCGCGACCAGAACTCGCGGTCGATCAAGGTGCTCGCCGCGCCGGGCGGCGGTGGGGTTGGCCGCTCGTCGGCGATCTTCAGGCGAGCGCCGCCGCCGGCGAGGCTCTCGCCACGCAGCAAGGCCTTGAGCGTGCGATTGGGGTAGGCGCCGCGTTGCTCGAATCCATCCGGTGCGGCGCCGTCCAGGGGTTTGAAGCCCTGGTCGCCGGCAAATCGCGGCCCCCAGGGAAAGGCGCCGCAGGGGTAGTCGATGGCGACGACGTTGCGGCCTCGATAGGCCACCGTAGGCCACCCCCCCGTGTGGTTGGGCGGCCGCCGCGGCAGGCCGGAACCCTGGAAGGCTTCCACCACCTGCCGGTTGCGGCTGTAGAGCACGACGTCGAGGAGATGGGGCTTGCCCTTCCTGCCGTCGATCCACTGCGGGAGCCAGAGCAGGCTGCTCGGGCCGGTACCGGTGATCTCGGCGTGCCCTTTGGGCGCCTGCTCGGGGTTGGGATAGTCGAGCACTCCGAGCTCCAACAGCAGGAGAGTCCGGTGCGTGCGCCCCTCCAGGGCCTGGACGATGGCGCGCAGCTGGTCGCAGCGCTTGGGGAAGCGGTCGCCCGTCTCCGTCGCCGCGACCTGCAGCGGGAAGGCCGCGGCCGCGGCCCCCTCCGGCCCCGGACGGGCGGCTGCGCCGGTATCGCCATACGCGCCCATCCGGCTCTCCCGGCTCCGGCGCGGTCCCCCCGGATCGGGGCGCCCGTCGCTCGCCGGCGCCGCGGGCGCGGGCCGCGCCTCGACCGCGGTGGCCGCAACCGCCGGCCGGCGGTACCACCAGACGCCCCAGGCTCCTCCCCGCTCGCCGCCGGCGGCCGCCGCCGGCAGCGTGAAGACCTCGTCGTGGGAGCGCTGGAGGTCGTCGCCGCTCCAAGAGGTGCCGGCGGTCGCCACCACGATCTCCTGGTAGCGGCGGCTGCCGTCCTCGCGGTTGCCGCCCAGCACCAGCAGCAGGGCCTCCAGGAAGGAGTGCGCCGGAGCCCTGGCCACGCCGGCGTAGAAGTGATGATGATCCGCCGGCGGGCCGGCCGGCTTGACCGTCGCCACCGTGCCCTGCCCCTGGCAGGCGGCGAGCAGGCGGGCGAGCTCGTGGTGCAGGGGTGGGTGCTCGGTGGTCACCGGCGGCCTCCCTCGTCGACCTGGGCGCGGAGCCGGGTCGCGGTCTCGGCGGCCTGCCGTGGCGCGGCCGCCGCCGCGACGTCGAGCGCCGGCTGGCTGGTCGCAGCCATCAGCTGCGGCAGGTGCTCGGCGAGCGTCCGGGCGGACGCGGCGCAGCTCGCCTCGTCGACGTGCTCGTAGTGATGGATGCGCAGCGTGCCGTCGATGGCCACGGAGCAGTCCACCTTCTCGCCGCGGGCGGTGCGGAACCTCGCCTCGACCGGCTGCAGGCCCAGCTCCCCCGGGACGACCGCGACGACCTCGACGGCCTCTCCCAGGACCTGGCTCAGCTGCTCGGCCAGACGGCCCTTGACCAGGGCGACGCGATGGGCCTCCAGGCGGTCGAAGTCATGCACCTGGGAGGCGAGGTCGGTAACCCGCGCCGCCAGCGGATCGAGCACCTTGCCGAGGTCGGCGAAACGCAGCTCGTGGGACTCGTAGTGGCGGATGCCGTGGATGCTCTCGCGCAGCCGGCCGAGCTCCTGCCGCAGCGGCTCGTCGATGGCCGCGGCTCCCTCGCCCACCAGGTCGGCGCGGTCCGCGGCGGAGAATTGGAGAGCCCGCAGCAGGCCGTCCACCTCCGCCGCGTGGACCTCGCGGAGCGCCTCCAGGCGGGCCTCGCGGTAGACCAGGTTCGATTCGAGAGCGCTGGCCTGGTCGTACGCCCGGCGCGCCAGGTCGAGCCCGCCGGCGGCCGCTTCACGGTTTGCCCGTTCGAGGGTGCCGCGCACCGGCGAGGCGTCGAGGGCGGCGGCGCTCAGCCTCTCGGGCGCCAGGCCGCCGAGGATCGCCGCCGCCTTGGCGAGCAGGTCGCCGCGCCGGCGCTGGACGGCGGCCTCGTCCTGGCGATCCGCGTCCAGCTCGCGGTCGAGCCGCGCGGTCACCGCCGCCGCCTCCGCCCGGCGGCGAGCTTCGACCTCCTCGATGCGCCGGGTCAACGCCCGCTGCATGCCGTCGAGATCCGCCAGCAGGCGCCCCTCTTCGCCTTCCACCTCGCGGAACGCGGCGCCGATCCGCTCGCGGTGCGCCGCCGCCATGGCCTGGCGCTCGGTCGCCTGCCGCCGGAGCTGATCGCCCAGCCGGCGCACCGCCCGGTCCTGCGCCTCGGCGGCGGCGAGGCTGGCCTCCAGCCGCGCGGTGTTGGCTGGCGGCACCTGCAGGTGCCGGAGCGCCTGCCGCAGGCGCCGCTCGGTCGCGGCGGCGCGCGCCTTCTCGTACTCCGCATGGGCGTGGTAGAGACGTCCTTCGACACTCCAGCTCACGATGCACCTCCTCCTGGATGTTGCCAATCCGGGTTCCAGTTAGGGTTGTCGAGCCATCTGGCGAGCTGCCGCCAACGCCGCTCCAGGCCGCCCAGGGCAAGCGCGGCAGGGTCCGGCGGCTGCGCCGGCGGATGGCGCTGCACCACCCGGCCCTCGTGGTGGACCAGGACGTCCGAGGTCCACGGCACCTCCACGCGCAGCTCGCCGTGCTCGCTTTCCAGGAAATAGAAATAGGTGGTCTTGCGGTCGCTCTCCACGGCCCAGGTCCCCGGCGTCAGGGCGCCGCGGTAGCGAATGGTGCCGAAGCGCAGCTCGAGGTCGTCCCAGATGGCGCTGAGGTCGTAGCGCGCGCGCTCGTGCGCGACGCCGGCCGGCAGGTGCTTGCGGGCGGCCAGCAGCTCGCTCGCCAGCAGGTCGCGCACCGCCGACAGCCGCGCCAGCAGAGCGCCGTGCCCATTCCACCGCTGCAAGCCGCCGGCGGCGGCGCCGACCTGGCGCGCGACGAGCGCCTGCATCACCTCGCGCTCGGGGGCCAGCAGGAGCTTCACCTCCTCGGCCTGATCCGGCAGGCCGAGCATGGCGTCGCCGCGCAGCAGCGCTTCCAGCCAGACCGCTTCGCCGGCGAAGTGCTCGCGCAGGTTTTCCAGGTACGCCCGGCGGCTTTCCACCGTCGCGCGGATGAGCAGCACCGCCTCCTCCGCCCCGTGCGCGGCCGCCAGCAGCTCTGCCGGCGGCGTCTGGCCGCCGGCCGCGGCCGCCCGGGCGCTGGCGAGCTGCAACTCGGCGGCGGCGAGGTCGCCACGCAGGTCGAGCCGCTCCACCTCCTGCCGATCGAGGCCGGCAAGCTCGGCGGCGGCGCGCTCCTGGCTTGCCGCCGCCGCCTGCCGCGTCCGGCGCTCCCTCTCCTCGCGCGTCTGCGCCAGCTGCCGGATCTGGCCGTGCAGCGCCTCCCATTCCTGGCGGTGCCGGAGCTCGGCCTCCTGCAAGGCCGCATGCAGCTCCTGGTGCTGCTGCTCGGCCCGCCGCCGCAGCTGCTCGAGCCGCCGCATCGCCTGTTCGCGCTCGCGGTCGAGGTCCCGGCCGGCCTGGCGCAGCTCGCCGCCGAGGCGATCCAGCAGCGCCTGCTGGCGCTGCAGGTCGCCCTCGGTCCTGCCGATCTCGCGCCGCAGGTCGTGGACGCTGCCCTGCAGGCGGGAGAGCTGGCGGTCGCGCTCGTCGACGGCGCTCTCCAGCTTGCGCAGCGCCTGATCGCGCACCTCCGCCGGCAAGAAGCTCATGGCTGTGCACGCTCGGCGCGAAAGATGGCGTCCAGATGGTCGAGGCAGCGCAGCTTGAGCTCGAGGCATCGCCGCCGCGCCTGCAGCAGCGCCAGCTCTGCCCGGGGCTGCTGCAACGCTTCGACCCGCGCTTCGAGCTCGACGCTCAGCGCCGCGAGGTCATCCGGCCCGCCCAGCGTCACCGCGGCCGCGAGGCGTTCGCGGCTGTCGGTGCCAACCCCTTCCGGGAGGGCGGCCGCCGCCGCCGCGCCGACCAGCTCGGCGAGGGCCTCTGCCGCCGCGGCTTGCCAGGGGGGCTGGGAGCCGGGCGCCGCCGGCGGCGCCTGCCAGGCGCGGATCAGCGCCCGCAGCTCGCGGGCGGCGTCGTCGTTCTGGCCGTGGATCGCTACCAAGAGCCGCCGACCCTCTGTGCGATTCATCCCAGGACCTCCAACATCTGCCGCTCCATGCGGGCGCTGGCGGCGAAACGTCCCAAGGTGGCTTCGAGCGAGATCAGCAGGCCCTCGAGGCGCTGGATCTGGTGCAGCGAGGCGGCCGCGAACGGGTCCGGCAGGTCCGCCACGATGCGCCCGTACAGCGGGGCGACCGCCGCGATCCGTGCCGCGACCTCGCGCTCCGACCGGTCGAGCTCCGCCTGCTGGCGAGCGATCTCGCCGGGCAGCGCCTGCCAGGCCGGGAGCCCGCCGGCCGGGCCGTCTTCGCCGTCGTCGCCGAGCTCCAGCAGCCGGATCCGCTCGACGGCCGGCGAGGCCAGCGCCATCGCGGCGTCCACCGTCCGCCGCTCGCCGTAATAGAGGGCCCAGTCTGCCTGCGGCTCGAAGGCGCGGCGCGTGCCCTGGTGCCAGGCCGAGAGCCAGGCGATCCAGCCCTGGCGAGCCGGTTCCGCCAGCAGGGGCAGGTCGGCGAGCAGCTCCTCGCAGCGGGTGCGCAGCTCGGCGACGCCGCGCGCCAGCTCGGCGTCGAGCTGCCGCGCGCGCTCCTCGGCCGTCCGCAGCTCGGCGCTCAGTCCAGCCAGCTCCTCGCGGCGCTCGGCGGCCTGCCGGGCGACGGCGGCGGCCCGGGCGGCGAGGGCGGCGAGATCCGGCTCCGGGCTGACGGCGGCGGCTTGCAGCTCCCGGCGGCGCTCGCGCAGCCGGCGCTGCCGCTGCTCGCCGAGCGTGTCCCGCCGCGCGGCCAGCTCGACCAGGCGCTCGGCCAGCCGTTCAGACGGAGATCGATCGGATGGGTTCATCGGTGGCTCCTTCCAGCTCGCCTTGCTGGCGGCGGCAGCGCGCCGCCGCCGCCGTCAGCTGGTGATGCACCTGCTCGATGCGCGGCGCGAGCGCCGCCAGCTCCGCCTCCGCCGCGGCGATCGCGCTCTGCAGCCGGCGCGCCTCGTCACGGCGGGCCGCCGCCGCCTGGTGCGGCATCTCCAGCGCTGCCACCTCGGCCGCCAGCGCCGCGAGGTCCGGCGCGACCCGGTCGGCAACGGTCTCCGGGTCCTCCCGCTCGAGGTCCGCCAGCGCGGTGCCCAGGAGGTCGAGCAGCCGCGCATCGAGGGCGCCGGATTGCTCGGCAAGCCTCAGATCGAGATCGAGGTCGGCCCGGGAAGGCTCGGACGAAACCCAGGCCAGCAGCTGCTCCAGGCACTCGCGCGGCTCGTCGCGGTGGGCGCAGAGCAGCCGTATCAGGTCGCGCAGCATGGTCAGCTCCTCTCGCTCGCCGGCAGGATCTCTGCCTCCGGCTCCTGGTTCAGGCGGGCGAAGAGAGCGCCGAGGCTCCGGCCGACGTCTTCACCCGGGTCGCATGCCTCCACGGCCAGCGGCGGGTGGTGCTGAAGAGCGGCCAGGACCTCCTCGCGGAGGGTCTGGAAGCGAGGGCGGAGGTCCAGGTCGGCGGGCTGCGCCTCGGGGGTGCCGGGGTGCCGGATGAAGAGCCAGCCGACCGGCACTCCCTTCGCGTCGAGGTCGGCCAGCACGCGGCGAAAGCGCGGCGAGCGGCGGGCGTTGGTGCGCGGGGCGCCGTCGCCGTCGCCGGCGACGATGCGGCGCCACAGGGGGTCCTGCTCGTCGGCCGGCGGTGGCGGGGAGTCGCCCACGATGAGCACCGCCTGCGGCGTCGCGGCGGGGCCGGCGATGCGTCCGGCGACCTGCTCGAGCGCCTCGTCCACCGCGTCGAAGAGGTCCATGCCGCTGGCATAGTCGAAGTCCCTGCCGAGCAGCGCCGCCGGCAGCTGTTCGAGGCGAAGCTCGCCTGGATGTCCCCAGGCGGTGGCGGCGATCGGCAGCCCATCCGGCTGCGCGATGCCCGGCCGCGGCTGGTCGGCGAACCACCAGAAGTCGAGGATCGGCCGCCGGTGGAGCTGGTGGACGCTGGCCTGCAGACCGGCCGCGAGCTGCTGCCGGAGCTGGAGGTTCCATCGCCCCTTGGGGGCCGCGGCCTCGTTCACCTCCGCGGAGCGCGAGGTCAGGGCCGCCAGCGCCCGCGGCCAGGACTCCACGTCGAGCGTCGTGCGGTCGAAGAGCACGTGCAGGCGCAGCGCGCCGCTGCTCGGGAACCGCCGCGGGCGCTGCGGCCGCTCCAGGCCGGCGCTCCTGACTTCGATCCGCACGTCGGCCGGCGCCGGCGCCAGGGTCAGCCGGTCGCTGCCGCCGGGCTCGGTGCGCAGGTCGGCAAGCAGGGCGACCTCGCCGATCGCAGAGCCGTCGCGGGAGCGGATCTCGAAGCGCTCGAACCGCGCCCCGAAATCCGCCTGCCGTCCGGCCCGCGCCAGCAGGAAGTGCCGCGCCTGCGTGCCGCGGATGCGCACCGTCGCCGGCAGCGTGGTGTCGAGAGCGAGCGGGCCGCGGCCCCGCAGCTCGAGCCGCAGCGGCTCGGGCGCCGGCTGCGGCGGCGCCGCGGGCAGTGGCAGGCGCTCTCCCTGATAGGGGAAGGTGATCTCTCCGGGAAAGCCGAAGACGCAGAGGTTCGGCTGCCCCTGCGCCATCGCCGCGCGCAGGGCGGCGAGGGCCGGCTCCACCAGCGAGGCGGGGTCGCGGGCGAGCAGCACCAGGCCGTAACCGATCGCCGGCGCCCGGTCGCGAAGCGGCCCTTCGCCGGCCTCACGGCGCATGCCCGGCGCCTCGCCAGGGTCGCTGAGCCAGGGCCGCAGGTGCACGGTCACCCACGGCAGTCGCGGCAGCGTCGCGTCGGCGGCCACCCAGCCGCGCAACCTCGGTCGCTGCGGCCATTGCAGGTTCAGCGCGGCGGTGATCCGGCGGACCAGGTCGGCCGACGCCAGCTCCCCGGTGAGGCATGCGGTGTGGCGCGGCGCCGCGGCCGGCTGGTCGTCGACGGTCATCTTCCGCTCTCCTCGAAGGTCAGTCCCAGCTGGTGCAGCAGGTGCCCGCCGAGCCGCCGCCGTACCGCGGGGTCGAGCCCGAGGTGCTCCCAGCCCGGCAGGCGCGCCAGGCGGCAGGCGAGCGGCGCGTGGCGCTCGCGCTGCGCCGCCGTGTAGCCGTGGGGCGGGCAGGTGACGCCCGTCTCCTCGACGCGCGACGCCAGCGACTCGATCAGCGCCGGGGTGTCGGTGAACGCCGACCCGAGGGCGGCGAAGAGAGCGTCCACCACCGGCAGCGGGTCGGCCGCCGCCACCAGCGACGCGAGGTGGGCGGGGGAGATGCGCGCGATCGGCGGCAGCGGGCCGCGGCGCGACAGCAGGTGGATGCTGAGCTCTTGCAACTCGGGCTCGGCGTGGTGGAGGAGCCCGTGCACGAAGTCCGCCGCCGCCCGATCCTCTCCCTCCAGGTTGCCTTCGGCGGCCATCGCCGCCACCACCGCCAGGCGGCTCTCCAGGACGTCGGCCTGCCACAGCACGGCGATCCAAGCCAGCGTCTCGCCGGGCGTCGCCGAGTCCCCCGCCCCGGTCGCCGCCGGTACCCCGGCGAGGCGGCGCACGGCGGCCGGCAGGTCCAGGGCCGCGCAGAGCCAGCGCCGGGCAGGCGACGGGTCGCGGCCTCGCCAGCGCTCCAGCCAGCTCCGGCTCCACTCGCGGGTGAGGACCCGGCGGAGCGGCTCCAGCCAGCCCGGTGGGCAGGCCGCCGCGGGTGGCGCCTCGGGCTCGCCGCGCAGCATCGCGGCAAGCGGCGCCGTCGCGCTCCACATCGCCGCCACTCCCAGGAGGTCCGCGGCCTCGCCGCGCGGCACCACGTCCTCGGGGCGCAGCAGGCCGCGGCGCGCGAACGGCAGCAGCGCCGGTTCCATGCTGAGCGGCACCGGCGGGCCTCCCGCCAGTCTGGCCTCGACGACGGCGGCGACGGCGTCGGGGAGCCGTGCCAGGGTGCCGTCGTTCCCCGCCGCGAGGATCGCCCGCGCTTCCTCGGACCGTTCCTGCGCCAGCAGCTCGACGAGGACGGAGCTCACCTCGGGCGCCCCCGCCAGACGCTGCCGCGCCGCCACGGCCCGCGCGAGGTCGCCGGCGTCCAGGGCGCCCGCGGGCGGCAGGCAGCCGGTCCGCAGGAAGAGGTCGAAGGCAACGCCCGCGGTCCCGAACAGCGGCGCGACCGCCGCCAGGGCCGTCTCCTGCCCGGGCGCCGCCGGCAGCCGGGCGGCGAGCTGCCAGAGCCGGACGAGCGGCACCGCGAGCTCGAGCTCGCGCGCCACGGCAAGGCCCTGCATGGCCTCGGCGGCGGCGGGCGGCGCCGGCGCCGCCGGGCTCGCCGCGAGCAGCCAGCCCGCCGCCGCCGCCGAGGCGCCCGCCGCCTGCAGGCGCTCGCGGGCGGCGGCCAGCACCGGCTCGGCGACGGGCCCGGCCGCGCCGGCCCCCAGCGCGGCGCCCATCCAGGCCCGGGGCGGGATCGGCGAGCCGTCGCCGAGCAGGCCGGCGGCGGCGAGCTCGCCCAGCGCGGCGGCGTCGGCCGCGCCGCCGTCCGGGGCGCCCCGCGCGGTCAGGATCTCGAGGGCTCGCGCCGACAGCTCGGGCAGCGCCTGCCGCACCGTCTCGCGCGGCAGCGCCGCCGCCGCCAGATCCTGGCGCAGCGCCGCGAGCAGCGGCAGGCCGCGCAGCTCGCGCCGCCTCCAGGCCACCAGCCAGGACACCAGGCGGTCATCCGCCGGCGCCGGGAAGGGAGCCGCTGCCGTTGCCGCCCACTGCATGGCCGTCCGGATCGCCGCCGCGTCGAGGCGGTCGAGGGCCTGCCATTCCTCGGCGGTGGGCGGGCGTTCGCCGATCTGGGCCAGCAGCGCCGCCTCCTCTACCTCCGGGCGCGGCGGATCGAAATGGACGGCGAGCAGGCAAGCCAGCGCGCGATCCCAGGGCACGGCGCCGTCGCGCAGCCGCGGCGCCATGGCGACGCCGCGCAGGCGCTCGGGGCAACGCCGCAGGAGCGCCAGCGCTTCGCCGGTGGTGGCGGCGCACAGCGGCAGGCCGAGGCGAGCGCGGTGCAGCTGCTCGAGGCTGGGCTCGAGCCGCGGGTCGGGCAGCGGCGGGATCTCCACCGCGACCTCGTCCCCGGGGCCCGCGCCGCTCGGCCAGCCGTCGCCGAGGACCGCCAGCCTGGCGGCCGCGAGCATCGCCGCCGCGTCGAGCGGCGCCGGGCCGCTCAGGGTTCCCACCTCCAGGGCGTAGCTCGAACGGTAGGAGGCGTCGACGCCCTGGAGGAAGGCGCGCGCCAGCCAGATCCCGTCGGGCAGAGCCACCGCCGCCGCGACGCCCACGGCCTGGTCGTTCGCGGCCCGGGCCAGGTACTGGCAGAGCCCGGCGATCTCCGGCGGGATCGCCTCGCGGCCGCGGAGCCACTCGTAGTCGTGGTTGCCGTCCCGCTTGCCGAAGCGGGCCACCGGCAGGAAGGCGGCGCCGCTCATGGCGTCCCCCGCGACCCGGCGGCACGCAGCGCGGTGAGCACGAAGTCGAAGGGCCGCTCCACCTCGGCCGGGTTGATCTCCCAGGGGACCAGCCGCCCGAACTCGTCGTAGGAGTGGGCCGGCCGGCCGTCGTTCCACCCGTAGACCGTCACCGGCGCGATCTGCAGCTGCCGGAAGTGCCGGCTGGCGCCTTCCAGCAGCGGCACCAGCGGCGCGAGCGGCGGATGCGCCGCGGCGAAATCGAGCGGCGAGTCGGCGAAACGCAGGAAGTCGGCCTCCCCGAGGTGGGCCTCGCACTTGGTGATCACCAGCGCCGCCGGCCGCTCCGGCAGCAGCTCGATCAGGGCGTTCTTGAGGGCCGTCTCGCTGTCCGCCGTGCGCGCGCCCGGCCACTCGCAAAAGATCAGCGCGGCGTCCGCCGCGAACAGCAAGGGCCCCTCGCCGGAGGCTTCCGGGTTCCTCGCGTTGCCGCCCTGGATGTCGCGAAAGGTGAGCCGCGGCCCGGCGCGGTGGCGGAGCGAGAAGAGCCGCGGCTCCAAGGTGCCCGGCACCAGTTGGTTGCGGCGCAGCGCGTCCCAGGTCTGGGCAAAGCGGCGCAGCGTCTGGCGAGTGTCGCCGTCGGCCTGTGCGACCCACTCCGGCGTCGCCCGCCCGAAGTAGGCGGCGAGAGTGGTCGTCTTGCCCACCTGGGATGCTCCCCAGAGGACGATGGTGAGCTCCGGCGGAGCGCCGTTGGCAGGTTGGCCGCTATCGACGTCCATGGCTGGTTTCTCCCGGTAAGGGCGCCGCCGCGAGCAGCTCCTCGTACTCGGCGCGGGTGAGGACCGCTGGGTCCGCGGCAAGGAGGCCGGCGAGCCGGCTGGACGTGGAGCCCGCCCGCAGGCCGCCGCCGGCGAGGCGCGTGCGCGCCTCGCCTTGGGCGAGCCGGGCCCAGCGCTCCTGCTCCCTGGCCCGGTCGCGTAGCTGGCAGAGCGCCGCGTCGAGCGCCCGCAGCTCCCGCCACCAGGCAAGCAGCTCCCGGCGCTCGGCCGCCGCGGGGCGCAGCGGCGGCGCCGACGGCAGGGCGGGCAGGCCGGGCGCGCCGACGAGGCGCCGGAGGAGTGCCGCGGCCTCGGCGTGGGCGGCGCCGATGCGCGGGTCGCCGGGAGTGGCCAGCAGCTCGCCCATGGCGCACCGCGATGCACAGCCCAACAGGTCGCTCCACACCGCGGCATCGAGCAGCTGCCGCAGGTCGCCGGCGAGCTGTAGGAACAGCACGACCCGCGCACGGTCTCCCGTACCGTCGGCGGCCAGGCCCAGGAAGGCGGCGAGCCCGGGCCAGGCCCGGGCCAGCGTCCCGGCGCGCCGGAGGGCGGCGTGGTAGGCCGCCCAGCGCTCCGGGACCGGCCGCACGCGCCCTTCCAGCTCGCCGACGATCGACCGCCGCTGGTCGCTGGCGGGCTCGTGATCGGCGTCGTGCAAGACCTGCTCGACCAGGGTCTGGAGCCTGGCGATATCGCTCGGATCGCCTGCCTCGCCGAGCGCCGGCGGCGCGGCAAGCCGCCGCGCACGACGCAGGAGGTCGGCGTCGGCGTCGGCGGCGGCGGCCGGGGGCGGCTCGCCCGGCGCCCATGAGCCGCCTTCGCAGAAGGCGAGGACGGCGGCGACGCGGGCGCGCCAGGCCTGCGCCAGCTCGGTCCGGTCGCGCCAGTCCCGATGCCGCTGCCGGCCCTCGGGCGGCTGCCCGCCCACCCGCAGCGGGCTCGACGCCTCCTGCGCGAGGCCGGCCCTGGCCTCCGCCAGGCCTGCCTCGGGGTCGACGAGCGGCGCCAGGGGGCGCAGCGAGGCCTCGATCTGGCGGATGCGCTGGTGGGCCAGCCGGGCGACGGCGCCATCGGGGCGAACCTGGCCCAGCAAGGCTTCCCACTGCTGCTTGACCGGCAGCCGTGCGGCGGCCGCCTCGAGGGTCGCGACGTCGCCGCCGCCGGCCAGGGCGACGAGGTCCGCGAGGTCGGCGCGGGAGTCGTGCCGCAGGATCCAGAGCCGCGCGCCGGGGTCGTCGATCCGGGCCGCCAGGGCGAAGGCCCTGGGCCGCCATACCGCGAGCAGCGAGGCGAGGTCGCCGGCGGCGTCGAGCTCGCGCAGGACGCTCTCGTTCGCCGGCGGCGCGGCGCCGCAAGCCCGCAGCACCAGCCAGCGCAGGGTGCCGCGCGGCCAGGGCTCGGTCCGGGCTGCCGGCAGCCCTGCCTTTTCGGCCGCGCCGCTCAGCGCCGCCAGCCGGTCGTGGGAGCGCCGCGGCCAGAGCTGCTCGCCGGTCGGTTCACACCGCAGCAACTCGCTTGCCGCTCGCCACTCGGCCTGCTCCACCGGTGCGCTCGGCGCAAGGTGTTGCCGGAAGATGCTCCGGCAATCGAGCAGATGGCGGCGACCGTCCCGGGTGCCGACGACGGCGACGAGGCCTCTGAAGTCATGCGGCGAGGCGCAGGCGCCGGCCCCTGCCTGCAGCGCGGTGGCTGCCGGGCCCAGCTCGAAGTCGTGGGGCCCGGTCTGCTTCAGCGTGGCAAGGTAGAGGGGCTCGAACCGGGCCGTCGCCGGTTCCATGATGGCCCGACACGAGATGCGGTCGTGGGGCGCATCGTGATGGTAGTCAAAGTGGAACGGCAGGTACGGCTGCCGCAGCGGGCGCCGCACCCGCACCGTGGCTCCGGGCCGGTCGCCGGCATCGAACGGCGTCAGGTCGAAGGCGTCGGCAAAGGGCGGGTCGCTCCAGCGCAGCGTCCGGGGCGGCGGTCTCAGATCGCGGCTGCCGCCCGACGCCGGGTCGCTCCCGACCGGCGGCCAGGGCGCGGCCCGCAGCCATGCCCAGCCGTCCGTCGCCAGCTCGATCCCGCCGGCGATCGGCGTGGTCGCGAGCAGCTGGCCTGCCACCTCGACGGCCTCCCGGAACGAGGGCTCGGCCTCCAGCCAGCTGCTGCCGCAGCACGCCATCTCGCGGCTGAGGACGTGCGGCTCCCAGCGCAGGATGCGCCCGTCCGCCGAGCGGTCGAGCCAGGACGCGGCGAGAGCGGCGGGCCGGGCCGTCATCCGATCTCGTGCAGCAACACGTCGCCGCCTCCCTGGTCCTGGATCCGGCGCAGGAAATCGCGAAACCAGCTCGCCATCCGGAAGCCCTTGGCGGCGCGCACGACGGCCCGGCCCTCGGCACCGCCGTCGTCCCAGGCCGGCGGCCGGTGGAGGCCCGATCCGGCCAGCTCGTCGTGCAACAGCTGGCGGACCTCGGCCGGCGCCAGGCCGCATTCCTGGGCCAGCGGCGCCACCACCCCGCGGGCGATGCGGCGGACCGCCTGCTGCCTCTGTTCCGTGCGGTGGAACTGGTCCAGGTAGGTCTGCGCCAGCCGGAGCCGATCCCGGGCATGCGCCGGACCGCTGCCGGCATAGGCCTCGATCGCCGGCCGGAGGTTGCCCTGCTTGGGGAACGGCACTCCGGAAAAGGCCGCCCAGAGGATCGAATCGCCGCCGTATCGCTCCTGCCAACTCGGCGGTCTCCCGGAGAAGGGCTGCGAGTGGAAGTCGAAGGTGGCGACCGCGAAGTGCCGTGGGCGCCGGCCCTCGAGTCCCTTCATGGCGAGATGCTGGGCGAGCCGCCGCCGGTGCGGGACGAGGGCTTCGAGTTGCCGCAAGGTCGGCCGGAGGTCCGCGGCCGGCGCGCTCGCGAGCAGCAGCAGGATCTGCCACGCCTGGGCGGCAAGTTCCCAGAGCCGTGCCAGATGGCCCGGATGGCGCGTGAAGAAACCGGTGCGGCGGGCCAGGAGCGCCGCCAGCTCGGCGGACTCGGCGGACGCCTTGCCGCCGGGTAGCTCCGTCCGCGCCATCTCGCGGCAGATGTCGGGCGCCAGCGGTGGCCGGTCCGGCTCCGGATCGGTCCGCCCGCACCACTCCCAGAGCAGCGGGCCGATGCGCTGCATGACCTCGGCTCCGGCGCGCTGGTGCTGGCCGAGGATCTTCTCCAGGTCGATGCTGCGCAGCTGGAAGGCCTTCACCGCGGCGCTCACTTCCGCGTCGACCGCGCCGGGGCTCGGCGCTCCGTGGTCGAGGCCGAGGGCCAGGCGCACCTCGGCCGGCCAGCTCGCGATGATGTCGGCCCATCCCTGGACCGCGCTGGAGCAGTCCTGGTGGTAGAAGTGCCAGCGGCGCAGCACGACCGCGGCGACGCGGGGGCGCAGGGAGGCCGGGACGTCGCCCTGCTCGATCGCGGTGACGAGCGTGCGGCGCTCGCCGGGAGCGAGCTTCAGCTCGGGACCCTCCCATGCGACCCGCCACTCCGGGTCGGCGGCGGCCGAGAGGTCGACGCCGCCGGCGATTTCCAGCCAATGGAGCTGGGCCTCTCGTCGTTCGCCGAGGCGCCCCGCCGAGCGGTCCTGCCAGTCGGCCAGCAGCTGTCTCGCGAGGCGCGATCGCCGCTCGGGCGCCAGCGCCGCGATCGCCGCCAGATCGCCGTCCCGCGGCCGCGCGCCCTCGCGCCAGTCCGCGATCCAGCGGGCGCAGGGATCGCCGGTCTGGCCGGCCAGTGCGCGCAGCGCCGCGGGCGAGGCGCCCGGCAGGGCGGCCAGGGCGAAGGCCGGCTCCGGCGCCCGGCTCTCGGCCCAGACGCGGCAGGTTGCGGGGATGGCAGGCTGGCGCAGCACCTCGGCGAGGCGGGGCAGCAGCAAACCACCCTCCGCGAGGGCGCTGTCCAGGCAATCTGCCAGGCGCCGCCCGGGTTCCTCGGCAAGCGGCCCGTCGAGAGCTCCGGGCGGCGCCGCGGCCAGGGCGTGCAGCACGCCGCCGGCGTCGCGGACGGCGAGCGCATGGAGCAGCCGCAGGCGCGCCGCGAGCGGCGGCGCGGCGACCTGGTCGTCCGTCGGGAGGCTCTCCGGGTCGCGCACCAGCGACTGCCAGAGAACCGCCTCTCCCCGCGGGCTGCCGGCGGCCATCGCCGCCAGGCCCAGCGCCAGCGCCTGCCGCTTGCCGCCGGCGGTGAAGTAGTCGGGCGCGGCCTGGCAGAGCCCTTCCGGTTCGGGGCCGCCGGGGGCCTGCAACCACCGCGCGAGGACCGCGAGCCTGGCATGGTCGAGCGCGGCGATGCCGGTGCGAACGAAGCCGGCGGCCAGCGAGGGCGAGCGCAGGTCGAGCAACCCGGGTTTGGCGGCCGTACCCATGCCCGCCTGGCCGGCGATCGCCTCCGGCGCCAGGTCCGCGAGGAAGGCGAGGCGCGGGCCGGTCTCCAGGTCGGGCGTGCCGTCCTCCTGCCAGGCGAAGGCTTCGCGCAGATACATCCGGCCCGGGACCAGCAGGCTGTCGCGCCATGGGGTCGCCGGCCCCGGTTGGCGGCCGCCGTCGTCGCTCTCGCGCTCCGCGGGAGGGTGCCACCTCTCCTGCCGGAGGTCGTAGACGGCGACGCTCGCTGGATAGCCGCGGGTGAAGGAGAGATTGAGGGCCGGCGCCTGGCCGGAAGCCACTCCCCAGCCGGCGGCGAAGGCCGCCTGCAGCGTGGCGGGAAGCAGCGCCCACAGCGCCGCCGCCCAATGGAAGAGCTGCTCCGGAGTGATGGCCGGCGCGATGCCGATCGGCACCGCCGAGATCGTATGGACGACGGCGCCAGGCAGGAATTGGCGCAGCCGCGGGTCGGCGCCGGGCAAGGCGCGGTTTTCGACGACGATCGCCGGCCAGGCCGCCCTGGTGTCCTCGACGGTGAGCGCCGGCAGCGGTGCGGCGCGCAGAGCCTGGAAGCAGGTCCAGGGATCGACCGGCGCCGCGGCGCAGAGGAAGCGCCCCAGCCAGAAGCTGCGCTGCACCCCCTGCTCGCCGTCCTCGGGGCGCCGGCGCAGCCTGCACGCCAGCGGCCGCAGGCCGGCAGGGCCGCGGGCGGCGCGGAGCAGCCAGCCCTCCGGGCAGCCCGCCGGCAGGTCGTCGCCGAAGCCGATGGTGGCCGGGTGGCAGAGATCCTCCAGCTCGCCGGGGAACTCCGGCGAGCGGGTCAGGGGGAGCGCTTCGCCTCCCTTGCCGGTCCGGCCGGCGGTGGAGAGACAGAGCTTGCCGTACTCCAGCCGCTCGAAGACGGCCGGCACGCCGGCGGCGGGGGCTCGCGGCGCCGGCGCCGCCGCGCGCTCGGCGGGTGGTTCGATGGCGGAGGTCATGTCCTACCCGTGGCGAAGCAACAGCCGCTGCCGCGGCGCGGTGGCGGCCCGCGCCGGCGCCAGGTCTTCCAGGTGGATGCCGCGGGCGGTGAGGGCGCGGATCGCGTCCGGGTTGCCGGCCAGGGCCTGGGCGTTGGCGGAGTAGTAGGTGCGCAGCTCTTCGCTGGACATCAGCTTGAAGGCCAGGGTGAGCAGGGGGATCACCGCGGCGATGACGAACGCGATCCAATAGGTCAGCCGGAACAGCTCCCTGGCCTGCCGGCGCCTGAGCCCGAGAGCCGGATCCTCGGCGGCGTAGGGGCTTTCGAGGTGAAAGACCTTGGCAGCGTCGGTGATGGCGGCCTTGTCGGCCGCCGGCCATTGCGGCGGCAGCGCCTCCTTGAGGTCCGCCAGGACGCGCAGCCGGTCGGTGAAGTCCGCCGCTTTGTGCTTGAGCCAGGTGTTGGTTCCGCCACGCCGGATATCGGTGCCGGGAGGGGCGTTCTCGACGTCATGCATCCAGGCCTGGACCTCGTCGCGGCCGGTCTCGGCAGTCTTCACGGCAACGGCCTGAGCCTTGGTAGCGGCTGCGACCCGAGCCTCGTAGGCCTGGCTCGCGTCTCGAAACCTCGTCTCCACCAGCTGCTGTTGAGCGTTCGCCTCGGTCAGCTGGCGCTCGCTCGTGGCCTGCGCGTCGCGGGCGCTCTGCAGCCGGCTCCTCGCCGCCGTCCATTGGGCCTCGGCGGCGCCGACGGCCGCGGCAAGCTCGGCGCGGGATTCGGCATCGGCCCGCGCCAGCTGGGCCCGCCGTTGATCGAGGGTCAGGCGCCGCCGGCTGACCTCGGCGCTCCTCGCCGCCACCGTCTCCTTGTCCTTTTGCACCTGCTCCTGGTCGGCAAGCACCTGCCTGGCGGCCTCGTCGCGCGCGGTCTTGTAGTGATCCCGGTCGATCGCGACCTGCGTTGGGGCAAGCTCTCCCTCGACCGTTCCGGCCGACTTGGCGACGGCCTCGCGGTTGTGCCGCTGCTGGTCGTCGACCAGACGCACGGCTTCCGCCAGGGCGTTCTCGTCGCGCAGGCGGGTCTCGATGGCGCCGCCGAAGACCAGCAGCTCGACCGGTTGCGCGGTGGCGATGCACGAGCCGAAGATCACGATCAGGCGCAGCAGATAGGCCAGCAGCTTCTTCGCCGGCCGTTCTCCCAGGTCGGCGGTGATGAAGCTCCTCTCGAAGAGGAAGACGCCACCGCCGAAGACCGCCGCCAGGAGGCAGGCAAGCAACGTCCGCGGCGAGACGGTCCAGCGGGCGGCATGGACCAGCACGTTGAACAGCAGCGACCAGGCGAGCAGCTCGAAGAGCAGCACCACGAGCAGGATGCAGGCCGCCGCCCCCAGCTCGTAGGCGACGCGAGGGCTGAGCAGGAAGTCGCCCCAGCCGTCGAGGCCCATGAAGCGGGCAAGCCGGAGGGTCCAGGTGTCGGGGGGGATGGAAGGCGTGCCCTGGATGACCAGGCGCACGGGCGGTGGCGGGGGATCGCCGGCGACCTCGCGGTCGGCGGTTGCCGGGCGGGCCGGCGGCTCCTGGACGTCGTCGCGATCCCAATCGCGAGGGCTCGCAGGAGCCGGTCCCGGAAGCAGCGGTGGCGGGAGGCCAGGCGGCCCCCCGTCGTGGTCGCGCGGTGGCGGCAGATCCGGGCTGGTCATTGCACGTTCCTCCAGAGGCCCCCGGCTCAGTCGAAATACCAGGACGGCAGGTCGATGTAATGGCGCCGTTGCCGCGCGAGCTTGCGGCGGGTGACCAGCTCCACGGGCCCGCCGGTCTCGCCGGCCAGCACGAACAGCAGCGCCTCGCGAACTCCGAACGGCCGCCAGTCGGCGGAGCGGCGGTCGATGGGCTCGGAGCTGAGGCGGGTGGACCGGTGGCTCGCCATGAAGGGGAAGCCGGAGGCGTTGAATCCCAGGGCGCTGGTCAGGGCGACGGCAAACTCGGCTCCCGGCGTGAGGGCGCCGAGGATGCGCACCAGGTTGCCGGCATCGATCAGCTCGCAGGCCAGCTGCAGCGGGCTGAGCCTGGCGGCGACCGCGAGCGGGGCGGGCCGGCTGCCGCGGCGGCCGGCTGGCCAGGGGTTGTCGGGCGGGCCGCTGGCCAGCCGGTCGATCTTGGTCAGCACCAGGAGGAACCGGCTGGCCTGGACGCGCCGCAGAATGATGGGCGGCGGGTCGGCGGTGCGGCGCAGCGCCCGCAACAGGCGGTGGCCCAGGCGGGGCGGCGGCGGAGAGACGGGCCTGCTGACGGCGATCCCGGAGAGGATCCCGGGCAGGAACCGCGTCAGCCGGTCGAGCTGCGGGTCGGTGGCATCGACGCACAGGAGCAGGGCGCTGGCGGCCTGGCTCTCGGCGATGAGCCGGCGCTCCCAGGCGAGCAACCGGCTTTGCCCCCGATCCTCGTCGTTCGGGAAGAGGGCGCCCCCGGGGCCGTCCACGAAGCGCAGGCGCAGGCTCTTACGCCGTTCGGCGCGCCAGAACGTCGCCGGCCAGGTGGCGGTCATGAACGCCTCGTAGGCATTGATCTTGTCAGTGGCAGGCAGGGGGACCGGGCTGTCGGCGATGCCGCGCAAGGCTCTGTCCGACTGGCGGGCGGTCTGGGCGCCGCCGACGTACTCGAGCTCCGGCGGCGCACGGAGGGCGGCCGGATCGACGCACGCCTGCTCGCAGGCGTCGAGCAGGTGGGTCTTGCCGGCCTGGCCCGGACCGAGGAGAGTGCATTGCAGCTCGCCGGAGGGTTCGGCCGGCGGCTCGGGCGCGGGAGCCGAGGGCGCCGCGGGCTGCTCGGTGGCCGGAGTTGGCGGGGCTGGCGCTCCTGGCTCCGAAAGACCTGCCGTGCGGTCGGGCACGTAGTCGTGGCCGGGGACCGGCGGCGGTCCGCCGCTGCCGCTCGGCGTGGCGTCTTCCGGGGTCGTGGAGGTCGTCACCTGTTGGCTCCCTGCGCTGGCGGAGCGCCCGCGGAGAGTGCGGCGCGCGCATCGAGCGCTGCCCAGGTGAAGACACGGGGGAAGAGGTCTTGTTTAGTGCCAACGACGGGATGGCGCGCCCCATCGCGGGCCATCTGACGATTTGACAGGGGGGAAGGAATCCCTTAGCCTTCGCGTTTGCCCGGTCGGGAGATGCTCGATGCGGATTTGGCTGGATCAGGTACGCGAAGAGCCCTTTCACTGGGACGAAACCGAGAGCATCGCGGCGGAGGCGCTGGACCGGCCCGAGGTGCTGGCTCTCGGACCGGTGGCCTGGCAGGGTGAGGTGGTCTTTGCCGATCCTGGCTACCTGCTGCGGGGACGGCTCTCCTACGACCAGACCCTGGCCTGCATCCGGTGCCTCAAGCCGCACGCGGTGAGCACCAGTGCCGGCGTCGAGCTGCTGGTCCTGGTGGAGCATCACCACAAGCAGGCCCATAAGCCGCGGCGGAGCCCACAGCCGGCGGGAACCCCGGCGACGCCGGAAACGCCGGAGGAGGACGAGAGCGAGCTTGCCGAGGACGACCTCGACACGCTGGTGGTCGCGGGCGAGGTCCTCGACACCCGGCCGATCGTCCTCGAGCAGTTGCAGCTCAACGTCCCGATGAAGCCGCTGTGCCGGCCGGATTGCCGCGGCCTCTGTCCGCGCTGCGGCGCCGAGCTCGACGAGCGCGGCGGCGAGTGCGACTGCGCCGGACCGGCACCCGACCCCAGGTGGGCGGCGCTGGCCGAGCTCAAAGGGAAACTGGACGGCGGCCGGGACTGAGCGCGGCAGGCTGCGATCCGTAGAGACGTTTCACACTTTCGCGAGGCTCGACGATGCCAAATCCCAAGCGACGCCACTCCTCGGCCCGCCGCGACCGGCGACGGGCGCACGACGCCCTGGACCGCCCGGCCACCTCGATCTGCTCGAACTGCGGCGAGGCCAAGCTGCCCCACCGGGCCTGCCCGCACTGCGGCTACTACAACAACCGGCCGGTGATCGAAACCAAAGAGGCGACGTAGGTGTCCCACCCCCCGGCCGCCGTGGCCGCCTTCGGGGACTGATCCGACTCCAGGATGCGCATTCCCTTGCCCACGCCCCGTGGCGAGGTCGACGCCGCTCCGGCCGGCGCGATCGGCCGATGAGCGTGCCGATCGCCGTCGACGCCATGGGCGGCGACTACGCGCCGCAGAGCGCGGTCGAGGGGGCGGTGCGCGCGGCGGTCGACGACCTCGCCACCATCCTGCTGGTCGGCGACCGGCCGCGGGTGGAGGCGGAGCTCGCCCGCTACCCGGAGGCGGCCCGGCTCGACGGGCGGATCACCATCGTCCACGCCGAGGAGGTGGTCGGCATGGACGAGCCGGCGATCACCCCGATCCGCAAGAAGCGCCGCTCCTCGATCCGCATCTGCGCCGAGCTGATCAAGGACCGCCGCGCCCAGGCGATGGTCACCGCCGGCAACACCGGCGCGGCGATGATCGCCGCCAAGATGGTCATCGGCACCCTGCCCGGCGTCGACCGCCCGGCGCTCGCCGCGGTCTTCCCCAACCCGCGCGGCTTCACCGTGGTGCTCGACGTCGGCGCCAACGTCGACAGCAAGCCCGAGCACCTGCGCGAGTTCGCGGTGATGGGGCATTTCTACGCCCAGGAGGTGATCCGCACGCCGTCGCCGCGCATCGGCCTGATGTCGATCGGCGAGGAGGAGGGCAAGGGCACCGACCTGACGCGCGAGGTGTTCAAGGCGCTCAAGACCACCGGCCTCAACTT
>DATGHG010000265.1:0-2643 GCA_035308185.1 Thermoanaerobaculia bacterium | reverse complement strand
GGCCGAGGCCGGCCACCAGCGGTTCGAGGGCGCAGGCGACGAGCGCGAGCAGCGGCAGGTCGTACCAGGCGCGCGGCGTGTAGGCGAGGAAATCGAGGAACCACAGCTGGGCCGCGATGCCCAGGAGGATGGCGAGGACGGCGAACAGACGGACGTCGCGGCTGACGCCACCGGCCGCCGATTCGCCTGCGCGGTCCGCGGGCGCCGTCATCGTCCGGGCGGCCGCGGACGGAAGGGGTGCGGCGTCGCCAGCCGCCGGCGACCGCCGGCCGCGCGCCAGCTCCCAGGCCGTGCCGACGACCGCCAACGCGATCAGCGGCAGCCAGACCCAGGCCGCCGGACCGAGCGCCGCCAGCAGCACCCGCGCGATCAGCACCAAGCCGGCGTGATAGACCACCACCACGTTCCAGGAGCCGGCGGCGCGGAGGGGCGCCGCGTAAGGCAGCAGCGACAGCGCCGCCGCCAGCCCGCACCCCATCGCCGCCATTGCGACTCGCCGCAGGCCGCCAGCGAGCGCCGCCACCGCCGCCGCGACGCACAACGCCGCCACCAGCGCCGCGTTGCCCAGCAGGCACTGGACCGCGCCGACCATTGCGATCAGGGCGGCGGCGGCCGGCCACGGGGCCGGACGCGCCAACAACCACGCCAGCGCCGCGAAGCCGAGCACGATGCACAGGCTGCCCAGGCCGTAGCCGCGCAGCGAGTCGCCGAAGACCACGAACGGAGCGCTGCTGCCCAGCAGCGCCAGCGACAGCAGCGGCAGGGTGCGTCCGGCGGCGCGGGCGCTGACCCAGAGCGCGCCGGCGAGAGCGAGCCCGATCGCCATACCGAAGCCGCGCAGGGCGGCGTCGCTGTCGCCGGCCACCCGGGCGTACAGGCGGATGGAGAGCGGCACCGCCAGCGGGAACGCCTCGTGCGGGAACAGCCGGTAGACGTCGCGCAGCGAGGGCAGGGTCGCCAGGTTCACCGCCGCCGCCTCGTCGCGCCACATCGCGCCGGCGTGAGCCAGCCGCTCGCCGTGTACCCACACCATGAACAGGCTGAGCAGGCCCGCCGCCCCCCACTCGAGCTGGCGCAGCGCCGACCTCCCCGCCCGGCTGGTCATGGCCCCGCCGGCAGACCCGCTACCGCCTGGTCAGGCGCAGCCTGAAGACGGAGGCGACGTAGGTCCAGAAATAGGCCAGGAAACGGGTCTTCGACTCGCCGCCCTTGCGGAAGCGGTAGACGGTGGGGATCTCGAGCACGCGGCCGCCGCCGCGCACCACCTGCCACAGCAGGCGGATGGCGTAGTCGCCGTAGCCATAGAAGATCGCGCCGGTGTCGAGCCTCGCCAGCAGGCCGCGGCGGAAGGCGAGATAGCCCGAGAGGTTGTCGTGGATGCGCTGCGCCAGCGCGATGCGGATGAAGACGTTGAAGGCGTAGGACGCCCAGTAGCGGAACTTCGAGGTGAGCATGCCGCCGCCCAGCACGTAGCGCGAGCCGATCACCACGTCGAAGTCCTCGGCGCAGCGCACCATCAGCGGCACCAGCGCCGGATCGTGGTTGCCGTCCGAGTCCATCACCACCAGCGTGTCGCCGCGAGCCTCCTGGAAGCCGCGCCAGATGGCGCTGGCCAGGCCGCGCTCGCCGCGCCGCACCACCACCCGCACCGCCGGATCGCCGCGGAACGCCGCCTCGGCGGCGGCGGCGGTGCCGTCGGGCGAGTCGTCGTCGATCACCAGCACCTCGGCCTCGAGCCGCGCCCGGCGCACCGCCGCCAGGATCTCGCTGACCAGCTCGGCGACGCCGTCGCGCTCGTTGTAGGTCGGCAGGACGACCGAGATCACGCGGCGGCGTTCGCCAGCTCCCGCAGCGCCCCGCACACCGTCGCGATCTCCTCGGGGCGCAGCGCCGTGCCCGACGGCAGGTTGATCCCCCGCCGCGACAGCGACGCCGCCACCGGGAAGGGGTCGTCGCTGCGGTAGGGCGGCTGCTCGTGCAGCGGCACGAAGAACGGCCGCGAATCGACGCCGCGCGCGCGCAGGCCGGCGGCGACGGCGTCGCGGTCGAGCCCGAGCTCCGGCTCGATCAGCACCGAGTACATCCAGCAGACGCTCTCCTCCCACGGCATCGCCTGCGGCCAGGTGAGGCCGCGGATGCCGGCGAGGCCGGCGTCGTAGGCCTGCGCCACCGCTTGCCGCCGGTGCAGGATCTCCTCGGCGTGCTCGAGCTGCGAGCAGCCCAGGGCGGCCTGGATGTTGGTCATGCGGTAGTTGAAGCCGATCTCCGGATGGTAGTAGCGGCGCTGCGGGTCCATGGCGTGATCGCGCAGGAAGATCGCGCGCTCGGCGAGCCGGGCGTCGTTGGTGACCACCGCGCCGCCTTCGCCGGTGGTGAAGATCTTGTTGCCGTAGAACGAGAAGGCGCCGATCCGGCCCAGCCCACCCACCCGGCGGCCATGGTAGCGGGCGCCATGGGCTTCCGCGGCGTCCTCGACGACCGCGAAGCCGTGTTGCTCGCCCAGCTCGAGCAGCGGGTTGAGATCGACCGGACGCCCGTAGAGGTGCACGGGAATGATCGCCCGCGTCCGCGGCGTCAGCTTGCTCCGCACCTCTCGCACGTCCATGCCCCAGGTGCGTTCATCGACGTCGACGAGCACCGGCG
>DATGHG010000264.1:0-24512 GCA_035308185.1 Thermoanaerobaculia bacterium | reverse complement strand
GCTGGAGCCGCCGGCAAACACCGCCGCCAAACCCGCCAAGCCGCTACGGGTGTTGAGCGGCGTGCGCGGCAGGTAGCTCCCGGCCCCGGCCCCGCCGCCAGCCTGAGACTGGCGGCATCGCGGTGCTAAACTCGCTCGGTTGATGCGAGCGACCCTGGCGCTTCTCCTTTGTTTTCTGGCCTTTGGCTCCCGCGCTCGAGCCGAGGCCAGGATCACCGATTTCCAGGTCGTCCTGGACGGCAGTCAGGTGCTCGCCAGCGCCGCTCTCGCCAACGCCTTCGACCACCGGTTCTTCGCCCGGGTGGACAGCGGCCTGCCCACCACCATCGTCTACCGCTTCGAGCTCGACCTCGTCCGCCGCCACTGGTGGGACCCGCGGCTCAAGTCCTGCAGCCTCGCGGTGGAGGCGATCTACGATGCCGTCGACCGCGTCTACACGGTCCATTTTCGCCTCGACGACAAGCTGATCGAGAGCCGCACGCTGCACGACCGCAAGGCGCTGGCGGCGGCCATGGGGCGCATCGAGCGGCTGCCGGTCTTCAGCCTCAACGATCTCCACGACCGCCGCCGCATGCTGCTGCGGGCGCGCGCCGAGCTCGGCTCGCGCACGGTGCTGTCGTTCATCCCGGTGCTGATCTCGACCGAGTGGGTGGAATCGGACAAGTTCCGGCCTGCCGGCGCCGCCGCGGCGCCGGCGCGGCCCTGAGGCCGGCATCTCATGGGCCTGCGCCAGCTCCTCGTCCGTCATCGCAAGGACCAGCGCCTCATCGTCGGCGGCCTGGCCGCCCTGCTGCTGCTGTTCACCGCCTCGTTCTACCTCTTCCTGCGCGAGCGCGACCTGCCGGCGTTCCTGGTCACCAACCGGGTGCTGCTGTTCGTGCTCTGGTACGCCAACGTCGTCCTGATCCTCATCGTCCTCTTCGTCCTGCTGCGCAACCTGTTCAAGCTGCTGATCGAGCGCCGCCACCGCATCCTCGGCTCGACGTTCAAGATCAAGCTGGTGGCGACCTACATCGGCCTGTCGCTGTTTCCGGTGCTGGCGCTCTTCGCCATCGCCACCGAGCTGCTGCAAGGCTCGATCGACCGCTGGTTCAACACCCCGCTGCGGCCGGTGCTCGAGCGCGGCAGCGCCGTCGCACGCGCGCTCTACGACCGCACCGGGCAGCACAACCTGCGCGACGCCGAGCGGGTGCTGCGCGAGACCGCCAAGCTGGATCCCCGGGCGGCGGTCGAGCGGCAGCGCCTGGAAGGGCTGCTGGCCGAGCTCCATCTCGACCTGCTCTCGGTCTACGAGGGCAGCGAGTTCGTGCAGGGGGTGGTCAACCCCCAGTCCGGCCTCAAGGACCTGCCGGAACCGCGCCGCTCCTTCCTGGAGGAGGCCGTCGCCGAGGGCGAGGTGACCCAGATCGACACCCCGCCGGGCGGCCGCGGCAAGCTGGTCTATGCGGCGGTGGCCGGCGGCCGGCGGCCGGGACCTGCGGCCGACTCGCAGCGCACCGTGGTGGTGGCGGCGACGCTCATCGATCCGGTGCTGGCGGAGCGCTCCGCCCGGCTGATCGAGGACTTCCAGAGCTACCGCCAGCTCGAGGTGCAGAAGGACGAGCTGCGTGCCAGCCACCTGCTGATCTTCATCATGGTGACCCTGGTGATCCTGCTCGCCTCCTCCTGGGTGGGGCTCTACCTGGCGCGGCGGGTGACCGTGCCGATCCAGGCGCTCGCCGAGGGGACGCGGCGGATCAGCGGCGGCGACCTCCGCCACCGCGTCGACGTGCGCGCCGACGACGAGCTGGGGGTGCTGGTCGATTCCTTCAATCGCATGACCGACGAGCTGGCGAACAACAAGGAGCTGCTCGAGCGCGGCAACCGCGAGCTGACGCTCAGCAACCAGCGCCTGGCGGCGGAGCGGGCGCTGATCGCGGCGGTGCTGCAGAGCGTTGCCGCCGGCGTGGTCTCGATCGACTCGGAGGGCAACATCTTCACCTGCAACGAGGCCGCGCTGCTGCTGCTGCGCCAGCGCGAGGAAGAGGTCGTCGGGCACCCGGTGGCGGCAGCCTGGGGGGACCCCGAGCGCCGCAAGCTGGCGGCGCTGCTGGCCGAGCCGCGGCCCCAGGACGGCAAGGAGCTGCACCTGCTGCTCGGCGGCGAGTGGAAGACCTTCGAGGCCAAGGTCACCGCCTTCGGAGACGCGGCCGGCACGCCGCGCGGCCGGGTGCTGGTGCTCGAGGACCTGACCGAGCTGATCAAGGCGCAGCAGCTGGCGGCATGGAACGAGGCGGCGCGCCGCGTCGCGCACGAGATCAAGAACCCGCTGACGCCGATCCGGCTGGCCGCCGAGCGCATGCTCAAGAAGCACCGCCAGGCCGAGCCCGGCCTCGCCAGGGCGATCGAGGAGGGCGTCGAGATCATCGTCCGCGAGGTGACCACCCTGCAAGGGATGGTGGACGAGTTCTCCCGCTTCGCACGCATGCCGCGGCCGCAGCCGGCGCGGGTGGACGTGCAGCGGCTGCTCGACGACACCCTGCACCTCTACCAGAACCTCAAGCCGGGGGTGACGGTGGAGGCGCGGCTGGCCGGCGACCTGGCAGGCGTGGTGATCGACGCCGAGCAGATCAAGCGCGCCCTGATCAACCTGCTCGACAACGCGGTCGAGGCCACCGACGCTCCCGGCCGGGTGACGGTATCGGCCGGCAAGCGCGACGGGCACCTCGCCATCCAGGTCGCCGACACCGGCCGCGGCATCCCGCCCGACGCCAAGGAGAAGCTGTTCCTGCCCTACTTCTCGACCAAGGGCCGCGGCACCGGCCTGGGGTTGGCGATCGTGCACCGTATCGTCGCCGACCACCACGGATCGATCCACGTCGAAGACAACCTGCCGCGCGGCACGGTGTTCACCGTCGAGCTGCCCGCCGACCCGGAGTAGCTCCACTAGAATGGCCCGATGACCGAACGCGGCGAGCGCATCCTGATCGTCGACGACGAGGCCGGCATCCGTTCGACCCTCTCCGGCATCCTCGAGGACGAGGGCTATGGGGTGGCGGCGGTGGGCACCGCCGCCGAGGCGACGGCGCGTCTCGGCGCCGAGGCGTTCGACGCCGTGCTGCTCGACCTCTGGCTGCCCGACCGCGACGGCATGGAGCTGCTCTCCGAGGTGCGCGACCAGCCGGTGATCGTCATCTCCGGCCATGCCACGGTCGATACCGCGGTCAAGGCCACCCGGCTCGGCGCCTACGACTTCCTCGAAAAGCCGTTGTCGCTGTCGCGGGTGGTGGTGACGGTGCAGAACGCGCTCGAGCGCGGCCGGCTGGCGCGCGAGCTCCGCCAGCTGTCCGACCGGCTGGCGCGCGCCGAGCCGCTGCTCGGCGGCAGCCCGCCGATGCAGCGCCTCAAGGCCGAGCTGGCGACCGCCGCGCGCTCCGAGAGCCGCATCCTGATCCTGGGCGAGAACGGCACCGGCAAGGAGCTGGTGGCGCGGCAGGTGCATCGCCTGTCGGGCCGCAGCCAGGGTCCGTTCGTCGAGGTCAACTGCGCCGCGATCCCCGAGGACCTGATCGAGAGCGAGCTCTTCGGCCACGTCCGCGGCGCCTTCACCGGCGCCGTCGGCGACCGCCCCGGCCGCTTCGAGCAGGCCGACGGCGGCACCCTCTTCCTCGACGAGATCGCCGACATGTCGCTCAAGACCCAGGCGCGGGTGCTGCGCGTGCTGCAGGAGCAGCGCTTCGAGCGGGTCGGCGGCTCCGCGCCCATCCGCGTCGACGTGCGCGTCCTGGCCGCCACCAACAAGGACCTCGAAGAGGAGATCCGGCAGGGCCGCTTCCGCGAGGACCTCTACTTCCGGCTGGCGGTCATCCCGCTGCGGGTGCCACCGTTGCGCGAGCGCGCCGAGGACGTGCCGATCCTGGTCGCCCACTTCGTCGCGCTCTTCGCCCACGAGACCAAGCAGCGGCCCAAGGCGATCGACGGCGACGCCCTGCGGCGGCTGCGGGAGTACTCCTGGCCCGGCAACGTGCGCGAGCTGCGCAACCTGGTGGAGCGGATGATGATCATGGTGCCGGGCCCCACCATCGGCGTCGCCGATCTGTCGGCGGCGGTCCGCAACGCCGGCGACGGCAGCGGCGGCCCGGCCCGCGGCGACGAGGCGGCGGGCGGCGGCCGGGCGCCGTGGGACGCCGACTACCCGTCGCTGCGGGAGGCCCGCGACGCGTTCGAGAAATATTTCATCGAGCGCCAGCTGGCCGCGCTCGACGGCAACGTCAGCCGCACCGCCCAGCTGCTCGGGCTCGAGCGCAGCAACCTTTACCGCAAGATGCGGGCCTATGGCATCGAGGTCGAGCGCCACGGCGCCGCCGGCGCCGCGGACTCGCCGGACCCGGCGGATTCGGCAGGCAGGGCGGACCCGGCGAACTCCTCGACCCCGGCGACTCCGGCAACCCCGGCGACCACCGCCGCCCCTATAATCGAGCCATGACCGCCATCGCCCAAGCCCCGCAGCAGCGCATCGAGGCCGAGCTCAAGGCCGCCCTCAAGAGCGGCGACAAGCTGCGGCTGCAAACCTTGCGGCTGCTGCTCACCGACATCAAGAACGAGCGCATCCGGCGCGGCGGCGAGGTGGACGAGGCCGGCTTCGTCGCGCTCGTCCGCAAGGCCATCAAGCAGCGCGAGGAGGCCGCCACTCAGTACCGTGCCGGGGAGCGCCGGGAGCTGGCCGCCAAGGAGGAGAGCGAGGCGGCGATCCTGGCCGGCTTCCTGCCGGCGGCGGCGGACGAGGCTGAGATCCGCCGCGCCATCGCGGCGCTGATCGCCGAGCGCGGCCTGGCCGGGCCCCAGGCCATCGGACCGATCATGAAAGAGACGCTGGCGCGCTTCGGCACCAGCGCCGACGGCGCCACCATCAACCGGATCGCCCGCGAGCTGCTCGGCGGCGCCGGGGCCGGCCGCTGACGCCGGCCGGAGGCGCGATGGGGTCGCTGCGCGCGATCGTCGGCACCGCGGGGCACATCGATCACGGCAAGACCAGCCTGGTGCTCGCCCTGACCGGCATCGACTGCGACCGTTGGGCCGAGGAGAAGGCGCGCGGCATCACCATCGACCTGGGCTTCGCCCACCTCGCGGCGGACGGCGTGCAGCTCGGGTTCGTGGACGTCCCGGGCCACGAGCGCTTCCTGCACAATGCCCTGGCCGGGCTGGGCGGCATCCGCATCATGCTGCTGGTGGTCGCGGCCGACGAGGGCGTCAAGCCGCAGACCCGCGAGCATCTGGCCATCTGTTCGCTGCTCGGCATCCCCGCGGGCCTGGTCGCCCTCACCAAGGCCGACCTGGCGCCGCCGGACCTGCGCGAGATCGCCCAGCTCGAGGTGGAAGAGCTGCTTGCCCCGACTCCCTTCGCCGGCGCGCCGGTGCTGGCGGTGTCGAGCGCCACCGGCGAGGGGGTCGAGGAGCTCAAGGCCGCCCTGCTCGCGCTGGCGGCGCGCCATGCCGTCGGCGCCGAGGCGGCGCTGCCGGCGCGGCTGCCGATCGACCGCGCCTTTCATCTGCGCGGCCTGGGAGCGGTGGTGACCGGCACCCTGGCCGGCGGCCGGGTGGGCATCGGCGACGCCCTCGAGCTGCTGCCGCCGGCGCCCGGGGTCGATGGCACGCTGCGGGTGCGCAGCATCCAGGTCCACGGCCAGGCGCGCGACGAGGCGCTGGCCGGCGAGCGCACCTCGCTTCAGCTCACCGGGGCGCCGCTCGAAGCGCTGCGCCGCGGCCAGCAGCTCGGCACCCCCGGCGCCTTCGCCGCCACCACCAGCCTGCTCGCCCGCGTCACCCTGCTGCCGGACGCGCCAGACGCGCTGCGCGGCTTCACGCCGGTGCGCCTGCACCTGCACGCCGGCGAGGCGCTGGGAAGGATGCGGCCGCTGGGCGGCGGCGGGCTGGCGGCGGAGCTGCGGCCGGGCGGCGGCGGGCTGGTCGAGATCCGGCTCGAGAGCCCGCTGGTGGCGGCGCGCGGCGACCGGCTCATCCTCCGCCGCCCCTCGCCGGCCGCCACCCTGGGAGGGGGCGAGGTGCTCGACCCGCGCTGGCGCCGCCACCGCGGTGGGCTGCTGCCGGCCGCCCTCGCGGCGCTGGACGGCGGCTTGGCGCGAACCCTGGCGTTCTGGGCGCTGGAAGCGGGCGAGCGCGGCCTCGACGCCGCCGGCGCCGCCCGCCGGCTGGGCCTGCCGGAGGAGCGCGCCGCGGCGGAGCTGGACGCGCTCGCCGCGGACTCGCGCCTGATCGCGGTGCGCGAGGCTCCCGGCCACGGCCGGCGCTGGATCGCGCCGGCGGCGGTCGAGCGCGTCGTCGAGCGCGCCCGGCGGGTGCTCAAGGACTACTTCGACCGCGACCGGCTGGCCGACGGCATGCCCAAGGCCGAAGCGGTGCGGCGCATCCTGCGCGGCCGCGCCGCGGAGCTGGCGCCGGTCTACCTCGCCTGGCTGGCGGCGCAGAAAGTGCTGGCGGTCGAGGGCGACCGCGTCGTCCTGCCGGGGCGCAGCGCGCAGCTGAGCGGCGAGGAATCGGCCCTGGCGGCGGCGGCGATGGCCTGTTTCGAGCGCGCCGGCCTGGCGCCGCCGTCGCCGGGGGAGGTGCGCCAGGAGCTCTCCGCCAAGCCGCAGATCCTCGACGGCGTGCTGCGCCACCTGGTGGCGCGCGGCCGCCTGGTGCGGCTGCCCGGCGGCCTGATGATCGCCGCCGCCGCCCTCGCCGAGCTCCGCCGGCAGCTCCTCGCCGAGCCGTGGGAGCGTTTCTCGGTGGCACAGTTCAAGGACCGCTTCGGCCTCACCCGCAAGTGGGCGATCCCGCTGCTCGAGCACCTCGACGCCGCCGGCGCCACCCGCCGCGCCGGCGACGATCGCCTGGTGGTGCGGGCGCCGGCGGTCGCCAAGGAGAGCGCATGAAGACCATCGCCGTGCTGGGCGCATCCGCCAACCGCCACAAATACGGCAACAAGTGCGTGCGCGCCTACCTGGAAACCGGTTGGCAGGTCTATCCGGTTCACCCGGCCGAGCGCGAGATCGAGGGGCTGCCGGCCTGCCGCACCCTGGCCGAGGTGCCGGCGCGCCTCGACCGCATCAGCGTCTACCTGCCGCCGACCACCACGCTCGGGCTGCTGCCCGAGATCGCCCGCGCCGCGACCGGTGCCGCGGCGCCGGGCGTCGGCGCGGCCGGCGAGGCGACCGAGGTCTGGTTCAACCCGGGTTCGGCGGATGCCGCCGTGCTCGCCGAGGCCGGCCGCCTCGGCATCGCCGCCCGGCCGGGCTGCAGCATCGTCGACATCGGACGCCTGCCGAGCGAGTTCCCGGCCTAGCGCCCACCGTCGCGAGCTGCCCGCCGTCAGCGGGCGCCGGCCAGCGTCACCGGCGCGTCGCGGTAGACCTCCGGGTAGGTGCGCTTCAGGGCTTCGATCTTGGGCAGGTCGTTGTACACGATGTAGGGATAGGTCGGGTTGTGGATCAGGAAGTCCTGATGGTAGTCCTCCGCCGCGTAGAAGCCCTTCATCGGCTCGATCTTGGTCACGATTGGCGAGCTGAAGACGTTGGCCTTGGTCAGCTGATCGACGTAGGCCTTGGCGACGCGCTCCTGGGTCGGGGAGGTGAAGAAGATCTCGGAGCGGTAGCTGGGGCCGGAATCGGGGCCCTGGCGGTTGAGCTCCGTGGGGTCGTGGGCGACGGCGAAGTAGAGACGCAGCAGCTGGCCGTAGGAGATCCTCTTGGGGTCGTAGGTGATCTCCACCGATTCGGCGTGGCCGGTGGTCTCGGTGCCCACCATCTGGTAGTGCGCGGTCGCCTTGCTGCCGCCGGAATAGCCGGCGACGACCTTGGTCACCCCCTGCACGTGCTCGAACATCCCCTGCAGGCCCCAGAAGCAGCCGCCGGCGAGCACCGCGACCTGGGGTCCGGTGGCCTCGGCGGCGGGCGCATCGACGGCGGGAGCTGGGATCACCTTGTTGATGGCGTCGGCCCCCAACCGGCAGGCCGCTAGCGTCAAGGTCGCGAGCGCCAGTGCCGCGACGGTGGTTTTGGTGCTGGTGTGCATGGTGGTCTCCCTCTGAAGAGCGGCGGCAGAGCCGCGAGCGCCCTGCCCCTCACGTTCATACGAGTCCGCGCCAACCGCGGATTCCCGGAGATTCCAGGACATGCCCATGCGTCGCTCGCCGCGGACCGGCGCTTCATCTTCTATACTCTTCTATACTCCCGCACGTCCCTCCGCAGGCAACGGCGGTCGCGTTCGCCGCCGGCCTGGCGGATCCCGAACGCACGCTGCCCTACCCAGCGACCCGGTCCTCCCTCCGTGCCTCCTTCGATCCCCGCGCAGCTCTCGGACGCCGATCTGCTCGGCCGGCTGGTGGCGTTCGACTCCACCAGTTGCAACAGCAACCTGCCGATCGCCGATTTCCTCTGCGACTACCTCGACCGGCCGGGGGTGCGGGTGCGGCGCAACCCTTCGCCGGCCGGGGACAAGGTCAACCTGATCTTCGAGCTCGGGCCCGCGGCGGAGCCGCACGGGGACGGCCAGGGGCCGCGGCCCGGGCTGGTGCTGTCCGGGCACCTGGACGTGGTGCCGGCGGGCGAGGAGGGGTGGGAGAGCGAGCCCTTCACCCTGGCCGAGCGCGACGACCGCTGGGTCGGCCGCGGCGCCTGCGACATGAAGGGCTTCCTGGCGCTGGCCGCCAACCTGGCGGTGGCGGCGAGCGGCCGGCGGCTCGGGCAGCCACTGGCCCTGCTCTTCACCTACGACGAGGAGGTGGGGACGCTGGGCGCCCGCCGCCTGGTCGAAAGCTGCCCGGAGGCGCGGGCGCTGCCCTCGAGCACCCTGATCGGCGAGCCCACCTGCCTGCGCGTGGCGCGCGCCCACAAGGGGCACCTGCGGATGCGGATCACCCTCCACGGCCGTAGCGCGCACAGCGGTTACCCGCATCTCGGGGTCAACGCCATCGAGCCCGCCGGCGAGGTGATCGCCGCCCTGGCGCGGCTGCGCCGCGAGCTGGCGGCGGAGGGCGGTCCGCACGCCGAGCTGTTCCCGGAGGTGCCGTTCGTGCCGCTCAACGTCGGCAGGGTGGAGGGCGGCGCCGCCATCAACGTGGTGCCGGACCGCTGCATCGTCGAGGTCGGGCTGCGGGCGCTGCCGGGAAGCGACTCGCGGCGGCTGGCCGAGCGCGTCGAGCAGGCGGCCCGCGCCGCCGCGGCCCCCCTCGCTGCCGACGTCGAGGTGCTATCCGACAGCCTGCCGCTGCTGGTGGCGGAGGACGCGCCGCTGCTGCGCCGGCTCCACGCCCTGGTCGGCCGGCGCGAGAGCGTCGCCGTCTCCTATGCCACCGACGCCGGCTGGCTGCAGCGGCTGGGGATGGACTGCGTGCTCTTCGGCCCCGGCTCGATCGACGTCGCGCATCGCCCCAACGAGTTCCTGCCCAAGGCGGAGCTGGCGGCGGCCCGCGCCGTGGTCGAGCGCCTGATCGAGGACTGCTGCGGCGCGGCTGCCGGCCGCGCGGGAGCGGGATGAGCGCGCGAGTCGTCGAGGCCGACTGGACCTGGACCGGCGACGGCTTCGCCGCCGGCGTGCAGCTGCTGGTCGGCGAGGACGGCCGCATCGAGGCGGTGGGGCGGCTCGGGCTGGCGGCGACGCTGCGCCTGCGCCGGCAGGCGCTGCTGCCCGGCCTGGTCTCCGCGCACTCCCACGCCTTCCAGCGCGCCCTGCGCGGCCGCGGCGAGCGATTCCCGGCGGGGACCGGCAGCTTCTGGAGCTGGCGCGAGGCGATGTACGAGCTGGCGACGGCGCTCGACGCCGCCGCCTTCGAGCGCCTCTGCCGCCAGACCTTCCGCGAGCTGCGCGACGCCGGCGTCACCGCGGTCGGCGAGTTCCACTACTTCCACCATGAGGGCAGCGGCGCTCCCGGCGCGCCGCTCGACTACGCCCTGGACGAGCGCGTGCTGCGCGCCGCCGCCGCCGCCGGCATCCGTATCGTGCTGCTCAACACCTACTACCGGACCGGCGGCTTCGACCAGCCGCTGGCAGGCGCCCAGCGCCGCTTCGCCTCGCCGTCGCCGGCGGTCTTCTGGGAGCAGATGGATCGCCTGGCGGCTCGCCTGGCCGGGCCGGCCCAGACCCTCGGCGCCGCCGTCCACAGCCTGCGCGCCGCACCGCCGGCGGACCTGGCCGCGATCTACGAGGAGGCCCGCCGCCGCGGGCTGCCGGTGCACATGCACGTCGAGGAGCAGCGGCGCGAGATCGCCGACTGCCTGGCCTATTACGGTCGCCGGCCGATGCAGCTGGCGCTCGGCTCCCTGCCGGCGGCCGACGGCCTCACCGCCGTCCACTGCACCCACACCACCACCGAGGACATGGAGCGCTTCCTGGACGCCGGCGGGACGGTGTGCGTCTGCCCGCTGACCGAGGCCAACCTGGGCGACGGCCTGCCCGACCTCGGCGGCGCCCACCGGCGGGGCGACCGGCTCTGCCTGGGCAGCGACTCCAACGCCCGCATCTCGCTGCTCGACGAGATGCGCTGGCTCGAGTACGGGCAGCGGCTGCGCGCCGAGAGCCGGGGGCTGCTGCGCAACGCCGGCGACACCGGCGGCGCCGTCGCCCCGGCGCTGCTGCGCGCCGCCACCACCGGCGGCGCCCGCGCGCTCGGCCTGCCGTGCGGCGAGCTCGCGCCGGGCCGCTGGGCGGACCTGGTTGCCGTCGATCTCGCCCATCCGGCGCTCGCCGGCTGGGAGCCGGAGACCCTGCTCGAAGCGTTGATCTTCGGCGCCGGCGACGGGGTGATCGCCGCCACCGCGGTGGGTGGCGAGTGGCGGCAGAGCGGCGAAGGACACGGAGAGGAGGACTAAAGATGTGCGGACGCTACACCCTGACCTCGCCGGGAGAGGTGGTCGCCGAGGTGTTCGAGCTGGTCGACGTGCCGCCGGTCCCGCCCCGCTACAACCTGGCGCCGACTCAGGAGGCGGCGGTGGTGCGCGTCGTCGCCCCGGGAGCGGCGCGCGCCCTCGCCATGCTGCGCTGGGGCCTGATCCCGGCCTGGGCCAAGGACCCTGCCATCGGCAACCGCATGATCAACGCCCGCGCCGAGACCGCCGCCGAAAAGCCGGCCTTCCGCGACAGCTTCCGCCGCCAGCGCTGCCTGGTGGCCGCCGACGGCTTCTACGAATGGCGCAAGCTCGACGCCAAGACCAAGCAGCCCTACCTGATCCGCCGGCAGGACCGGCGCCCCTTCGCCTTCGCCGGCCTCTGGGCCGCCTGGCGGGGGCCGGCGGCGGACCGCCCGGTCGAAACCTTCACCATCCTCACCACCTCTCCCAACGAGCTGATGCGCCCTCTCCACGACCGCATGCCGGTGATCCTCGACCGCCGCGACTTCACCGCCTGGCTCGACCCGGCGGCCCGCGACGCCGCCGCGCTGCAGGCCCTGCTGGCGCCCGCCCCCGCCGGCGGCTGGGAAGCCGTGCCGGTCAGCCGCGCGGTCAACAATCCCGTCCACGACGAGCCGGACTGCATCGAACCGCTGCTGGCCGCGGTCTGAACCGCGGTGGCGCGGTCTGAACCGCTTTGGAAAGGAGGCTGGCCATGGGCAGCATCGCGCACCTGGATGGACCGCCGGCAGCCAACGTCAACCTGATCTTGCAGGTCGCCATGGGCGTGACGCTCCTGGTCGGCATGGTCCTCGCCCGCCGCCGGTGGTTCACCGCCCATCGCGTGGTGCAGACCGCGGTGGTGCTGCTCAACGTGGTGCTGGTCGCCCTGGTGATGGCGCCGGCCTTTCACGCCCAACACATTTTCTCCGGCGCGCTCCGTCATCCTCGCCAGCTTTATTTCACCGCGGCCCTGCTCCACGCCGTGGTCGGGACCGTGGCGTTCGTCCTGGGGCTCTACGTGGTGGCGAGCGCGGGGACTCCCATCCTTCCGGAAAGGCTGCGCCTGCGCCGCTACAAGCCGTGGATGCGGGCGACCCTCGGCATCTGGTTGCTGGCCCTGCTGCTGGGAATCGCCACCTACGTCGTCTGGTACGGCCCTGGCACCGCCGGCGCCGGCGGCGTCGGCAGCGCCGGCGGTGTCGGCGGCGTCGAGGTCAAGCTCTCGAATTTCCGCTTCACCCCGGAGAAGGTGACGATCGCCGTCGGCGACACCGTCGTCTGGGTCGACGAAGTCGGCATGCACTCGGTGGTCTGTGACGAGGAGAAGATGGACTCGGGGCCGCTGGCCGGCGGCGAGCGCTTCACCCACCGCTTCGCGCACGCCGGCGTCTACACCGTCTACTGCGACCTCCATGGCCGCGAGACGATGGCCGGCAAGGTCGAGGTCGTGGCCGCTCGCCCGCCTTAGTCTAGTGGTCAGCGGACTTGTGTCACCGAGTACTAAGGAGGAACGGCTGGGCTCTTTGCACTTCGGCCGGGCCGGGGACGGCCGGTCCTGAGGAGCCGGCCAACGGGCTCGCAGTGGGTACGGTGCCGAGATCGAGGCTGCTTGCCTCGCCCGGTTGAGCCGGCCCCTCAGGCCCGTCCGTCTTGCGGCCCTCCGTTCGCGCCTTGGGCACCGGCTGGCCGCCGGGTCAGCCGTGCAGCAGGTAGACCACGCCGAAGATGCCCAGCATGATGAAGACCAGGGCGAGGCGGCCGGCGGTGGCGAGCAGCAGGCCCAGCCAGGTGCCGAGGCCGGCGCGGCCGGCCTGCCGGAGGTTGCGGCGGGCCAGGTACTCGCCGGCGAAGGCGCCGACGAAGGGGCCGAGCACCACTCCGGGCAGCGAGAAGAACAGGCCGGCGACGCTGCCCAGGACGGCGCCGCAGACGGCCAGGCCGCTGGCCCCCACGCGGCGGGCGCCGTGGCGCGTCGCCCAGATCTCGATGCCGAACGAACCGAGCGTCAGCAGGCCGAGCAGCGCCAGGGTCACCCAGCCGACGCGCTGAAAGCCGTCGATCCAGGCGGCGACCAGCAACCCGAGGAAGACCAGCGGCGCTCCCGGGATGAGGGGCATCACGGTGCCGGCGATCCCTGCCGCCACCAGCAGGCCGGCGAGCAGCCACAGCGGCCCCCGGTCGGCAGCATCCGGCGGCAGGACGGCGAGAACGGCCGCGGCGGCGCAGCCGGCCGCCGCCAGGTCAGGGCGCATTGCCAGGCAACCCCGTCGCCGGCGAACCAGATGGCGCCGGACCCGCGGGCGGCGAATCCGAGGGCCGCGAACCCGCAGGCCGCGAGTCCGAAGGCGGCGGCGAAGATGCGAAGCGGCCGGATGCCCGCACACCGGAGCTCGGCGAACCCGCCGGCGGCGGCGCCGCGGATGCGGACCGACCGGATGCCGGCGGACCGGATGGCGGCTGGCTGGACGGCCGCGGACCGGGAACCGGTGGCGCTGCCAGGTTTCGGCCGGGTGGCGGCGGACTGGACGGCGGCACTGCTGGAGACGCTGAAGGGGCTGTTGCCGGAGGCCCGGCGCCGGGCGGCACCAAGGTGTAGCCGAGCTGGCGCAGCAGGCCGATCTGGTCGTTGAGGACGAAGACCTCCTGGATCCTGCCGCCGCGGACGCGGAACAGGGCGACGCCGTTGAGCAGCAGCGGCGGCGCCGCCGCCGGCGCGCCCGGCGCCGGCTTCGGGGTGGCCAGGACCAGGTAGTGCGCCGCCACCTGATCGCCCTCGGCGATCAGCGCCTGCGGCTGGTACTCGACCTTGGCGAACAGGTCGCGGAGCTTCTGCTGCGCCTGCCGCGCGGCCTCGGGGCCGTGCCGAACGGAAGCGCCCGGGGTGTGGTCGACGAAGCCCTTGGCGACGATCTCGTCGAGCTGGTCGAGCTTGCCGGCGCCCAGCACCTCGGTCAGGTAGCGCATGACCAGTGCCTTGTTCTCGCGGCGGTGGTCTACCGCGGCGGCGCTAGCTGCCCCATGGGGCGGCGGCGGTGCCGCGAGCGAGGACGCGGTGGCGGAACCAGGCGCGCCGGACGCAGATCCCGGCGCTGGGGTCGCGGACCCCGGCGCGGCAGTCACGGATCCCGGCGCGGCAGAGGCGGATCCCAGCGCGGCGGACGCGGATCCCGATGCGGCGGACGCGAGAGACGCCGAGGCCTCCGGCACCACCAGCATCAGCGCGGCAGGCAGCGCCGCCAGCAGCGCGGCCAGCGCCACGCTCACCGGCCCCTTAGCGCGCAAAGTGGCCGACGAAGGCGCTGCGCTTGCCAGGGCTGCTCCACACCATGCCGAGGCCCGGGCCACGGAAGTCGTAGGCCACGGTCACCGCCGGCACCGCCGTCACTCGCGAGCTCTCGGCGGTGAGCGGCGGATAGTAGACCTCCTCGTTGCCGCAGAGATGGTCCTGAGCGCCGATCCCGCGGGTCGCCAGGTCGATCCAGTCGCCGGCCTTCAGGTGCGCGTCGCCGGAGATCCCCGCGGCCTCGGGGTTGCCCGCAGGCAGATGGTGATGTCCGGAGAGCCCGGCCGGGGCAGCGACCGGAGATGGATTACCGAGCGCCATCTCGATCGGCGCGCTCTTGACCGCGACGACGGTGGACAGCATGTCGCCTGCCATGGCCCGGGCGAAGGCCACCAGCGCGTCGCGCTGGACCGGCGTCGCGCGCTGATCGACGACGAGCAGCGCCGTGGCGTGCAGCGGCCCGCCGGCGGGGTCTCCAAGCGTCACCGCCGCCCGCACCGCCGCCACCACCGCTAGGCCGTCGAGCTGCACCCCGTGCCAGGCGCCCTCGCGGACGCGCCAGGCCAGCACCGCCTGCTTGCCCACCAGGTCGATCTCGGAGTTGGCGAAGCAGGGGCCGGTGTAGATGTCGGCGGTCCGCGCTTCGAGGTAGTCGCCGGAGATCGCCGGCGCCGCGGCGGCGGTCGCCAGCGTGGCTGCCGCGAACAGCGCGCACGGCGCGAGCATTGCCAAGAGCACGCTCCGCGAGCGCCCGCGGCGGCGGATCGTTCGATTGGTCATCATCATGATCGCTTCACCTTCGTCACCTTCTCCGCGGCGCCGTGCCGCGGTAACTCACGGCGCCTCGTAGCACCTCCGGCCGGGGATGCAGGCGGCCGGCTCGGCCACCTCCCCGTCCGGCCCGAGACAGGTCAGGGTGTGGCGGCACCAGCACAGGCCGTCATGGGGATTGGGGATCGTCGGGTCCGGCGGGCTGTCGATGAACATCCCCTTCCAGCGCAGCCCGCGACAGCGGCCGGCGGTGCCGATGCCGGCACCCGCACCGGCGCCGGAACCCGGCAGCGACGCACCGTATGGGTCGTTCGCGGACATCGCTCAAGCCTCCTGGTGGCCGGTGGCGGCGAGCAGCGCGCGCCGGACCGCCACCCGCGCCAGCTGGATCTTGTACCGGTTGCGCGACAGCGCCCGGGCGCCCGCCACCGCCGCCTCGCCGGCCTCGCCGGCCACCGCCGCGTCGATCGCCTTGCCGCGCAGCAGCTCCTCGGCGGCCTGCGCCCGCCATGGCACCGGCGCCACCTGGCCCAGCACCACCCGCGCCGATTCCACCTTGCCGTCGCGCATCGCCAGCACCACGGCGGCGGTGGCCAGCGACCAGTCCAGCGTCTGGCGCTGGCGCACCTCGTAGCTCCACGCCAGGCGGCCGGCGAGCGCCGGCACCACGATCTCCGTCACCAGCTCGCCGGGGCCGAGCGCGTGCTCGCGCTCCCCCGCGGCGCGCGGCGCGCGGTAGAAGCTCGCCAGGTCGAGCTGCCGCTCGCCCCCCGGGCCGGCCAGCCGCAGCTGCGCGCCGAGCGCGATCAGCAACGGCGCCAGGGTCGAGGGATGCACGAAATAGGCGGGGCCGCCGTTGCCGAGGATGGCGTGGTAGCGGTTGTCGCCCTCGACCACCATCGACTTGCCCTGGTGCTCCGGCAGCAGGCCATAGCCGGTGCGGAAGTACCAGCAGCGCGGGCGCTGGCAGAGGTTGCCCGCCACCGTGCCGAGATTGCGGATCTGCGGCCCGGCGACGTGGCTCGCGGCGGCCGCCACCACCGGGTGCAGGCGGCGCACCTCTGGATGCGTCGCCAGCTCGTCGAGGGTCGCCAGCGCGCCGATCCGCAGGCCCGCGGCGTCGGCCCGCAGGCCGCGCAAGGCGGCGATGCCGCCGATCGCCACCACGCGGCGCGGCGCCTCGACGCCGTCCTTCATCAGCGCCAGCAGGTCGGAGCCGCCGGCCAGGGCGACGCTGCCGGGCGCCGCCAGCAGCCGCACCGCCTGCGGCACGGTGGCCGGCCGCGCATACTCGAAGGCTTGCATCAGGCCCTCCTTTCGAGCGCGTCGAGCACCCGCTGCGAAGTCAGCGGCAGGAAGGGCACCCGCACCCCGGTGGCATTGGCCACCGCGTTGGCGATGCACGCTCCCGGCGACACCACCGGCGGCTCGCCGAGGCCGACCACGCCGCGGCGGTCGTACTCGGGGCCGGTCATCATCTGCACCACCAGCTCGCCGACGTCGCCGATGCCCGCCAGCTTGTAGGTGTCGAAATCGACGTTCAGCATGCGGCCGGTGATCGGGTCGAGCACCTTCTCCTCCGAGAGCGCGTAGGAGATGCCCATGATCATGCCGCCGTAGACCTGGCTCTCGGCGGTCTGCAGGTCGAGGATCAGGCCGCACTCCTGGACCGTCACCATCTTCTCGACCCGCACGATGCCGGTGTCCATGTCGACCGCCACCTCGGCCATCTGCACGCCGGCCGAACCGCTGTTGATCAGCTCGCCCGGGCCGGGATTGGTGCCGCGCGCGGTGACCGGCGACACCCCCAGCGCGGCCGCCGCCTGCTTCCAGCTCAAGGCGCGCCCCGGCTCGCCCTTGACCCGCACCTGGCCGTCCACCGCCTCCAGGCGGTCCGCCGCGACCTCGAGCCGCGGCGCCACCTTGGCGAACATCAGGCCCAGGGCGTCCACCGCGGCGCGCCGGGTCGAGGCGCTGACGCCGCCGACGGTGGTGCTGCCGCCCGAGCCGCCGGAGGTCGGGTACCGGCTGTCGCCGATCCGCACCTGCACCGCCGCGAGCGGCAGGCCGAGAGTCTCGGCGAGCACGATCGCCACCACGGTGCGGGTGCCGGTGCCCAGGTCCTGGGTCGAGAGCTTGGCCTCCGCGGTGCCATCCGGATAGATGGTCACGTCGCAGTTGCTGGCGTGGCCGCGCCCGCCCCAGACGTGCAGGGACAACCCCAGGCCGCGCCGCCACGGCCCCCGCGCCTCCTGGGCCGTGCCGCGCTTGCGCCAGCGGCCGCTCCAGCCCATCAGCCGGTCCGCCACCGCCAGCTCCTCGGCGAAGAAAGCCTGCCGCGGGCCGGTCAGGCGCAGGTTCTTGCGGTAGAAGTCGAGCGGGTTCATACCCAGCTGGTCGGCCAGGTCGTCGAGCGCCGACATGGTGACCAGGCAGGCTTGCGGGTGATTCGGCGCCCGCCAGGCGCGCGACGCGGCGGTGAAGGTGGGCACCGCGGTGAAGCGATGGCGGCGGTTGGGGACCTCGAAGACGTAGGGGATCGGCGGGCTGCCGGCGCCGCCCAGGCCGCCTGATCCCCAGGCGTTGGAGATCCAGGCGTTGAGCGTCCCGTCCGCCAGCGCTCCCACCTCGACGTCGGCCCAGGTCGAAGGCCGGTCGCCGGCCACCGTCAGCTCGGCGTCGCGGTCCAGCATCAGGCGCACCGGGGCGCCCGCCTTCTGGGCCAGCTTGGCGCAGACCAGCCCCCAGCTGTCGATGTTGAACTTGCTGCCGAAGCCGCCGCCCATGTACTCGGTGTGGACCTCGACGTCGCTGGCCGGGATACCCATCCCCTCGGCGAACTGAGTAGCGGCGGCCGACACCGCCTGCATCGACGACCAGGTGGTGAGATGGCTGCCGTCCTGCCACTCGCAGACATGACCGTGCGCCTCGAGGCAGTTGTGCGACACCCGCGGCAGGCCGTAGCGGCCGCGCAGCCGGACCGCCGAGCGTGCCAGCTCCCCCTCCGCGTCGCCCACCGACTCCGACTCGCCTGGCACGCGGGCGGGCGCCAGCTCGAGGTGATAGTCGTCGACGAAGTGCGGCAGCACCTCGTAGCGGACCGCCGCCGCCGCCGCCCGCACCGCGTCGGCCGCCAGCTCCTCGCTGGTGGCGGCGATCGCGGCCACCTCGTCGAGCGCCCACTTGATCTCGGAGCCCTCCTCGTGGATGACCACGACCGCCTTGACCCCGGGCATCCGTTCGACGTGCGCCAGGTCGAGCTTGGCCACCAGGGCATGGGCGTGCGGGCAGCGCAGCACCTTGGCGTACAGCATGCCGGGGCGATGGACGTCGTAGGTGTAGCGGGCGGTGCCGGTCACCTTGGCCGGGCCGTCGAGGCGCGGGATGCGCTTGCCGATCAGGCGCCGGCTCGCCGGCTCGGGCCAGGAGTAGTCCGCCATGGTCAGGCCCCCTTGCCCTCTCCGGCCGGCCGCCGTTTCGCCGCCGCCACCGCCGCCGCCAGCACGGCCGGACGCAGCCCGGCATAGGTGCCGCAGCGGCAGAAATTGCCCGACAGGGCGCGGTGCACGTCGGCAGCGGTCGGCGCGGCGCCGGGGTCCCGATCGAGCCAGCCCTTGGCCGCCATCACGAACCCCGGGGTGCAGAAGCCGCACTGCTGGCCGTCGTGGGCGACGATCGCCGCCTGCAGCGGATGCAGATGCTCCGGCGCGCCGAGGCTCTCGACGGTCTCGATCGCCCGCCCCTGGGCCTCGATCGCCAGCACGCTGCAGGCGTAGGCGGTCTTGCCGTCGATCAGCACCGTGCAGGCGCCGCAGGTGCCGCGGTCGCAGACGCGCTTGGCGCCGGTCAGCTCGAGGTGGTCGCGCAGGGCGTCGAGCAGCGTCACCCGCGGCTCTAGAGTCGCCGCCAGCCGGCGGCCGTTGATGTGCCAGGTCATCGCCACCGCGCCCGGCCCGAGCAGCTCCACGCCGGCTTCGCGGCGGGTGGGCGCCGGCGCGACGGCCGTCTCGCCGCCGGCCAGCAGCGCGGTGCCGAGCGCCCCGGCCGCGGCGCCGCCGCGCAGGAAGGCCCGCCGCGAGAGGCCGCCTTCCCCGCCGGCCGCCGGTTCCGGTCCCAGGCTGGCCCGATCGGCTCGGCCGGCGCCACTGCCGTCCCTGGCGCCATGGCCAACGCCGGCGTCGCCGGCGGCACTGCCGTCCTTGCCGTCCTTGGCCTGGTCGACGTCCGCGGCGTGCTCGATGGGATCGGCGTCTTCGGGGTCGTCGGCATCTTCGACCATGGGGGCTGGTCTCCTTCGTGAAGCGAGGTCAGGCGAGCACCGCGGCCATCCGCTCGAGGCCTTCGAGCAGCTCGGCGCGCGCGCAGGCGAACGAGATGCGGATGTGGCTGTCGGCGCCGAACGCGGCCCCCGGCACCACCGCCACCCGCGCCTGTTCGAGCAGGAACTCGGCGAATTCCACCGAGCCCTGACGGCCGGGCCGGTACGCCGCGGAGACCTGCGGGAAGGCGTAGAAGGTGCCCTCCGGCGGCCGGCAGCAGAATCCCGGCAGGCGGTTGAGGCCGGGGACCAGCAGCTCGCGCCTTGCCCGGTACTCGGCGATCATCTTCTCGACCTCCGGCTCGGCGCCCTGAAGCGCCGCCAGCGCGCCGACCATGGCGAAGGAGGTCGGGTTCGAGGTGGCGTGGCTCTGGAGGTTTTCGACCGCCCGGACGATGTCTCGCGGCCCCAGCAGGAAGCCGATGCGCCAGCCGGTCATGGCGTAGGTCTTCGAGAACGAGCCCACCAGCACCACGGTCTCCGGGAACTCGGCGGCGAGCGCGGCGGCGCTGGCGTGCGGCTGGTCGTAAGCGAAGCGCTCGTAGGTCTCGTCGGAGATGACCAGCAGGCCCCGCGCGGCCGCGAAGGCGACGACCTCGCGCAGGTCGGCGGCGGCGATCATGCCGCCGGTCGGGTTGCAGGGCGAGTTGATCAGGAAGGCGCGCGTCCGTGCGGTGACCGCCGCGAGCAGCGGTCCGGCATGGACCTGGAAACCGTCCCGGCCGTCGGTGGGCACCGGCACCGGATGAGCGCCGGCAAAGCGGATCTGCTCGTCGAAGCTGACCCAGCTGGGGGCGGGCAGGATCACCTCCTGGCCCGCTTCGAACAGGGCCAGGGTGAGCTGGAACAGCGCCGCCTTGGCGCCCACCGTCACCACCGACTGCTGCGCCGTCCAGGGGGCGCCATACCGGCTCCGGAAGCGCTCCGCCAGCGCCCGCCGCAGCTCCGGCGTGCCGCTGCCGGGGGTGTAGCGGGTGAAGCCGTCGGCGAGCGCCCGGCAGGCGGCGGCGACCGCCACCGGCGGCGATTGGAAGTCGGGCTCGCCGGCGCCGAAGTCGACCAGCGACACTCCCTGGGCTTTCAGCTCCAGGGCGCGGCGCGCCACCCGCAGCGTCGCTGATTCGCCCATGGCCGCGGCTCTGGCGGATAGCGGGTGCACCGGCGAATGGTATCACCGCGCGGGGCGCCGGCACCCGGCAGCGGCCGGTGCGAATGCTATTCTGAGACCCGCTCCGGGGACCGCCCGGGCAAACCGCCGCCCCGCCTCGAGACGTATGGGCAGGTGGTGAACGGCGCCGGCCGCGGCACCCGCCGCGGCGCGCCGGCACAAGGGGATGCAGCCCATGAGACAGCCGCTTCCGGTGGAAGGCACCAGGTCATCGTCGGACCGCCGGCAGCTCGCTCGCCAGCTGGCGCTCGGCTTCGCAGCGGCTGGCTTGCTTGCCGCCGCGGCAGTGTCGCCCCGCGGCGCGGCGGCCGCCTTGCCGCGGGCCGAGAAAGCCAAGCTGGCGCTGCAGGCCGACCAGTCCGCCTACGCCGCGGGCGCCACCGCCAAGCTCTCGGCGCTGGTCGCCATCGATCCCGGCTGGCACGTCAACAGCCACACCCCGACCTTCGATTACCTGATCCCGACCGAGCTCGAGCTGGACCTGCCCGCCGGCTGGGTGAAGGCCGTGGTCGAATATCCGCCGGCGCAGAAGAAGAGCTTCGCCTTTGCCGACGTCCCGCTCTCGGTCTACGACGGCGACGTCGTGATCCAGGCCCTGCTCAAGATTCCGGCCGGCACCCGGCCGGGCGTCTTTCTGCTGCGGGCGCGGCTGCATTACCAGGCCTGCGACCACGCCCAGTGCCTGCCGCCGGTCACCACCCGTTCCGAGCTGACCCTGACGGTCAGGGCGGCGGCGCGCGGCGGCAAGAGCGAGGCCGGCAAGCCAGGCGCGACCGGTGGGGCCGACAGCGCGGCGAGTGGCGGCACTGCGGTCGCGGCAGGCGGCGGCGACAGGACGGGCGGCGCGGCGGCTGCCGGAGCCTCAGGCGCCGCGGCAACGCCGGGAAGCGCGAGCGGTGCGGGCGGCCCGGGGATCCCGGTTCCACTGCCGGGCCATGCCCCGGTGACCGCGGCGACCTCTGGCGCCGTGTCGCCGGGAGGCGCCGCGCCGGCCGCACCGCGGGCGCCGCGCGCCGGCAGCCTGGCCGCCATGCTGCTCATCGCCCTGGTCGGCGGGCTGGTCCTCAATGCCATGCCCTGTGTGCTGCCGGTGGTGTCCCTCAAGGTCTTCGGCTTCGTCAAGAGCGCCGTGCACGGCCGCCGCGAGGTGGTGCGCGGCGCCCTCGCCACCGCGGCCGGGATCCTGGTTTCCTTCTGGGCTCTGGCCACCGTGGCCAGCGTCGCGGCCGCCGCCGGCGCCGCCGTCGGCTGGGGAGTCCAGTTCCAGCGCCCCGGCTTCGTCGCCTTCCTCGCCGTGGTGGTGACCCTCTTCTGCCTCAACCTCTGGGGGCTGTTCGAGATCCCGTTGCCGGGGGCGGCGCTGGCGCTGGCGCGCGCTGGCGGCGTCGGCGCCCGCGAAGGCCTGGCGGGCCATTTCGTCTCCGGCCTCTTCGCCACTCTGATGGCCACGCCCTGTTCGGCGCCATTCCTGGGCACCGCGATCGGCTTCGCCCTGGCCCAGCCGCCGGTGATCGTCTTCGCCATCTTTACCGCGGTCGGCGCCGGGCTGGCGCTGCCCTACCTGGTGCTGGCCGCGGCTCCCGGGGCCGCCCGCCTCCTGCCGCGCCCGGGCGCCTGGATGGAGACGTTGCGCGGCGTCATGGGCTTCCTCCTGGGCGGCTCGGCGGTCTGGCTGCTCTACGTCCTCTCCGCCCAGGTCAGCCCCGAGCGCCTGGCGCTGTTCGAGGTCGGCCTGCTGCTCGTCGCGCTCTTCACCTGGCTGCGCTCCCATGCCGCGGCCGGCCGCCCGGTCGCGCGCCGCGCCGCCGGTCTGGCCCTCGCCGCGGCCGCGGTCGCCGCGGTCGCGCTCGCGGCAGGCGGTGCCGGCAGCCAGGCCGCCGGCGCACGGCTGGCCGCCCAGGGCAAACCCGCCGGCCTCATCGCCTGGGTCGCCTTCGACCGCGCCCGCGCCGAATCCCTGGCCGCCTCCGGGCAGCTGGTCTTCGTCGACGTCACCGCGGACTGGTGCTTCACCTGCAAGGTCAACGAGCGGTTGATCCTCGACACCCCCGAGGTCGCCGGCGCCTTCGCCGCCCACCACGTGCTGCCGATGCGCGCCGACTGGACCAACCGCAACGACGAGATCGGCCGCTTCCTCGCCGACCACGGCCGCTATGGCATTCCCTTCTATCTCCTCTACCGCCCCGGCCGCGAGCCCCACGTCTTCAGCGAGCTCCCCACCAAGACCGCCATCATCGCCGAGCTCGACGGCGCCGCCGCGCCGGCCACCCAGGCCCACAAGCTCTGACCGCGACGCCGAGGCACCGCGCCAGCCACCCAGGCCCCCAGCTCTGATCGTGCCGGCAGCGCGCTGCCGGCACGGGCGCGGCGCCGCCGCACGGCTCGGCACGGCCGGAGCAGATACGATGCGCGCATGGTCACCCTGCTGCGGGAGATCCTTCCCTTTCTGGTTGGCCTCTATCTCGCCGACTGCCTGACCTGGCTCGGCCGCGGCCAGGTCCTGATCGCTTCGAGCTTCGGCGCGGAGCCGCGCCTGCGGCAGGGCAGGCTCGCCCTCGCCGGCCTGCTGCCGCTCGACCAGGCCTTCGCGATCTCCCGCCGGGGCCTGGTGGCAACCGCCGAGCGGCTCTACCTGCCGCCGGCGGGCGCGCCGCCAGCGGCGGCCTTCAGCGAGGGGCGGTGGACCGCGCTGCCCTGGGAGGAGGCCCGCGGGCTGGCGGTCGACGGCAGGGAGCTCCGCTTCAGCGGCGGCAGGCACCTGCGCGCCGCCACCGCCGCCGAAGCCCGCGACGCGGCGGCGATGGTCCGCGAGCTGCTGGCGCTGCCGCCGGGCGAGCGCGAGACCGCCGCCGGCGCCTGGAGCGCGCGAACGCTCGACCCCGAGCCGCTGCTTGCCCGCCACACCGCCTTCCAGGCCGCCGTGAACCCGCTGGTCGCCCTTGGCTGGGCGCTCCTCTGCACCCTGTTCCTGGCGCTACCGCCGCTGGTCTTCCTGGGGGTGCCGCCGGCGTCGTTGACCGGCACCCTGCTGCTCACGGCGGCCGTGCTGTGGGCGGGGACGGCGGCGGCGGCGGGAGGTGTGGCGCGCCGGCTGCGGCGGCAAGGCTTGATCGGCGGCGACGGCGCGCTCTCGGCCATCTGCCTGTCGCTGCCGAGCGCGGCGAGGGCCGCGATTCACCTGGGGCACGACCTCCTGCACGGCTGCGACTTCCTCGCCGCCGCCGCCGTCCTGCTGCCGCGCGGCGCCGCGCTGCCGCTGCTGCGCGCCGAGCTGCACGGCGCCGCCTGGGCGGCGGCGAGCGGTGGCGGCGAGGGCTGGCGGCGCTTCTGGGAGGGTCGCCGGCATCGCCTCGGCGGCATCCTGCGCCACCTCGGGGCGAGCGAGGCGGAGGCGCTCGCCCCGCCGCCGGCGCGCAGCGCCGGGGCGGCCGGATACTGCCCCCATTGCGACGCCGAGTTTCCGCCTGGCCCCGCACACTGCGCCGAGTGCGACATGCCGCTGCTCATCTACCCACCGCCTTAGACTGCCGGGCGCCCGGGGAGACCGATTGCTTGACAGGCATGGGCCGGCGGCTCAATATAACTTTAGCTACGCAGTTTCTTGGTTGTGGGCAGGGTCGTGCCGCGGGCATCGATCGAGGTCCGCCAACGGCCGGTGCCGGAGGGCCCGAGTATGAGCACGTTGCAGCTTCCACCTCTGCGCCGTTTGCTTGCCATCCGCACCGACCGGCGATGCCTGGCGCCGAGGGCCCTGAGCCGTGGGCCCTGGGTGCTGATCCTCTGCGCCCTGCTGCAGACCCGCGCCATTGCCCAGGAAAGGCCAAAACCCTTCATCGAACCCTCGGAGACCCATTCCAAGACCAAGGTCCAGGCCTTGGTGGAGGAAAAACCCTTCCTGAACGGCAGGTGGGACACCCTGCCCACCGTCATGCCCATCAACCCGGTGCATGTCGCCCTGATGCACGACGGCAAAGTGCTGGTCATCGCCGGCTCCGGCAACGACCCCGACGACAAGAATCTGCAAGCGGCGGTCTGGGACACCAAGACGGCGACGGTCAGGACCTTCATCCTCGCCTATGACATGTTCTGCAGCGGTATGGTGGT
>DATGHG010000263.1:0-12119 GCA_035308185.1 Thermoanaerobaculia bacterium | reverse complement strand
CGGCATCGATTACCAGAGCTTCGTCGAGGACGCCTTGCGGGCCGCGGTGAGCCGGCTGCTGGCCGAGGTCGCGGCGCAGGGCCTGCCCGGCGAGCATCACTTCTACATCGGCTTTCATACCGGCCATCCCGAGGTGACGATGCCGCGCTCGCTGCGCGACCTCTACCCGGATGAGATGACCATCATCCTGCAGCATCAGTACTGGAACCTCGTGGTCGAGCCCGAGGCCTTCTCGGTCGAGCTCAGCTTCAACGGCAGCCGCCTGCGCCTTGGCGTCCCCTTCGCGGCGCTGACCATGTTCGCGGATCCCTCGGCGGAGTTCGCCCTGCGCTTCCGCCCGCGGCTGCCGGGCGGCGCCGCTGCCCTGCCGGCGCCGGCGTCCACGACCGAAGCGGCGGCGCCGGCGACGCCGGCGACGCCGGCGATCACCGGCCGGCGCCCCGGGCCGGGAGAGGTCATCCGCTTCGATCCGTCGCGCCGCAAGTGAACGCCATGCCTCGGCCCGCGCGCCGGGCCGGCCGCGTTGGGCCGTCCCTTGCAGGCGGCACCGCCGACTCGCAAAATGGACGCGGTAGGAGCCGATCGCCCAGCGCGGCTCGGCAAGCTTCCGGCGGCTGGCCGTACCGCTTCGCCGGCACGGTTGCGGCACCTGCTTTGCACTTCTCGGTGGAGCCATGCCGCACTTGATCCGATCCCCATTGCGCAACTTCCAGCCGCTCCCTGCCGCGCTCGCGGTGCTGATCTGCCTGGGCAGCCTCTGGACGATGGCTTGCTCCCGCGGCGGCGAGACGCCCCAGGAGCGAACCCTGGCCGCCAGCGCGTCCCAGGCTCGGCCGCTGCCGCCGCCAGCGCCGCCGCCGCAGACCGCGCCCGCCGGCGAGCCGCCGACCAATGAGCTGCGGCCGGTGCCGCAGAGCTTCGAGCTGGGCACCGCGCCCCCGGCGCCGGCCGCGGTCCGCGACCAGCGCCGCGACGAGAGCGAGCTGGCGGCTCGGGAGCGCCGCCTCGCGGATCGCCAGGCGGCGATCGAGGCCCGCGAGCAGCAGCTGCGGCGCCGCGAGCAGGCGCAAGCCGCGGCCGTTCCAGGCCCGCCGGTGGCGAGCGGCGCCGGCGGCCAGGATGGTATCGGTGGCGCGCCGGCAGCTCCGGCCGCCGGCACGGAGGAGCAGACGGCAGGCACGGCGCCAGGGGGCCTCCCCGGCGCGCCGGAGCCGCCGGCCGCTGCCGTCGAGTCCGACGAGCGTCAACCGCAGACGCCGGTCACGGTCCCGGCCGGCATCTCGTTCGAAGTCGAGCTCACCAAGGGGCTGGCCAGCAACACCAGCTCGGTCGGGGAGACCTTCCGCTCCCGCCTGGTCTCCGACCTGCGCCAGGGCGGCGCGCTCGCCATCCCCGCGGGCTCCGAGGTGCTGGGGGTGGTCACCGACGCGGTGGCGGCACGCCGGATCGGCGGCCGTGCCAAGCTGACCGTCAAGTTCACCGACCTGGTGCTGCCTACCGGCGTGACGGTGCCGATGCGCGTCTCCTTCCTCCAGGAGGGCAAGAGCAAAGCCGGACGTGACGCGGCGACGATCGGCGGCTCCACCGCCGGCGGCGCCCTGCTGGGTAGGATCCTCGGCAACGGCAGCCGCACCGGCGGCACGATCCTGGGGGCCCTGGTGGGTGCCGCCGTCGGCACCGCCATCGCCGCCAAGACCGCCGGCGAGGAGGTGGTCATTCCCGAGGGTTCGGTGATCTCGCTCAAGCTCGACGAGCCGCTCACCATCGAGGCCCGGCGCCCGGACCGCTAGCGTCCCACACTGAACGCTAGCGCTGGTTGAAGCCCGGCGGCATGGGCCGCCGCGCGTCCGCGGCGGCACGGCGCACCGCCGAATAATTTCCCGCCAGCCGCTGTTAGGTCCTTCTGGTCATGGCCAACCTGGATTCAGCCGCGCCGCCTTCGGCCCGCACCGGCCTGTTCGGTGGCCGCGTCTCCTCGCGGCCGCGCCAGGTTTCGAGCGAAGAGGCGGAGGCGGCGAAGAAGCGCACGCCGATCAAGTTTCGGACGGTCCTCGACGACGCGCTGGACCTGATCAAGGCGCGCAAGGGGCGCCTGGCTGTGGGCCTGGCGATCATGGCCGTCAACCGCCTCGCTGGGCTGGTCCTGCCGGGCGTCAGCAAGTTCCTGATGGACAACGTGATCCTCGCCAAGAGCCTGGACATGGCGCTGCGCATGCGGCGGCTCGAGCTGCTGGTGCTCGCCGGCGCCGCGGCGACGGTGGTGCAGGCGATCAGCTCCTTCAGCCTGTCGCAGCTGCTCGGCATCGCCGCCCAGCGGTCGATCACCGAGATGCGCCGGCGAGTGCAGCGGCACGTCGGCAGGCTGACCGTCGCCTACTTCGACCAGACCAAGACCGGCGCGCTGCTGTCGCGGGTGATGAACGACGCCGAGGGCCTGCGCAACCTCGTCGGCACCGGCCTGGTCGAGGTGGCGGGCGGCGTGATGACCGCCGTCCTCGCGCTCGGCATCCTCTTCTACATCAACGCCCGGCTGACCTGGATCGCGCTCACCGTGCTGTCGCTGTTCGGTTTCGTCATGCTCTACGCGTTCAAGACGCTGCGGCCGCTGTTCCGCGAGCGCTCGAAGATCAACGCCGAGCTCTCCGGCCGGCTGAGCGAGTCCTTCTCCGGCGTGCGGGTGGTGAAGGCCTACGGTGCCGAAGGGCGCGAGTCGCTGGTGTTCACCAAGGCGGCCCACCGGTTGTTCCGCAACGTCGCCGGCACCATGACCGGCCTGTCGGCGGTGGGGGCGGCCTCGACCCTGCTGGTCGGCGGCATGACCCTGGTGCTGATGGCAATCGGCGGCCGCGACATCCTGCTCGGTCAGATGACGGTGGGCTCCTTCTTCTCGTTCACGCTCTATCTCGGCATGATGGTCGGTCCGGTGGTGCAGATCGTCAACATCGGCAGCCAGATCACCGAGGCGTTCGCCGGCCTCGAGCGCATCCGCGAGATCCGCAACGAGACCAGCGAGGATGCCGGCGACGCCACACGCCTGCCGGTCGCCAGCGTGCGCGGCACGATCGAGCTCCGCGACATCCACTTCGAATACCAGCCAGGGGTACCGGTGCTGCGCGGCATCTCCTTCCGCGCCGCGCCCGGCACCTCGACGGCGCTGGTCGGCCCCTCCGGCTCCGGCAAGAGCACCTTGATCGGGCTGGTCGCGGCGTTCCATCGCCCGACGTCGGGCCAGATCCTGGTCGACGGTCAGGACCTGGCCGAGCTGCGGCTCCACGACTATCGCTCGCACCTCGGCGTCGTGTTCCAGGACAACTTCCTGTTCGACGGCACGGTGCGCGAGAACATCGCCTACGCCGCTCCCGACGCCACCCCGGCCGAGATCCTGCGCGCCGCCGAGATCGCGCACTGCGACGACTTCGTGCGGCGGCTGCCCAAGGGCTACGACACCGTGGTCGGCGAGCGCGGGGTCAAGCTGTCGGGTGGCGAGCGTCAGCGGGTGGCGATCGCCCGGGCGATTCTCGCCGATCCCCGGATCCTCATCCTGGACGAGGCCACCTCGTCGCTGGACAGCGAGAGCGAGGCGTTGATCCAGGAGGGGCTGGCCGAGCTGATGCGGGGCCGCACCTCGTTCGTGATCGCCCACCGGCTGTCCACCATCCGGCGGGCCGACACGATCCTGGTGATGGAAGGCGGCAAGATCGTCGAGCAGGGGCGCCACCAGGAGCTGCTGGCGCTGGGCGGCCTCTACCACAGCCTCTACACCAGGCAGTACGACCTCGAGTCCAACCTCTTCCGCAACCCCGGCGAGTCCGAGCCCGAGGAGGAGAAGCCCCGGCCGCAGGCGCAGGGCGATGCCTCGGTGGCGCGCCTGCCGCTGCTGCCGGTCTAGTGCCAGCACCGGCGGCGGGCCGCTTCAGTGGAGGAGCTGCTCGAAGCCCTTGCGGCGGGTCAACTTCAGCGGGTTGTCCTTGGTGCCGAGGACTCCCTCGTGGCCGGAGAGGTCGGTGGCCACGACCCAGAGATCGACCGTCCCGTTCTGATGGACGCTGGCCGGGATCTCCACGTCCCAGCCGAACCCTGATTTCTGCAGCGGCAGCTCGCGCTTGCTGCCCGACTCGAAGCGGGCGAAGAGCTTGACGCTCTTGACCTGGTAGTCGTCGGTGACGCGAAAGCTCAGCGTGACCGTGGTGCCCCGCGAATAATCGAGCACGTATCCAGGCCGCAGTGTGACCTGCGGCGGCTCCGCGTCCAGCTGGGCCAGCTCGGTCTGGAGCCGCTGCCGGGCTTCCGCGATGCGCTGCGCGAGGTGGGGAGTGGGCTGCAGCGGACCCAGCAGGTCGAGGGCGTCGCTCGGCCGGCGGCGGCTCTCGTAGGCCGGCACGCTGTCGAGGATCGCCTGCTGGCGCAGCTCGTTGGCGGCAGCGGTCTGGTAGCTCTTGACCAGATCCTTGACGCCGGCGCGTTCGGGCCAGCTGCGGACGATGGGATCGAGGCGGGAGACGGCCTGATCGTAGTTGCCGTCGCGGGCCAGTCCCGCGGCGTCGGTCTCGATCGCCCGCGCCGCCTGGTCGCGCAGGTCGAGCGGATCGTGCAGCGTCCGCGCCAGACCCGCCATGGCGCGGCAGCGCTCGAGCACCTCGGCCGGGTCGCCGCGGGTGGCGGCGGCGCGCGCCAGCCGGTACTGCTCGACCAGGTTCCTGGCCCGCGCCAGGTCGCTCTGCTGGTTTGGCGGCAGGTCGCCGGGGGAGGCCACCTCGACGACGCTCTCGAGGACGCCGAGGTCGCCGTTGCGCAGGCCGGTGGCGAGATCCTGCTGCACGGTCTCGAGCCCACTGACCGCCAGCATCTGCTGGATCGCCGTCAGCTGCTGGCAGGCCTCCGGACCGAGCTCCGCCTGATCGGCGAAGGTCAGCTCGTGCAAGGCCTGGCGCACCCTGCCGTCGGACTCCTTGCCGAAGATCAGATAGCTCTTGGCGTCGTCGAACTTGGCGGCGGCGGAGCGCCCTGGCCGTTGCGGCGACGAGGCCGCCGCGTCGCCGCCGCTCTCCGGCGCCCCGGCCGCTCCCGTCCCGCTCGGCGGGGCGTGCCGCCAGCCATGCCCGACCAGCACCCAGGCGGCCAGCCCAGCCGCCAGCAGCAGTCCGCCGCCCGTCGCCAGCAGCGCGGGTCGGGGAAGCTCGCGCAGCGGCCCCGGCAGGCGCCATCCAGCGGGTCGGGCGCCGGCGGCAGCCGCCACCGGCTCGTCACCGCGCCGAGCGGCCGGGGCCGGCGCCGTGGTCTTGGCTCCCTTGGCTCCAAAACCGGCGCCGAGCCCGCCGCGCTGCGCCGGCGGCGGTGGGGTCAGCGCCGGCGGCGGCGGCGGCAGCGAGCTGAGCAGATCGTCCACCGCCGACAGCATCTCGCCTGGCGGTTCGGCGCCGGTGGGTTTGGGCGCCAGGCCGCCGCTCGGCGCCTTGGCCCCCCCCGGTCCCGGGCGGGGCGTCGGGGCCGCACCTGCTGCCGCCTTGCCGGCGCCGGCAAGACCCGCGGCGACGGCCGCGCCGGCGAGATAGCCGCCGACCGATGTGGCCGGGGACACGGGACCGCCTGCCCGGGGTGCGGCGGTGCGACCGGCTGGCCCCGCGGACGTCGTCGCGGCGGCAGTCCAAGCCCCTGCTGGCGCCGCGGGCGGCGGTGCGCTGGCCGTTGCAAGGGCAGGCGGCTCGGCGGCCGCCCAGCCGTCGTCACCCGCCGCGGGTGCCGCCGCGGACAGTGCCGGCTCGTCCGCCTCGGCAAGGGTGGGAAGCAGGTCCGGCACGTCGAAGAGGTCGAAGAACGGATCGGCGTCCTCGCCACCCGCCGTCGGCGAGGGTTGTGCGGTGACCGAAAGATGTGCAGGGTATTCAGGGTGTTCGGGGTGCGCCGCTGGTCCCGGTTCCCCCGATCGTCTGGTTGCTACCTGTCCGACCGGGTTGGCCGGCGCTACCGGTTCCGCCGGCGCCTCCGGCTGCGCCCACCGGTCCTGCTGCCACGGTTGCCGGCGAGGATCCGGGTGCTCACGGTGCTCCTCGGGTCCGGTGTCGGCGCCGGGCGCGAAAAAGCCGGCGAAGGCTGATTCCTCCCGCTGGCGTGGCGCCGCCATGGGCTGCGAGAGCGGCTCGAGCAGCCCCGCGGGGAAGGCCGTCCCGCCGAGCGCCAAGCCGAAGGCGTCGCGGATGGCGCCGTGCGCGGGTCGCTCGCCGGGCGACTGCCGCAGGCAGCGCTCCAGGATCTGGCGGAGAGCCTCGTCGTTGGCCAGCTCGAAGCGCAGCGCCAGCGGCATCTGCACCGTCTGCACCAGCTTGCCGCCGTCTTCGCCGATGGCCACGGTCGCACCCAGCGCATAGCAGGCGGTCAACGCCAGCGAGTAGATGTCGGCACGCCAATCCAGCGTCGCCGTCGAGGCTGCCGCCGGCGACGCCAGCTCGGGAGCGCGGAAGCGAGCGCCTTCGGCATCGGGCCACGCCTCGCCGAGGTGGAACAGCGGCGTGCCGAGCCCGAGCAGCTTGACGGTCGCAGGCTGCGCCGCCGGCGTGCCGGCGTCCGCCGGCACGGAGTCGGCGCCGGCACCCACCGCGGTGTCCTGGGCCAGCGGAGCCGGCGGGACCAGCGGGGCCAGCGGGACCAGGAACAGGTTCTCCGGGCAGAGGTTCAGGTGCGCCAGACCGTGACGGGCCAGCTCCTCCAGGCCGGCCAGCGCCTGCGAGAGCAGGGGCAGGATGCGGTCGGGAGCGGCGCCGCCGGAGCCCGGCGCCGGCGGGGACGCGGCCTCGGCCTCGAAGTCGGTCCCGTCGAGCATCTCCATCACCAGGAAAGCGCTGCCGTCGGAGGTCATTCCCGCATCCAGGACGGCGGGGAGGTTCGGGTGCCTGAGGCCGGCGAGCGCGGCAACGTAAGCGTCGAAGCGCGCGGCGAGCCTGGCGGCCAGGGAAGGATCCGCCGGCGCCGCCAGGTTGATCAGCTTGATGACGACGGTCTGTCCGGTGGCGATGGCGCTGGCGCGCAGGATGCTCCCGCCGCGGCTCGAGCCGAGGATCCTGTCGAGTCGATAGTCGTCGGTGAGCTCGCGCGGCGGTGACATCTGGATCCTCCCGACAGGACCTGCGGGCGCAGGCGGCAGGGTCTCGACCCCCCGGGTACATCGCCTGAGCAGACGAGCGTATGCAAACCGGGCTATTATAGGGGATGGTGTATGGCGAATCCCATAGCGCTCCCGGGATCTGATCGCCCCTTTACCGGCGGCCCCGGCGCCGCCTTCCGGACGATCTGCAGGCCGCGGTTCCCGCGTGCGGCGGCGCTGGTGCAGGCCGCCTTGCTGGCGGTGGTGCTCGTCGCTCTCCCGCCCGCGGCCGGGGCGTCGCCCTACGGGGTCAACATCCACGCCCCGCAGGGCTCCCAGCTGGGCTTCGTCCTCGACAACGTCCAGGCGGCCGGGATCGGTTGGGCACGGATCGATTTCGTGTGGTCCAACGTCGAGACCGCGCCCGGCGTCTTCGACTGGAGCGTCTACGACGCCCTCGTCCAGGCGGCGGCGGCGCGCGGCGTCTCCATCTATGCCACGCTGGCCTACACCCCCGCCTGGGCGACCCATGGACCGCCGATCACCGGCGTTCCCGACGATCCGGGCACCTGGACGGATTTCTGCGCCCGCGCGGCGCAGCGCTATGCCTCGTCGATCCAGTACTGGGGCCTGTGGAACGAGCCGAACCTGGCGCAGTTCTGGTCGGGAACGCGCCAGGAGTACATCGACGACATCCTGATCCCCGGAGCGGTCGCCATCCACGGCGCCAACCCGGCGGCGAAAGTCGGCGGTCCCGAGCTGGCGCACATCTCTAGCAGCCAGTGGTACTACTGGCTGCAAGCCGTGCTACAGCAGGCAGCCGGCAACCTCGATTTCGTCACCCATCACGTCTACGACAGCGATGGCAACGGCGCGGTCACCAACCGGTTGAACGCAAATACGCCGTTCGGCGGCGAACCCGGACTCTGGACGATCATCGATCCGTCGGTCAAGGAGGTGCTGCAGTCGACCGGCTGGTGGGGCAGGCCGTTCTGGCTGACCGAGACCGGCTGGGAATCCGCGGCGGTCTCCGAGGCGGTCCAGGCCGACGACTACACCGGGCTGTTGAACGACTGGTTCACCGCCAACTCCGGCCAGAGCTGGATCTCCCAGATCTTCTTCTACGAGATCGAGGACCCGCCCGGCAGCCCGACCACCTGGGGCATCCTGCGCGCCGACGGCAGTACCAAGCCGGCCTATGTCGCCTATGAGAACTTCATCACCGCTCACACCTTCGAGCCCATGGACGACGCGAAGCTGGTCGCGAGCAACCTGCCGACCACCATGGAGACCGGACAGACCATCAGCGTGCGCCTGACCTTCGAGAACACCGGCATCTCCACCTGGACGGAGGCCGCCGAGTACCGCCTGGGCGCCGCGAACGACAAGGATTCGTTCGCCGGTCCCCGGCAGTTCCTGGCCGCTGGGGAAGCGGTGGCGCCGGGCCAGCAGGCGACTTTCACCTTCGATTTCATCGCTCCCGCCAGCCCCGGCAGCTACCACAGCCAGTGGCAGATGCTGAAGGAGGGGGTGGCGCGTTTCGGCGACATCGCCAGCCAGCAGGTCGTGGTGTCGGCGGCGCCGCCGCTCGCCCAGCGCCAGTTGCTGCTCGATTCGGGCCGCTTCGCCGTCGAGGTGAGCTGGCACGATCCGGGCAGCGGCAACGCCGGTTTCGGGCGCCAGGTCGGCGACTCCGACCAGACCGGGTTCTTCTGGTTCTTCGACGCCTCCAACCTCGAGCTGATGACCAAGATGCTCGATGCCCGAGCGGTGAACGGCCACTTCTGGTTCTTCTACGGCGCCCTGTCCAACGTCGAGTACTGGATCACGGTGACCGACCACCACTCCGGTTCCGTGCGCCAGTATTACAACCCCCCCGGCAACATCTGCGGCGGCGCGGACAGCGCCGCCTTTCCGCTACCGTCCGGCGCCGCGCCGCCGCCCGCCGGCGAACCGGCGGCGGTCACATTAGCGGCAGCCCGGGCGCCGGCACCGCCACCGGCGGTATCGGCGCCAATGGCGGCGGCCCTGATGGCAGGGGCGCCGGCCTGGACGGCGCGGCCCTTCCCTGCCGGCGGCGCCCCCCTCCCCGCCGACAGCGCGACCGGCTCCTGCACGCCGGGACCGCAGACGCTCTGCCTGCTCGGCGACCGCTTTGCGGTGACGGCGCGCTGGAACCTGCCCGGCGGCGGCGGCGTCGGGACGGCGGTGACCGAGAGCGACCAGACCGGCGCCTTCTGGTTCTTCGATCCCGACAACCTCGAGCTGCTGGTCAAGATGATCGACGGCCGGAGCCTCACCGGCTCCTTCTGGGTCTTCTACGGCGCCCTCTCCAACGTCGAGTACTGGGTCACGGTGACCGATACCGCGAATGGCGCCATGAAGACCTACCACAACCCGGCGGGCAACATCTGCGGCGTCGGCGACACCAGCGCCCTCGACTGAACCATTCACCCATCGCCGCGGGGCTGGGCCCTGTGATATCCTCCCGCGTTCTGTAAAGCCCGCACCATGCCGGGCTGTCGCCGCGCGCTCGGGGCGCCCCGGGGCCCGGAAGCGGCGGCGAAGAGCCGGCTAGCCCGCGCTCGCTCACCTGATCTCCCTGGATCTGGAGGAATGTCCATGTCGCCAAAGTCAAGCGTCATCGGGGCCGCTCCGGCCCGCAGCAAGCGCCGCCTGCTCGGCGGCCTGGCGGCGCTCGCCGCCGCGCTCACCGCCGTGCTCACCGCCTCGCCGGCGGCCGCCAGCGAGGCCGATCTCCGGCTGCCCGACCTGGCCAGCGTTTCTTTCCTGGGCATCGACGGCCACAACCTGCTGCTGTTCGGGCTGCTGTTCTGCATCGCCGGCATGCTGTTCGGGCTGGTGAACTACGTCCAGCTCAAGAACCTGCCGGTGCACCGCTCGATGCGCGAGATCTCGGAGCTGATCTTCGAGACCTGCAAGACCTACCTGGTCACCCAGGGCAAGTTCATCATGGTGCTCTGGGCCTTCATCGGCGCGGTGATGATCTTCTACTTCGGCTGGCTGTCGCATTTCTCCGCCGCCAAGGTCGCCACCATCCTGGTGTTCAGCCTGATCGGCATCGGCGGCAGTTATGGCGTCGCCTGGTTCGGCATCCGCGTCAACACTTTCGCCAACTCGCGCTCGGCCTTCGCCAGCTTGCGCGGCAAGCCGTTCCCGACCTACGCCATCCCGCTCAAGGCGGGCATCTCGATCGGCATGCTGCTGATCTCGATCGAGCTGGTGATGATGCTGGCCATCCTGCTGTTCGTGCCGCGCGACTACGCCGGCCCCTGCTTCATCGGCTTCGCCATCGGCGAATCGCTGGGCGCCGCGGCGCTGCGCATCGCCGGCGGCATCTTCACCAAGATCGCCGACATCGGCTCCGACCTGATGAAGATCGTCTTCAACATCAAGGAGGACGACGTCCGCAACCCCGGCGTGATCGCCGACTGCACCGGCGACAACGCCGGCGACTCGGTGGGGCCGACCGCCGACGGTTTCGAGACCTACGGCGTCACCGGCGTCGCGTTGATCACCTTCATCCTGCTGGCGGTCAAGGATCCGATGGTGCAGGTGCAGCTGCTGGTGTGGATCTTCGTGATGCGCGTGCTGATGATCGTCACCAGCGCCGTCTCCTACCTGCTCAACGAGGTGGTGGCCCGCGCGCGCTTCGGTCAGGCCGACGACATGAACTTCGAGACGCCGCTCACCTCGCTGGTCTGGCTCACCTCCGGCCTGTCGATGGTGGTGACCTTCGCCATCTCCTACCTGCTGGTGCCCAGCCTCGGCGGCGACACCTCGCTGTGGTGGAAGCTGTCGGCGATCATCAGCTGCGGCACGCTGGCCGGGGCGCTGATCCCGGAGCTGGTCAAGGTCTTCACCTCCATGGAATCGGCGCACGTGAAAGAGGTGGTGACCGCTTCGCGCGAAGGCGGCGCGTCGCTCAACATCCTTTCCGGCCTGATCGCCGGCGACTTCAGCGCCTTCTGGATGGGGCTTGCCATCGTGGCGCTGATGGCGGTCGGCTACGGGGTGAGCACTCTCGGGCTGGGCGCGCTGATGATCGCGCCCGCGGTGTTCGCCTTCGGCCTGGTCGCCTTCGGCTTCCTCGGCATGGGGCCGGTGACCATCGCCGTCGACTCCTACGGCCCGGTGACCGACAACGCGCAATCGGTCTACGAGCTGTCGACCATCGAGACCCTGCCCGGCATCGAGCAGGAGCTGCAGAAGGATTTCGGCTTCACGCCCGATTTCGAGCGCGCCAAGCATCACCTGGAGGCCAACGACGGCGCCGGCAACACGTTCAAGGCGACCGCCAAGCCGGTGCTCATCGGCACCGCGGTGGTGGGCGCCACGACCCTGATCTTTTCGATCATCATGGTGCTGACCAAGGGGTTGCAGCCGGATCTGGTCTTCAAGCTATCGCTCCTGCATCCGCCGTTCCTGCTCGGCCTGGTGACCGGCGGCGCCGTCATCTTCTGGTTCACCGGCGCATCCTGCCAGGCGGTGACCACCGGCGCTTACCGCGCCGTCGAGTTCATCAAGAGCAACATCCGGCTCGACTCCGCCGCCGAGAAAGCCTCGATCGCCGACAGCAAGAAGGTGGTCGAGATCTGCACCACGTATGCGCAGAAGGGGATGTTCAACATCTTCCTGACCATCTTCTTCATCACCCTGGCGTTCGCCTGCCTGGAGCCCTACTTCTTCATCGGCTACCTGATCTCGATCGCCATCTTCGGTCTTTATCAGGCCATCTTCATGGCCGACGCCGGCGGCGCCTGGGACAATGCCAAGAAGGTCGTCGAGGTGGAGCTCAAGGAGAAGGGCACCGCGCTGCATGCCGCCACCGTGGTCGGCGACACCGTGGGCGATCCGTTCAAGGACACCTCGTCGGTGGCGATGAACCCGATCATCAAGTTCACCACCCTCTTCGGCCTGCTCGCCGTCGAGATGGCGATCACCCTGCCGCGGGCGACCACGGCGTGGCTGGCGCTCGGCTTCTTCCTGGTGTCGACGGTCTTCGTCTGGCGTTCCTTCT
>DATGHG010000262.1:0-14072 GCA_035308185.1 Thermoanaerobaculia bacterium | reverse complement strand
CTCCGGAGCCCACCTGGACCGCAAGCTGGCCCGCCGATCCGCCACCGACGCCGGACAGCGCCGTGGGCGCCACCGGCGCCGGCAGCGCCGGCGAGCCGTTCTGGACCGCGAGCTGGCCTGCCGAACCCTCGCCGATGCTGGCGGCGGGCGCTCCCGGCACCGCCGAGGTTGCCGCCGGCGCGGCGCCCGAGAGCACCTGCGCGTCCACCGGCACCGCGGTGTGCATCGACGGCCGCTTCCAGGTCGCGGTGCGCTTCCATCTCGGCGGCGGCGATTCGGGGGACGCCCAGGCGATTTCCCTGCAGAGCCTTGGTGTCGCCCAGGGCGGGCTCTTCTGGTTCTTCGCCGCCGACAACCCGGAGATGCTGATCAAGGTCCTGGACGGCTGCGGGGTCAATCACAACTTCTGGATCTTCTATGCCGCGGCCACCAACGTGGGCTTCACGGTGACGGTCACCGACACCCAGACCAGCCGCCAGCGGACCTACACCAACCCGATCGGCACCGCCGCGCCGCCGCTGCAAGACACCTCGGCACTGCCCTGCGGGTAGCCCGGCGGGCAGCCGGCGATTTGCTAGGCTGTGCGCATGTCGGACCTGCTGGCGGCACGCAGCCAGATGGCGGTGTCGCTGATGTTCCACATCCTCTTCGCCATCGCCGGCATGGCGATGCCGGTCCTGATGGTGGCGTCCGAGGCATGGTGGCGCCGGACCGGCGACCCCGTTTACCTGGACCTCACCCGCCGCTGGGCGCGCGGCACGGCCATACTGTTCGCGGTCGGCGCGGTGTCCGGCACCGTGCTCTCCTTCGAGCTCGGGCTGCTCTGGCCGCGCTTCATGCAGGTCGCCGGGGCGGTCATCGGCATGCCCTTCTCGCTCGAGGGTTTTGCCTTCTTCGCCGAAGCCATCTTCCTCGGCATCTATCTCTATGGCTGGAACCGGGTGTCGCCGCGCGTCCATCTCGCGGCGGGCGTCGTGGTGGCCGTTGCCGGCACCCTCTCCGCGGTGTTCGTGGTCAGCGCCAACGCCTGGATGAACACCCCGGCGGGGTTCGAGCTCGCCGGCGGCCAGCTGACTCATCTCCACCCGCTGGCGGCGATGCTCAATCCGGCGGCCGGTCCGCAGACTCTGCACATGGTGCTCGCGGCCTACGCGGCGGTGGGCTTCGCGGTGGCGGGCATCCATGCCGCCGCGCTGCTGCGCCGCCCCGGCGACCGCTTCCATCGCGCCGCCCTCGGCATCGCCCTGATGGTGGGCGGTCCGGCGGCGGTGCTCGAGCCGCTCTCGGGCGACCTGCTGGGTCAGATGCTGGGGGTCTACCAGCCGATGAAGCTCGCCGCCATGGAGGGACAGTGGCGAACCGAGGCCGGCGCGCCGCTGCGCATCGGCGGGATGCCGGACCCCGCGGCCGGCACCACCCGCGGCGCCATCGAGATACCCGCCGGGTTGTCGCTGCTCGCCTACCACGACCGGCATGCGGTCGTCGCCGGCCTCGCTTCGGTGCCGCCGGCCGATCGGCCCAACGTCGTCCTGGTCCACGCTGCCTTCCAGATCATGATCGCCTGCGGCACCCTGCTGGCCGCGGCGGCGGCGTTGGCGGGCGTGGCGGCATGGCGAAGGCGCGGCGTGCCCGATCGCCGCTGGCTGCTGCGCTGCCTGGTGGGCGCCGCGCCCCTCGGCGTCATCGCCGTCGAGAGCGGCTGGTCGGTCACCGAGCTGGGCCGGCAGCCCTGGATCATCCAGGGCGTGATGCGCACCGCCGACGCGGTGACGCCGATGCCGGGACTGACGCTGCCTTTCGCCGTCATCACCGTCGTCTACGTGGTGCTCGGCGGCATCGTCGTCCAGCTGCTGCGCCGCCACGTGCTGTCGACGATGAGCGCCGCCAGCGGCAGCGGCCTCGGCTTGCCCGGGAGCGGCGCCAACCGTCGCGAGGCCGGCGATGTCGGCGCTTGAGGACCTCGCCGGGCTGGCGATCGCCGTCTCCCTGATCGCCTATGCCCTGAGCGGCGGCGCCGATTTCGGCGGCGGCGTCTGGGACCTGCTGGCGCGCGGGCCGCGGGCGGCGCGCCAGCGCCGGCAGATCGCCCACTCCATCGGCCCGATCTGGGAGGCCAACCACATCTGGTTGATCCTCGCCATCGTCGTCCTCTTCACCGCCTTCCCGCCGGCGTTCGCGCGCATCGCCACCGTCCTGCACGTGCCGCTGCTGCTGATGCTGCTCGGCATCGTCGCCCGCGGCGCCGCTTTCAGCTTCCGCGCCTACGGCGATCCCGCGGGCGAGGCCGCCGCCGGATCGTGGGGACGGCTCTTCGCGGCCGCGAGCCTGGCGACGCCGCTGCTCCTCGGCACCGTCGTCGGCGCCATCGCCGCCGGCAGGCTCCGCCCACCCGCCTCGGCCGCCGATTACCTGACCGCCTGGATCGGCCCCTTTCCTTTCGCCGTCGGCGCCTTCACCCTGGTGCTGTTCGCCTTTCTCGCCGCCGTCTACCTGGCGCACGACGCTCGCCACGCTGCGGACGGCGCGGACGGCAGCGACGATCCGGGCGACGCGGCCGAGCTGAGCGACGATTTCCGCTGGCGCGCCCTGGCCGCCGGCGTGCTGCTCGCGCCGCTCGGCGCCGGCGTGCTGGCCGCTGCCCGCTGGCAGGCCCCCGGCCTGTTGCACGAGCTGATCCGCACGCCCTGGTCCTGGGCTCTGCACGCGGCAACCGGCGCCTGTGCGGTCAGCGCCCTGGCGGCCCTGGCACGCCGGCGCTACCGCCTCGCCCGTGCCGCCGCCGCCGCACAGGCCAGCCTCATCATCGCCGGTTGGGCCGTCGCGCAGTACCCGTTCCTGGTCCCTCCCGACCTCACGCTCGCCGGCGCCGCCGCGCCCACCGCGACCCTGCGCTTCCTGCTCGGCGCGCTGGCCGCCGGCGCCATGCTGCTGCTGCCGGCGTTCTTCTACCTCTACCGCATCTTCGGTCGCCTGCCGGCGCGGCTCCCTGGCGTGGGCGACTGAGCGCTGCCGCCAGCGCGTGGAGGAGCCTTGAGCGATGAGCTGGCCAACCTGGCAACGCTTCGTCTGCACCATCCCGCTGCCGGGCCAGCGTCGCGGACCGGCGCCCGGAGCCGCGCGCTACTGGGTGCTCGGCGCGGCGATGCTGACCGCCGTGGCCGGCTGGAAGCTATTCTGGTTCCAGACCGACGACGCCTACATCACGTTCCGCTATGTCTCCAACCTGCTGGCGGGATACGGCCTGGTCTGGAACCCGCCGCCGTTTCTGCCGGTCGAGGGGTATACCAGCCTCCTGTGGGCGCTGCTGCTCGGCGCCACGTGGCGGCTGACGGGACTCGACCCGCCGCGCACCTCCTGCTGGTTGAGCCTGCTCTGCGGGCTCGCGACGCTGGCGCTCGTCTGGCGCGCCGGCGGACGCCTGCGGCTCTCGCCCCGGCTGGACCGGCGGCGGACCCTGCTGGCGGCCCTCGCCCTGCTGGGCATCTGCACCAACAGCACCTTCCTGACCTGGTTGAGCTCGGGGCTCGAGACTCAGCTCTGGAACCTCTGCTTCACCTGGTGGCTGCTCGAAGCCCTCGGGCTGCTGGGCGGCGGCGAGGCTGGTCCGGCCTGGGGCCTGCGGCTGTCGACCGCCGCCGCGCTCTCCTGCCTGGCGCGGCCGGATGGGCTGTTGACGGTGCCGGCCACGGCGCTGCTCCTGCTCGCCGCCGCCCCGTCGCACGCCAGGCCGGTGCGCGCGACGGTCCTCGCGGCGAGCCCGCTGCTGGCCATCGCCGCCCACCTGCTGTGGCGCCGCTGGACCTACGGCGACTGGCTGCCCAACACCTATTACGCCAAGGTGCCGGCGCCGTGGCCCGAGATGGGCTGGCGCTACCTCGCCTGCTTCGTGGTCGAGAACGGCATCTGGGTCTGGCTGGCGCTGGCCGTGGCGGCGGCTTGCCGCGGCCTGCTCTCGCCGCGGCGCGTTCCCGGCACCCGGCCCGTGGCGGCGCGGCTGGCGAGGGTGCTCGCGCCGGCGGTGGTCGTGGCCCACGTCCTCTATTACACGCTCATCGTCGGCGGCGATCACTTCGAGTACCGCGTCTTCAGCTATCTGATCCCGTTGCTCTTCCTCTCGGCGCTGGCGTTGATCGACGCCGCCGGTCTCGGCGGCGCCGCCGCCGTCGCGGCGCTGAGCGTTTTCCTGCTCGCCTCCTGGCCGCTACCGTGGCTGTACTGGTGGCGCACCAAGGATCTCCTGAGCCGCGAGCAGACCTCCTTCCTGCGCTGGCCGCTGGCCGGGGACTTCCCGGCGCCGGTGCGGCCCATCGTCGCGGCCTGGGATGGCTGGCAGGCGACGTTGATCGGCCACGCCATCGGCCTGCGCCGGCAGGAGCACGCGGTCTGCCTGATCTGGCTGAGCGAGCGGTTTCCGTCGCGCCAGGACGGCGCCCGGATCTCTTGGAGCGGCCGGCCGGTGATGGCGACGAGCGGCGTCGGCCTTGCCGGCTGGGTCCTGCCGCACGTGGCGATCGTGGACACCCTGGGCCTCAACGATCGGGTGATCGCGCGCGCGCCGCTGCCGGCTGCCGGGCGCGTCCTGATGGCGCACGAGCGGCAGCCGCCGCCGGGCTACGTGGAATGCTTCCTGCCCAACGTCCACCTGCGCGACGGCAAGCAGGTGCGGGTGAGGGAGCGCCCGGTGCCGCTCACCGACGACCGGATCCGCGCCTGCGAGAACCGTGACTGGCTGCGGCCTGCCGGTTCCACGGTCCGCGACCGCTGAGGGCGCGCGGCCGCGGGTGGGTCAGCGCGGGTGGGTCAGCGGGTTCCGTTGCTGCCGCTGCCGCCACCATCGTCCGGATCGCCGTCAGGCGACGGTGCCCGCGGCAGGCCGACGTCGACGCGGCGCTCATACAGGACCAGCTTCCCCTGCTCGCCGAAAGTGGCCACGGGCTGGTAGGCGCGTTTGAACCAGGGCCTATCGACCGGCATGAATGGACCCTGCTCCCGATCCACGAGAGCGAAGGCGCCGGGACGGGCCAGGAAGGCGCCGGTGAAATCGCGACGCCGCACGTAGGGCAAGAGCTCGGGCGTCACGATGCCGACCAGGTCGATCACCGTCCGATCGCTGAAATAGCCGAGCGCTCCGACCTCGAAGTACGACACCGCCGCGGCCGGCGCCGAGTTGGCGTTGAGCCATTCCGCCGCCTGCTGGTAGGCCCGCATGTAGGGCGGCCAGGTGAAGCGGCGCAGCCGCCGGGCCTCGGCCGGCGCCAGCGAGATCACCACCGCCGCGAGGGCCAGCGCGGCGGCGGCCGTGGCGAGCGCCCGGCCGGCAAGCGGGGTGGCCGCGGCCTTCAGCCGCGCCGGGAGTCCGATCAGGAAACCGAGGCCATACAGCATGGCCACGGCCATCGGCAGCACGTACCACGGCGCATAGGGCACGCCGAGCAGGGGATAGATCACCGTGAGGCTCAGCGCCAGCAGCGAGAGCAGCCGCAGGCAGCGGCCGCCGGAGCGCAGCAATGGCCACTGCCCCAGCAGTCCGAGCCCGACGACCGCCGGCCATAGCTGGCCGGTATGACGTCGTGCCAGCTCCGCCGACTGCGGCCAGAAACCCAACCCTGAGCTGCCCGCCGCCAGGGCCCGCTTCGCGGCCAGGGAGTTCGGAATCGCGGTGCCGAAATAGAGCCAGGCGAGCAGCACGCCGAGCAGGACGACGGCCGCCGCCGTGGCAGCCAGGCGCCACGGCAACCGTTTGCGCTCGCGCCACAGCAGGATCGTCAGCAATCCGACTCCGATCGCGGCCTCCGGGCGGCACCAGACGGCAAAACCCGCCAGCAGGCCGGCGAGGACCGGCCGGTCGGCGCCCCACCGCGCGGCCAGCAGCAGCAGGGCGAGCATCACCATCCCCTCGCCGCCCTGCAGCACCCAGAGGAAGGAGGAGGTCACCAGCAGCGTACCGCCGAGCAGCGCTTCGGGCGCCCGTCCCAGCCCCCGTGCCTCGAACAGCAAGAGGATCGCCACCGTCAGCAGCGCCAGGCCCGAGAGGGCCGAAGCCAGCATCGGCGCTTCCAGACCGGTCAGCATCCGGCCCAGGGCCAGCACCAGCGCCAGCCCCGGGTTGGTGAGCGCGAAGACCCGCTCACCGGCGTTGAACACGAAGCCCCGTCCCTCGGCAAGGTTCAGGCTGTAGCGATAGGTGATGAAGAAGTCGTCGAGCGCCAGACCCCGAAAGCGCCAGCCGAGGAAGCCGATCGCCGCGGCCCAGCAGGCAATGGCCCCCCAGCACCACTGCCGTGCCGCGGACCTCGGCCAGGGCCCGCCGGCCTCCGTCGTTGGCTCGGTCACGACCGCGTAGCCTACCGTGAACGACGCGGAGCCGGTAAGGCCGGTGCCTTGGAGGGTGACGCGGATCGTCCCCAGGCCTGGAGTAGGGACCTCCGGGCGGCACCGCCGAAGACACCTGCAGCGTCAGTCCACCGGCCTGGCAGAGGTGCTCGAGTCCGCGGGCTCGATATCCACCTGGACCGTGTAGGCGCCCTCCGTTCTCGCTTGCTTCAGCCGAACGTGATCATTCGCCTCCCGGCGGTGCAGGGAGCGAGCCCGGCGGCCCGGCCAGCCCCGGCACACCCGGGCCGGGCGCCGCCGTCCCGCCGCGGCCAGCCCCGAGACCTCCGGGTGCGCCGCCGCCCGCCGTGGCATCTTGCGACAGGAAGATATCGAGCTTGGGCGCGGCGCCAGGGGCAAGCACGACGATCCGGGCCCGCGGCAGCACCTTGCGCACCGTGTCGAGGTAGAAGTCGGTCCGGGTCTGCTCGGGCGTCAGGCGAGCCTGGGCGAGCACCTGCTCGAAGCGGCTGGCGGCGCCGCGCGCCTTCTGCAGGCGAGCGTCGGCCCAGCTCCTGGCTTCGTCCTGCTCGCGCTCGGCGCGGCCGCGGGCCAGATTGAAGGAGGTCTCGCGCCGGCTCTCCGCATCGTTGACCGCGCGCGCCGCCTGCGCCCGGGCGTCGTTGACCTCGAGGAAGGCGGCCGCCGCCTCGGCTGGCGGCGTCACCGCCTGCAGGCTGACCGCGACCAGGCTCAGGCCGGCGCCGTAACGCTGCAACGTCGCCTGCGCCTTGCGCCTCACCTCGGATTGGATGGCGGCCTTGCCCGAGGTCAGCACCTCGTCGACCGGACGGCGCGCGATCTCGTCCACCAGCGCCGCGCGCACCGCCCGGGTGAGCAGGGCGCCCGGGTCCTCGGACCGGAACAGGTAGGAACCGGGAGAGGTGACCCGGTACTGGACGACCAGCATGCTCTCGATCAGGTTCTCGTCGCCGGTCACCAGTTGCAGCGGCGCGCCGTCGTCGCCGCCGACCTGTTGCCGCAGCACCTCCCCGGTCTTGACCGCGGCGACGCTGTCGATACCCGGCGGCAGGGCCAGATGCAGGCCGGGTCCGACCCGCGGCTCGGCGAGACGCCCGAAGCGGCGGACCACCGCCGAGGAACCGTTGGCGACGGCGTAGATGCCGTCCGCGATCCAGCCGGCGACCGCCGCCGCCAGCAGCAAGCCGCCAAGCCGGCGCCGCCGGCGCCGGCACCAGGCGGCGGCCGCGCGCACGATCCGCACGCTGGGCGGCAGCGCCGGCTTTGCTGGCGCCTGGGGCGGCGCCGGCGGCGGCAGCGAGGCGCCGTCACTTGCCATCGAGGACTCGCAGCAGCTTGGAATCGGACTGCAGGAAGATGGTCGTCTTGTCGTCGATCACCGTCTCGTAGCTCTCCAGGGTGCGCAGGAAGCGATAGAGCTCGGGGTCCTTGGCGTAGGCCGCCGAGAAGATGTGCAGCGCCTCGGCCTCGCCGCGGCCGCGGATCGATTCGGCCTGCGCCTTGGCCGCGGAGAGGATCGCCTCGCGCTCGGTCGCCGCCTGCGCCTGGATCTTGAGCGCCTGCTCGTCCCCCTCGCTGCGATAGCGGGCGGCGATGCGGCCGCGCTCGGCGCGCATGCGCTCGATGACGCTCTCGCGGTTCTGCGCCGGCAGGTTGAAGTTGTCGATCTCGAGGTCGACCACCTGGATGCCGAAGCTGGCCGCCGCCATCCGGCCGATCGTCTCGCCGGCCCGCCGCGCGACGTCGGGCAGGCGCACCCCGCCGCCGGCATGGATGAAGCTCTCCATGGGCTCGCGCCCGACCGCCGCGCCCATCTCCGAGGCGATGAAGTCGAGCAGCCGCGCCTCGGCTTCGTCGCGCGTGCGGACGGTCTGCGCGAACAGCAGGGGATCGGCGATCCGCCAGCAGACGAAGCTGTCGACCACCACGTTCTTCTTGTCCGCCGTCAGCATCTCGGTCGGGCCGCTGGCGAAAACCAGCAGGCGCGAGTCGAAGCGCAGCGCGGAGTCGATCGGCCAGGGCGCTTTCAGGTGCAGGCCGGGGCCGGCCACCCCCGGCAGCGGCCGCCCGAACCTGGTGACGATCGCGACCTGCGTCTCGTCGACGGTATAGAGGGAGGTCAGCAGCAGGACCAGGACGATCCCTGCCGCGGTGGCGTAGAGGACCTTGGCTCGCGTGCTCATGGCTGGCATCTCACGGTTCTCCATCTGCGGCAGGGAGGGTGGGGGGAGGCGACGGCTTGTCGGGCCAGAGCACCACGCGGCGGCCGGCGGCTCCGGGCGGCACGATGAACTTCTGGCGCCCGGCCAGCACTTTCTCCTGCGTCTCGAGCCACAGCAGATCGCGGAGCACGGCGCGGCCGCCCGCGAAGGCCGCCGCACGGGCGGCGAAACCCACCGCCCTGCCGCCCGCGACGACGCGCGCGGCATCGGCCGCCGCCTGCGCTTCGGCGACTCCCAGGGCGGCGTTGCCGCGGGCCCGCGGCACCTCCTTCTCGCCCGCTGCCAGCGCGGCCTGGATGCGCCGGTCGCGGTCCTCGCGCGCGCTCGACACGTCGCGGAAGGCGAAGACCGCGTCCTGGGGAGGATGGAGATCGACGACGTGCGCCGACGCCACCCGCACTCCGGCGCCGAGGCGGTCGAGCCGCCGCTGCAACTCGCCGGCGATGCGGGTCTCCAGGTCGCGGCGGCCGGCGGTCAACAGCTCGTCGAGCGTCCTCGAGGCGACCAGCTCGCGCGCCACCGCCTGGGCGCAGAGGGCCACCAGATTGCGTTCCCGGTCCATCCGGTAGAAGAAGGCATAGGGATCCGCCAGGCCGTAGCGCACCGTGAAGCTCATCTCGAGCAGGTTCTCGTCGCCGGCCAGGTAGGAGGCCTCGCGGCTGTCCGTGTTCATCGCCGCCACCGGGCTGTGCCACTGCGCCGGGTCGGCGGTGCGCAGCAGCTCCTGCCGTCTCGCCAGCAGTCCGAGATCGGTGCGGAAGCCGACGTCGGCCCGTCGCGGATAGTTCGGGCGCCAGAGGTCGAGGCGTGCGAACGGGCGCGGCGGCAGCCAGTGCAGACCGGGACCGAGCGGGTGGCGGCGGAGGCGCCCGCAGAGCAGCTCGTAGCCGACGCCACCGGCCGGCACGATGGCGAACCCGGAGAGCAGGTAGGCGATACCGGCAGCGGCGAGCGCGGCGCGAGGCATCCAGGACGCGCTCGCCGCCGGTCCCCGCGCGCGCTCCACGGCCGGGCCGACTCCGGGCGTTCGCGCCAGCCAGCGCCCGACCCCGCGCAGGTTGGCGGTCAGCTCTCGGACGCCCTGGCGGGCCGCTCCCGCCCAGAGCCGCCAGACGATCAGGGCCAGCAGCGCCATGGCGCAGAGCAGCTGGAAAAAGGCCGACACCCCTTCGGACTCGGCGGCGAGCTGGCCGGTGATGTGCCAGCCCGCGGCGGCGGCCAACCAGTCGAGCGCCAACCCGCAGAGGATCACGGTGCCGAGCACGCTGCCGAGGTAGATGCGCAGGAACCGGCGGCCGAAGTGGCGGGCGACCAGGGTGACGGTGGCGGTGTTGGTGGCGGGGCCGGCCAGCAAGAAGACCAGGGCGGCCCCTGGGCTCACGCCCTTGGCGATCAGCGCGGCGGCGATCGGCGTGCTGGCCGAGGCGCAGACGTAGATCGGGACCGCCAGCAGCAGCATGAGCAGCATCGCCCCCAGCCCACCACCAGCCGCCGCCCCGACCAGATTGGCCGGCACCAGGGCCGCGATGATCCCTGCCACCAGCACACCCACCACCAGCCAGAAGACGATGTCGTCGACCAACTCGACGAAGGCGCGCCGCCCCACGGTGCGGAGAATCCTCGAGAGCGGCACGACGCCGGCGCCGGCCGGCGGCGGTGGCGGTGGCGGCGCACCCGTCGCCGCCGCCGGCTCGGGCGCCGGTGGCGGGGCAGGCGGCGACGACCAGAAGCGGCGCCAGGCGGCGAGCATCGAGGCCCCGACGCCGCGAAACCCGATGAAGGCGTCGTCTTCGGCCCCCGGCCCGGCCGCGCCGCCTTCGCCGTGACCACCGCCCGTCGCGTCGTCCGGCTCGCCGGCGGCGATGGCCAGCACGGCGGCGACGAGCGCGGTGACCATGGCGGCGACCAGCCGCGCCAGCGCCATCAGCGGACCCATCAGCCCCCAGGTCAGCACCACCGCATCGGAGCTCGATTCGGGAGTGGTGATCAGGAACGACATGATCGCCGGGAGGCTGGCTCCCTTGCGCCGCAGCGAGATGGCGACCGGCACGACGCCGCAGCTGCAGATCGGCAGCGGCACTCCGAGCAGTGCCGCCCGCCCGGCCGCGGCCAGACCGCCGCCACCCATCCAGCGGGCGAGCCGGCGCTGGGAGACCAGGACCTGCAACAGCCCGGCGATCAGCAGGCCGAAGAGGACGTAGGGCGCCGCCAGGAAGAACGTGTTCCAAGCCGCGGCGAGCACGGCTCCGAGCAGCTCGAGGACGATCATCGGCGAGGTCTCCAGGCGCCGTCGCGGCGCCAAGCGCCGCGACGCAAGGTCTTGCCGAGGTAGGCGGCTGCCAGCACCGCCGCCCCCAGCAGGATGATCGCCGGACCCGACGGCAGGTCCCAGCGGTAGGACAGCGCCAGCCCGCCGGCGGTGGCGGCCAGACCGACTCCGATCGAGATGGCGATCACCCATCCGAGGTCGCGGGCGAAGACGCGCGCGGTGAGCGGCGGAATGGTCAGCAAGGCGAGAACCAGGATGACGCCGACCACCTGGATCAGCAGCACGACGGTCACCGAGACGAGCACCAGCAGCACGGTGATGAAGGTTCGCACCGGCACTCCCTGGACGGCGGCGAACTCCTCGTCGAAGGCGACGGCGACCAGCGGCTTGCGCAGCAGCAGCAGCGCCCCGAGCACCAGGGCGGTGAGCCAAAAGGTCAGGCGCACGTCGCCGGCAGAGGCCAGCAGCAGGTTGCCGAAGAGGTAGGTCATAAGGTTCGGGACATAGCCGGGAGCGCGATGGATGAACACGATGCCCAGCGCCATGCCCACGGCGTACAGCACCCCGATCAGAGCGTCGTGCTGCCGCGCCGCGGCGGTGCCCAGGAGCCCCAGGGCGAGCGCGAAGACGACGGCGGCGGCGAGGGCGCCCAACCGCGGGTCGGCGCCCAGCAGGAAGCACAGGCCGAGGCCGGCAAAGGCGGCGTGGCTGATACCGTCACTGACGAAAGTGAGGCGCTTGACGACGACGAAAACGCCGATCGCGCCGCAGAGCACGCTGGCGAGCAACCCCGCGGCCAGGGCGTGGCGCACCAGGTCGAGCTCGAGTGCCCCGGTCCAACTCACTCGCCGGTCTCCCGCGGCGGCCGGCAGGTGTGCATCGCGGCCGTGCCGGCGGGCGGCGGGGAGATCTCCCGCAGCCGGCGGTTGACGAAAGCGACGCGGGTGACCTGGTGTGAGAGGGCGCCTACGTCGTGGGTCACGATCACCACCGGGATGTGCGCGTTGAGCTCGGACAGCACCGCGCCGAGCAGCTCCCGCGATTCGGGATCTACCGATGCGGTCGGCTCGTCGAGCAGCAGGATCTCGGGATCGCCGACCAGAGCGCGAGCGATCAGCACCCGCTGCAGCTGCCCGCCCGAGAGCTCGCCGATCGGCAGGCGGGCGAGGGCCGAGAGGCGCAGGCGGTCCAGCACCTCGGCGACCCGCAGCCGGTCGGCGCGCCGGTAGGGGCGCAGCAGGCCGGAGATCCCCAGCCGCCCCATCAGCACCAGGCTCTCGACGCGCAGCGGGAAGTCGCGCTCGAAGTTGGTAAATTGTGGCACGTACCCCATGGCGCCGTGGCGCCCGGACAGCCGGCTCTCGACTTCGCCGCGCCACGGCCGCAGCAGGCCAAGGACCAGCTTGAGCAGGGTGGTCTTGCCGCCGCCGTTCGGTCCCAGCAGGGCCAGGAAATCACGCCCGCCGATGGTCAGGTCCACGTCCTCGAGCACCGGCTGGCTACCGTAGCCGAAGCTGAGGTCCCGCACCTCGACGAGCGGCAGCGCTCCGGTCATCGCGGGGGCCCCTTGGCCAACCCGGCGACCTCGGCCAGCGCGCCTTCGAGGCGCCACATCCCCGCCAGCCAGTCATGTGCCAGATGATCGAGGGGGAGCAGCTTGCCATCGATCGCGCCGGCCAGCGCCGCCGCCGTGCTGGGCGGGAACCCGGGCGGGATCAGCACCAGGCGGACGCCGTCGCGGCGCGCCGCGGCGATCAGCGCCACCAGCCCGGCGGCGCCGGGTTCCTTGCCGCCTGCTTCCACGGCTCGCTGCTCGAAGCCGTACTCGCGGGCCAGATAGCCCCAGGCCGGATGGTAGGCGAGGAAGCGGACTTTCCGCGGCGCTCTGGCGATGCGGCGGAAGGCGGCGTCGAGCGCCCGGAGGTCGTGCTGGAAGGCATCCAGACCGCGTTCGTAGGCCTCGCGGCGGCTCGGATCGACGGCCGCCAGCCCGTCCGTGATATTGCGAGCGGCGATCGCGACGGTGTCTGGCGCCAACCAGATGTGCGGATCGGTGGCGCCGGCCCCAGGTGCGCCCGACTCGCCGGCGGCGCCGCCGCCCATGGGGATCGGGCGCACCCCGCGCGACATCAGCGCCAGGTGCACCTCGGGATGTGAGCGCAGCAGTGGCAAGAGATAACGGGTTTCGAGCGGAAACGCCGGATGGCCGACGGCGACATAGAGCCGTGCGCGGAGGAAGTCGCCGACCTGCCGAGGCGTGGGGGTGTAGGTCTCCTCCTCGCTGCCGGCGGGCACCATCGTCGTCACCCGCACCGCCGGTCCGCCGATCCGCTCCACGAAGTAGGCGGCCGGCGGGATGCTCACCGCCACCCGTACCGGAGGTGCCGGCGGCGGGCCCGGGCTGGCGTCAGCGCGCCGCGACGTCGTCGGCAGGCCAGGCAGGATGGCCAGCAGCAGCGCCAGCGCCGCCGGCGCCGCCGGCGCCACCAACACCGGCCGGCCTCGTGGCGGGCGACCCGCCGAGCAGCGGGCCGCCAGATGAGCACGTTCTAAAGCCACCTCGCCCATTCTTCGACCTCTGAATCTCGGTATCCCGGCGTACCGGAAGGGTCCGAGACTGCCTGGCGCCTGCCGCGCGACGCGCGACGCAGCCAGTCTGGCGACCGCTCGCCGCGGTGCCGGAGCGAAAGCGCCGGACCGCGCGGGCGGTGGGTCAACAATCGAAGAGAGTCAGGCGAGAGGCGGTGCGCGCGTACCGTCGGCGCTCGCAGAATGGTGCAGGGCCGGCCATGCCGGGAGCTGCGGCAAGCGGCGGCCGTCACGCCAGAGCCATAGCCGGTTGCCGGCGCCGAAGCGGGCGCCCACGCTCTGCATGCGGTTCAGGCAGACCGCGCAGAGCGGCCGCCACGCCGCTTTCGCCGTCTCGGCATGCGGCGGCAGGAGGGGATGGCAGGCGCCAAGGAAGTAGCGCTCGGAATGGCGGGCCAGCGCCGCGCCGGGGTCGTGCGTCTCCGCCGCGGGTCGGACCTCGATCCCGCTCAGCAGCACGACCGCGGCCAGCGCCGCCGCCCAGACCGCCGCTGCGGGCCGCGCGCGGCCCGCAGATTCGGCGTGGACGGGAACGCTCATGGCGCTCGCATGATAGCAGATCGCACTGGCGCATCGCCGAGCGGACCGCTTGGTCAACCACCTACGAGAGACGGTGGTGCGATCCAACCGCCCCCCAT
>DATGHG010000261.1:0-8641 GCA_035308185.1 Thermoanaerobaculia bacterium | reverse complement strand
CGGCACCGGCCCCGGCGGGCAGCTCGGGCAGTTCGCGCTCGGACAGCTGATCAGGTTCACCGTGTAGCTCGACGGCGTGCCGCACCGCACGCTGCCGGTCACCGTCACCGTCCCAAAGTCCGCTTGCAGCTCCTCGCCGGCGTAGCCGCACTCGCCCAGCAGCGAGTTGCCGCTGGTCAGCAGATCGACCTCCTCGAAGCTGTAGCCGAAATTGAAGAAGGTCGAGTTGACGTGGTTGCCCGGAAACTGCATGCCGATGGTGACGGTGATGCCGCAGGTCGTCGTCGTGGGATTGCATCCCGGGTCGACCGCGTAGGTCGGTCCCGAGGTCACCACCGGCGTCTGGCAGACGAAGCCGGAGCACTGCGCCGGGTTCAGGCCGTCGTTGCCGCCCGCGCCGTAGGTGATGTTCGAGCCCTGGCACACCGCGCCCTGGGCGAGCAAGGCCGCGCCGCCGCCGAGCCAGGTGGTGCCGGCCGCCAACAGCACCCACCAGGCCAGGCCGGCGCGCCAAGCCTGACCGCTGCCGCTACGCGCGATCGGCCGACGCCCGCCCAACCCGCACGGGCGGCGGCGACCTCCTTGCCGGATCCCGCCCAGGCTACTGCTCACTGGAAGTACCCGTTGACGTCGATCAGGAAGTGGACCGTGCCGGCCGGGCCGTGCGGCTGCTCGAGGGCGTTGAACTGCTGGCCCAGGACCGCGGCACCGCTGCCGTCCTGGCCATAGTCGCCGACCGCGCGCCAAACCACCGCCGGCGCTCCCTGGTAGGCCGATGACGACGTCGTCGTGGCCGGGATCTCCGGACACACCGGAGTGATCTGCGCTAAACCTCCGGCCGCGCCGAGCCACGCGCCGCTCAGGATCATCCACCCCAGCCGTTTTGAAAAAGGCCGCACCGCACGACCTACCAGAACCTGTCACTCGAATCTTCGATGATACGTATCCAAATTTACCACATCTTTCGCGCAAACAAGCTCGATGCGGAAAGCGCATCCGGGGCGCCCCTTCTCCCCCGGCCGCTGCTCCGGTGGTCGCAAAACGGCAGGCGGCGCAGCTGCGGCGACGGACGCCGCTGCTGCCCCGGCCCCAGGAAGCAGGCTGCTGTCCCTCCATCCGTCCCGCTGCTCCAGCCTCGGTGCGGTTGCGCTCGATAACATAGTCCACTACACTATCTGACGCTGCCGCAACGAGACGGCGGGAGGGCCCCGGCATGTCGCACCTGCTTCGCAACAAGACCAAGCTCGCCCAGCGGGTGGCGCGAATTCGCGGTCAGCTCGACGCGGTCACCCGCGCCCTGGATGCCGAGGAAGAGTGCGGCGAGATCCTGCGTCTGATCGCCAGCGCCCGCGGCGCCATGAACGGCCTCATGGGCGAAGTCCTCGAGCACCACATCCAGGCGCACCTGGCGCCCGGCGCCGAGCGCGGCTCCGAGCAGGCGCAGGCGGCGGCGGAGGTGATCGAGGTGGTCCGCACCTACCTGCGGTGAGCCGGCCCAGGTGTGGAGCCAGCGCGCCAGGCAGCCTGAAGTGGACCGCTCGGTGCCTGACGCCCGCCCGACACAGATTTGTAAGGCCCTTGTAACGTCGAGAGCGCTCGCATTTGCGATCATCGCAGGCTCGCGAACCAGGTTGGCGATAGATGCCGTTCGCCCAGACATGGCCTGACGCTTCTCAGCGGAGAGCAACGACGATGGCAGAGCATCGATCGAGCACCCAGGAGCTGCCGCCCGCCGGCGCGGCAGGCGCTCCTCCACCGGGCAGCGTTCGGCCCGTGGTCGCCGCGTGCATCGGCCGCCAGGGCACGGCGAGGGCGCGTGCGGCCACGCCGCTGGATAGGTTGGGGGCCGGCGAGCTCGCCGTCCCCGCCGTGCTCGCCGTCCCCGCCGTGCTCGCCGTCGCCTCCCTGCTCGCCGTCACCGCCGTGCTCGCCGTAGCCGCCGCCTGCTCGGGCAAGCCCACCGCCGGCGCCCCCGGCGACGCCGCCGCCGCCGCCGGCCTCGAACGCCGTCAGGGCAACGTCGTCGTCGTGCCGCTCGGCTCGGCGCTGCGGCAGCGGCTGCGGACCGAGACGGTGCGCACCGAGACCGTCCGGCGCGAGCGGACCGCGCCGGCGGCCGTGGAGGCCGTCCCGGGCCTGACCGCCCGCATCTTCCCGCCGGTCTCGGGGCACCTGGTCCAGCTCTCGGCGCAGCTCGGCGACCGCGTCAGCAGGGGGCAGGTCCTGGCCACCATCAACTCTCCCGACTACATGTCCGCGCAGAGCGATTACGTGCGCGCCAAGAGCACGCTCGACCTCACCGCACGCGCCCTGCGCCGCCAGCAGGAGCTGCTCGACGCCAAGATCGCGGCCCGGCGCGACGTCGAGCAGGCGCAAAACGACTTCGACTCCGCCAAGAGCTCGCTGGTCGCCGCCGAGGGCCGCCTGCGGGCCTACGGCATCGACCCCGAGCGCGACAAGCCCGGAGACCCGCTGGTGCTGCGCTCGCCGGTCTCCGGCCGCGTCATCGACGTCGCCGCCGGCATCGGGGAGTTCCGCAGCGACACCACGGCGCCGCTGATGACCATCGCCGACCTGTCGACGGTCTGGCTGACCGCCAGCGTGCAGGAAAAGGACGTCGCTTTCGTCAGCAAGGGACAGGAGGTGCGCGCCACGTTCCCGGCCTACCCTGCCCAGGAGGTCACCGCTCAGGTGACGGCGGTCGGGGAGATCCTGGATCCCGACACCCGCGCCACCAAGGTGCGGATCGCGCTGCCCAACCCCGACGTCCGCTACCGCCCGGGCATGTACGCCACCGTCAGCTTCATCGGCATCCCGGAGCAGCGGCTGACGGTGCCGACCGCCGCGCTGGTACAGATCGGCAACGCGGCGTTCGTCTTCCGCGAGATCGCCGCGGGGCAATACCAGCCGGTCGCGGTCGAGCCCGGGGAGCAACGCGGCGGCCGCACCGAGATCCGCCACGGCCTGACGCCCGGAGCCGTCGTGGTGGCGCAGAACGGAGTGCTCCTGCAGTGATCGCGCGCCTCGTCGGGTTCTGCCTCGAGCGCCGCTGGCTGGTGATGGCGGTGCTCGCCGCGATCTCCGCCTTCGGGCTGTACGCGCTGCGCCGCCTGGACGTGGACGCCTACCCCGACATCGGCGACGTCACCGCGCAGGTCATCACCCAGTATCCCGGGCATGCCGCCGAAGAGGTCGAGCAACAGATCACCATCCCCCTCGAACGCGAGCTCAACGGCACGCCGGGCCTGCACGTGATGCGCTCGAAAAGCACCTTCGGCCTGTCGCTGATCACCCTGGTCTTCGCCGACGGCACCGAGGACTACTTCGAGCGCCAGCGCATGCTGGAGCGGATCGGCAACGTCACTCTGCCGCCCGGAGTGCAGGCCGGCCTCGACTCGGTCACCTCGCCCACCGGCGAGATCTATCGCTACACCGTCGAGTCGCACCTGCGCGGCCCGCGGGAGCTGCGCGACCTCGAGAATTGGGTGGTCGTCCCGCGCCTCAAGCAGGTCCCCGGCGTCGTCGACGTCAATCCCTTCGGCGGCGAGAACTACCAGTTCCAGGTCCAGGTCGAGCCCGAGAAGCTGGTGCAGTACGGCCTCAGCCTCAAACAGGTCACCGATGCGATCGCCGCCAACAACGTCAACGCCGGCGGCAGCCTGATCGTGCGCGGCCAGCAGTCGATCGTGGTCCGCGGCCTGGGCGCGATCACCAGGCTCGAGGACCTCGAAACCATCGTCATCGCGCAGAAGGGCGGCACGCCGATCTTCGTGCGCGACGTCGGCCATGTGGTCCTCGGCGCGGTCGAGCGCCAGGGCATCCTCGGCAAGGACGGCAACGACGACGCGGTGTCCGGCATCACGCTGCTGCTGCGCGGCGCCAACCCGTCGCGGGTGCTGGAAGGCATTCACCAGAAGGTCCGCGAGCTGAACACCAAGGTGCTGCCGCCCGACGTCAAGGTGGTGCCCTACCTGGACCGCACCGACCTGGTGGCGACCACGCTGCATACCGTCACCAGGACCTTGATCGAGGGCATGCTGCTGGTGGTGCTGGTGCTGATCTTCTTCCTCGGCAACCTGCGCGGCGCTCTGCTGGTGGCGCTCACCATCCCGTTCGCGCTGCTCTTCGCCTTCGCGCTGATGCACCTCACCAACGTGCCGGCGAACCTGCTGTCGCTGGGCGCGATCGACTTCGGCATCATCGTCGACGGCGCCATCGTGCTGATGGAGGTCATCCTGCGCCGGCGCGAGCGCCACGCCGACCGGCCGCTGCTGGCCTCCGACGCGCGCGCCGCCGCCCTCGAGGTGGCCAAGCCTATCTTCTTCGCCACGCTGATCATCGTCACCGCCTACCTGCCGCTGTTCGCCTTCGAGCGCGTCGAGCGCAAGCTGTTCACCCCGATGGCGTTCACCATCGGCTACGCGCTCGGCGGCGCGCTGCTGTTCGCGCTCACCGCGGTGCCGGCGCTGGCCTACATGGCCTACCGCCGGCCTGCCCGGACCTTCCGCAACCCGCTGCTGGAATGGATCGGCCGCCACTACGACGCCTATCTCCGCCGCGTGGCGCGGCGCCCCGGGTTGGTGCTGCTGCCGGCGGTCGGCCTCGGCCTGCTGACCCTGGTGCTCGCCTTCACCGTCGGCCGGGAGTTCCTGCCCTACCTCGACGAGGGCTCGATCTGGATGCAGATCAACCTGCCGCCCGGCATCTCCATCCGCAAGGCAACCGAGATGGCGCGCGATTTCCGGCAGGTCACGGCGAGCTTCCCGGAGGTCTCCTACGTCGTCACCCAGACCGGCCGCAACGACGACGCCACCGACCCCTGGACGTTCTCGCACATCGAGAGCTCGATCGGCCTCGAGCCCTATGAGAAATGGGGCGGCGACAAGCAGGCGCTGATCGACCGCATGAGCAAGACCTTCACGGCAAGGCTGCCCGGGATGGACTTCGGCTTCTCGCAGCCGATGATCGACGGCGTCAACGACAAGATCGCCGGCGCGCACTCCGAGATCGTGATCAAGGTCTACGGCGACGACTTCGCCGAGACCCGCCGCATCGGCGAGGCGATCGCCGCGCTGCTGGCGCGGATCGACGGCGCCGCCGACGTCGCCATCGATCAGGAGCCGCCGCTGCCGCAGCTACAGATCAAGATCAACCGCCAGGCCGCGGCGCGCTTCGGGATCAACGTCGCCGACATCGCCAGCCTGATCGAGACCGCGATCGGCGGCAAGGCGGTGACCAGCGTCTACCTCGGCGAGCGCAGCTACGACGTCGCCGTGCGCTTCGTCGAAGCGGTGCGCGGCAACCCCGAGGCGATCGCCAACCTCACCGTGCCCTCGTCCACCGGCGCCCGCATCCCGCTGTCGCAGGTCTCCGACATCCAGATCGGCGCCGGCGAGAGCACGATCACCCGCGAGATGGGCCGCCGGCACATGACCGTGAAGGTCGACCTGCGCGGGCGGGACCTCGCGTCGTTCATCGCCGAGGCGCAGCGCAAGATCGACCAGGGAGTGCGCTACGACCGCGCGAAATACGAGATCGGCTGGGGCGGGCAGTTCGAGAACCAGCAGCGCGCCCAGGGCCGCCTGGCGATCATCGTCCCCGCCGCGCTGGCGCTGATCTTCCTGCTGCTCTACGCCGGCTTCGGCGACGTGCGGCACGCGGCGCTCATCCTCATGGTCGTGCCGCTGGCGCTGATCGGCGGCCTCACCGCGCTGCTGCTGCGGGGCATGACGATCAACGTCTCCAGCGCCGTGGGCTTCATCGCGCTGTTCGGCGTCGCCGTCCAGAACGGCGTCATCATGGTCGCCAACCTCAACCACCGTCGCGCCGCCGGCGCCACGCTCGACGAGGCCTTGCGGCGCGGCGCCGGCGTGCGCCTGCGGCCGGTGCTGATGACCGCGACGGTGGCCATCCTGGGCCTGCTGCCCGCGGCCACCAACCACGGTGTCGGCAGCGACGTCCAGCGACCGCTGGCGACGGTGATCGTGGGCGGGCTGCTGAGCGCGACCGTGCTCACGCTGCTGATCCTGCCGGCGGCGTATATCGTCCTCGAACGCTGGACCGAGGCCAGGAACGCCGCTCGCGGCGCCGCCGGCGAAGCCGCGGCCGCGCCGCCGCTCGCGAGCTGACGGAGGGAGGGCCGATGCAGGGTTCGCGAGCGACGCGAGTGTTGGCCGTGCTTCTCCTGGGCGGCGCCTGCCTGCCGCTGACCGCGCCGGCCGCGCCGGCTGCTGCGGTCCCGCCGGCCGCGCCGGCTGCTGCGGTCCCGCCGACCGCGCCGCCCCCGCCGCCCCCGCCGGCCACCGCCGGCAGCGGCGACGAGATCTCGCTCGCGGCGTTCCTCGCCGAGGTGGCGGCGGCGAACCTGGACTATGCCGCGGCGCGCTTCAACGTGCCGATCGCCGAGGCGCAGCTGACGGCGGCCCGGGTCTCGCCCAACCCGCAGCTGACCGTCGGCACCTCCGGCCGCGACCTCACCGACCGCGCCGAGCAGCGCGAGCCGGCGAACAACGACGCCGGCATCGCCCAGACCATCGAGCTCGGCGGCAAGCGCGGCAAGCGCGTGGCGGTCGCCAGGGCCAACCTAGCGCAGGCCGCGGCGACGCTCGAAGACTTCTTCCGCACGCTGCGCGCCAATGCCGCGACGGCGTTCGTCGACGCCCTCACCAAGCGCCGCATCGCCGAGGAAAAGCAGCGCTCGGCGGCGACGCTCGACCAGCTCGTGGACGCCAACCGCAAACGCCTCGAGGTGGGGGACATCGGCGAGATCGACCTGACCCAATCAAAGGTCGATGCCCAGCAGTTCCGGGCCGAGTACCTGGCGGCGCGCTCCGACGCCCAGGTCGCGGCGATCGGCCTCGAGCAGCAGCTCGGGCGCCGCATCGCGCCGGGAGCGGCCGGGCAGGCTCTCGCCCTCCGCCAGGTCGTGCCGGTGGGCAGCCTCGAAGGTCCGGCGCGGAGCTTCGATCCGGCGGCGCTGCTCGCCGCCGCCGTGCAGAACCGCCCCGACGTGATCGCCGCCCGGCATGCCCTGGAATCGGCGCGGGCGAGCGTGCAGGTCGCCTGGGCGATGGCGGTGCCCGACGCCAACCTGAGCTTCACCTACCAGGACAACGAGCGGTCGCACAACGCCATCGCGCCGGCGCCGGCCTTTTCCTCGATCGGCCTGTCCGTCGGCTTCTCGCTGCCGATCTTCAACCGCTTCCGCGGCGAGCTCGAAGCGGCCCGCCAGACCGCCGGCCAGGCCGAGGCGACGCTGCATGGCGTCGAGCTGCGCGCCCAGGTCGAGGTGCGCCAGGCGCTGGCACGCTACCAGCTCGCCAACGAGCGCGCGGCGCAGTTCCAGGGCGGCCTGCTCGACGACGCCGCGGCGGTCTTCAAGGCCAAGCTGTTCAGCTACGAGCACGGCGCTTCCAGCCTCCTCGACGTGCTCAACGCTCAGCGGGCGGAAGACGACATCCGCCTCGCCTACCTCGACGCCCTGGACGAGCGTGCCAAGGCCCTCATCGGCGTCGAGCAGGCCGCCGGCACCTGGAACGTCGATCTCTGACGGCGAGCCGGCGGCGCCGGCTGGTCCCTGGTCTAAAAGCGGTAGGCGGCCACCAGCCGGAGCGAGCGGGACTCGGCGGGGTGGAAATGGACGTCGGCGACACCGGCCGCGGGTTCGCCGGGGAGGCGGGAGACGTAGTAGTAGTCGACGTCGCTGGCCTTGACGTCGAAGAGGTTGAAGACCTCGCAGGTGAGGCGGAGGTCGCGCGAGAGGTTGTAACCGACGTCGAGGTAGAAGAGCGACGTCGCGTGCGAGCGCACGCTGTCGTCCTCGACCAGCGGCCGCGGGCCGAAATAGCGCCAGCGCAGGCTGCCGAAGAAGCGATGCAGGTCGGGGACGGTGAGGCCCACGGCCGCGGCGCTCTCGATGGCGCCGGGAATGTGATCGCCGACCGGGTCGAAATCGGTGTAGCGCGCCCGCGACACCGAGTAGTCGGCGTCGAGGGCCAGCCAGGCGCTCGGCCGATAGAAATTCTGCAGCTCGAACCCCACCCGCCGGCTGGGGCGGCTGGGAGCGGTGTCGCCGGCGTCGCCGTCGAACACCAGCTCCGACGCCAGGTCGAGCCGGAAGAAGGAGATCGCCGTCTGCAGGTTCGGCACCAGCGAGGTGCGGAAACCGGCGTCGGCGCTCTTCGCCCGCACCAGCGGCGACACCGGCAGGACGGGCTGGCCGGTGCGGGGGTCGACGGTGATCGTGGTGCCCCGCGCGTCGTTGCTGTGGAAGCCTTCGCCGAAGTTGAGGTAGACCTCCGATGCGCGCCACGGCCCGAGCTGCAACGACAGCTTCGGCTCGGCGATGGCGCGGTCGCGGAAACCCGAATTCGCCGCCAGGTCGCTGTCGACGTTGAAATGGTAGTAGTCGGCGCGCATGCCGGCGACCATGCGCAACCAGCTCGCCCACCGCACCCGCGCCTGCGCGTAGGGTCCCACCGCCGTCTCCTCGATGAAGTCGTCGCGCGTCATCGACAGGAACCGCTGGTCCTCGGTGTGGAAGATGCCGTTGTGGATCTCGTCGTTGCGCGCCTGCACGCCGACCTCGCTCTCGACCTCGTGGCCGAACAGCCGCAGCGCCCACTGATGCTGGAGCCTGAGC
>DATGHG010000260.1:0-3360 GCA_035308185.1 Thermoanaerobaculia bacterium | reverse complement strand
CGCGGCGTACTTGGCACTGAAGGAATCGACGAAGAGGTCAAACGCCTGGTCGGCCTCGGCGCGAGTGGCCGCCATCCAGATGTCGTGGAGCATCGACTTGGCCTTGGCCTGGATGCTCGAGGGCATCTTGTTGAGGACGTTAGCCGTCTTGTGAACCCAGCAGCGTTGCCGGCGCGTCCTGGCGTAGACCTTGGGCAGCGCCTTCCAGAAACCGAGCGACCCATCGCCGGTGGCCAGCTCCGGATCGTCGACCAGCCCGCGCGAGCGCAGGTCGAGCAGCAGCTCGAGCCACGACTGATCGCTCTCGCGGTAGCCGTCGGCCACCGCCAGCAGCTCCTTCTTGCCCTCGGTGGTGGCGCCCATCAAGACCAGGATGCACTGCCGGGTGTTGCCGGGGCTCTCCAGCCGCACGTTGAAATACACGCCATCGGCCCACACATAGACGTAGCGCTTGCCGGCCAACGAGCGAGCCTGCCAAGCCTTGTACTCCTCCTCCCAGCAGCTTTTCAGGCGCGCCATCGTCGTCGCCGACAACCCCGGCGCCGCCGGCCCGAGAAGGGCCGCGAGAGCTTCGCTGAAGTCTCCCGTGCTCACCCCCTTGAGGTACAGCCACGGCAGGAGCTCCTCGAGCGACCTCGTCTTGCGCAGGTACGGCGGCAGGATCGACGACTGGAACGTCTCGCGCTCCCCGGTTGGTCGCCGATCGCGCACCCGCGGCTGGTGGACCGGGATCTCTCCCAACGGCGTCTGAAGCTGCCGCTCGGGGAGCCGCCCATTGCGCACCACGAACCGGTGACCGGCCTCGTCGAGCAGGTGATCCCGGCCCTTCAGGTACTCCGCAACCTCGGCCTCGATCGCCTCGGCCAGCATCTTTCGCGCACCGTGCCGCAGCACCTCGGTCAGGGCGTCTCTCGACGGCTCTGGCTCTGCAGTTGGGAAGCTGACCAGCTTTCCGCTACGATGCTCCATGGTGGCGTACCTCCGGCCCCTCGGGGCGGAATGGGTGCCTCGAACACACCCAGGGTACGCCGCCTTCTCTCCTTGCTCAAACACAACTTCTGGTTATACCTCCTCGGCCAGCGGTGACGACCGGTCGAACGAGCCGTAAGGTAGTCAGCGCCGGGCTTTCGCCGTCCGATTTGTAGAGGCCGGTCGCGCTGCTTTCGTAGCGCGGCGCGCGCGCTGCTTCTGTGCCTCCGCTTTGATGATCACCGCGCTCTTCGCGCTCGCATCGAGACGCAGCTTCGCGAGCTCCAACGCGGCCACCATTAACACTTCGATCTCCGCGCGGTCGAAGTCCGCAATCGTGTTCAGCACGACATGACGCACCGTCTTGCCGCGACCTTGCAGCAGCTCGTTCGGATCCGACTTCGACAACAGAGCGCCCTGCGCGAAGTACAGGTTCACCCTGTTCGGGTACAGCGCGACCGAGCACAGCCCATCGTAGCCGTGCTCGGTCGGCGAATACGAGATCACGAGCGCGTTCTGGCGTTCGTACACGTACACGATCTCGAACAGGCCGGGCAGCCGAGCACGCAGCTTCGCGCGCAACGCTTTTCCAAGCTTGACCATCGCCGGCTCGTACTTCGCGAAGGAGCTCGCGAGCTGCGTTTCGGCGTTCGTCATTGGCAGGCTTCTCCCGAGAACACCTGCAAGCGTTGCCTCGTGGCACCGCCTGGGCGCGGTGCATCCGACCTACGCGGGCGGGGCCGCCGGCGGCGGGCTGACCGGCCAGCGGCCGGCGGGGCCGGGCTCGCGGCGCAGGGTGCCGAGCACGCGCAGCAGGGCGATCGGATTGCCGAGCAGCATCGAGTTGACGATCAGCGAGTGGGGCGCCTGGTAGCGGTCGTAGAGCGGCCGCAGGCGCCGCTGCAGCCGGCGGACGTGGATCCAGTGCACCTGCGGAAAGAGGTGATGGGTCAGGTGGGTGGCGGCGGTGAAGTGGTTCACCCACGACACCAGGCGGTGCAGGCGGCCGCGCGGCTCGAGATAGGTGGCCTGGCGAAAGGGATGGCGCAGGTCGCTCGGCGCGTGATCGGTCAGGTTCATCAGGAAGCTGGCGAGCAGCGCCACCACCATCGCCGCGGGCAGGAAGAGCAGCAGGGTCTGCCGCCAGCTCAGCGCCAGCAGCACCGCGATCCAGGCCGGAACCGCCCAGCGGGTGATCGCGATCTCCCAGTATTCGGCGGGCTTGGTGCGGCGCAGGACCCGGATGTAGGGAGGTAGCGGCGAGAGCGGCAGGTAACCCCACGCCGAGCGCGCCATCTCCAGCCCCAGGTAGCGGACCAGGGCCAGCCAGCCGCGCACGCCCGGAGCCCCCTGGATGCGGGCCAGGGTCTGCTGGGGATCGTCGTCGGGGTCGTTGTAGCGATGATGCTCCCAGTGGTGATAGCGGACCTCCAGCGGGCTGGTGAGCACGAGGACGCCCAGGGCGCGCATGCACGCGTTTGCCCAGCCGCGGGAGAACGGCGGCCAGTGATTGAAGTAGTGGATGGCGACGTCCAGCGCCAGGCTCGAGTAGATCGACCAGGGCACCAGGAGGACCGCTTTCCAGGGCCAGGGCAGCGGCCCGTACACCAGCAGGTAGGTGCCGGCGATCAGCGCCGCCCATTCGGCCACCAGCAGGGCGTTGGCGCGGTTCTGGCGGCGGAGGAAGAGCGGGTGGCGGCGCTGCAGGCGCATCAGCCGCCGGGCGAGGTGGCGAGCGTGCCGCAGATCCGCCTCGATCGACGGCGAGGCCGCTTGCGGCCCTTTGTCCGCGGTGTCCGGATCGGCCACTAGCGCGCGCCGCCGCGCCCGGCCGCGGCCGGCGGCTCCGACGCGGCGAGGAGCTCCTCGAGATAGTTGCCCCAGATCGCCGGCAGCGAGTGGGTGCCGTGACCGCGGGTCTGAGGAGTGATCGGGAGCAGGATGTAGCGGCCGTGCGCGACGCGGTGGATGGCCTGGTCGAGGATGCCCAGCTCCGGCGGGTTGATCTGATCGTCGGCGGAGTTGACCGCGTAGAGCGGGGCGCGGATCTCGCCCAGGTGCGGCAAGGGGTCGTAGTCGCGGGAGGCCTCGAACTGGTAGATGACGTCGTTGGCGTCGAGGATCGAGGAGTAGCGCTGGATCAACCTGGCCAGCAACGCCTCGGCCTGCATGCGGGTCGGGGCCTCCGTCTGCCACTGCAACGGGCTCGACACCATGAAGAGCAAGACGTGGATCGCCGACACCAGGCCGCGGGGCTGGGCTGAGTACTCGCCCTGCCGCCACTCGGGGTCGCTCTCGATCGAATCGACGATCATCTTGCGCAGCATGCGATTGCGGCCGGCGATCTCGACCGGCAGGCTGGCCAGCGGCATCAGCGCATCCATGAAAGAT
>DATGHG010000259.1:0-6724 GCA_035308185.1 Thermoanaerobaculia bacterium | reverse complement strand
CAAGACGATCGCCATCCCCAGCCGCTTCGCCGACGAGCACCTGATCCTGATCCGCGCCCTCCACCGCAACGGCATGGCGCTGAGCGCCGTCCATCTCGTCGAGATGGCGCCGCCGGACGTGGCCGGCGCGCTGGCGGTCTCGGCGATCGACGGCTTCTCGATGGGCGAGCCGTACCCGTCGCAGGCGGAGATCGGGGGCTATGGGCGCATCCTGTTCAAGGCGCAGGAGTACTGGCCCGACTACATGTCCTGCGTGCTGGTGGTGCGCCAGGACGCCATCGATCTGCGGCCGCAGGCCGTGCAGGCGCTGGTCGACGGCATCGCCCGCTCCGGCCTGTGGCTCGATCAGGGCCGGCCGAACCGGGAGACCGCTTCCGACTTCGTCGGCCGCTACTATTTCAATCAGCCGCCGGCCCTGCTGCGCTGGGCGCTGGTGCGCGACCTCACTCGGGTCGTCTACTCGCGGCTGGCGCCGCGCAAGGCCGACTTCGACCTGGTGCGCGACCTCATGCTGGAGACCCGGACTCTTGAGCGTTCCATCGAGTTCTCGGAGTATGTCGATACGCGCTTCGCCGACGGCGCCGCCGGCGAAACCGCCTGGCAGTACTCGGCGGGCAGCGCCAGCGCCCGGTGAGGCTCGCGTCGGCGCGCCTGCCGCGACGCCCTGACCGGTCGCGGTAGACTCCTCCGATCCTGCCGGGACCCGGTTCCCCGGTTCGGCTGGGGTCCCGGCGATGGGATGGGACGGAGGGGCGATGACGGAGGTCGACGCGCTGCTGCTGTCCGCCACGGAGCGGCAGGAGCTCTGGCGCCAGGTGGTCGACGCCATCGAGCGCTATGCCCGCGAGGTCGATCGGGGGCCGGTCGCCGCCGGTGCCGGGGTGACCGCCGCCGAGCTGCGCGGCCTGCTCGGCGGCTGGGACTTCGCGGCTCCGGTCGCGCCCGCCAAGGCGGTCGAGTTCGCGGTCGAGAATCTCTGGCGCTACCAGGTGCACACCCCCCATCCGCGCTATTTCGGCCTGTTCAACCCCGCTCCGACCACCATGGGCATCGCCGCCGAGACCCTCGCCGCCGCCTTCAATCCCCAGCTCGCCGCCTGGAGCCACAGCCCGTTCGCCGCCGAGGTCGAGCAGCACCTGGTGCGCTCCCTTGCCGGACGCTTCGGCTTCGATCCGGCCAAGGCCGAAGGCACCTTCACCTCGGGCGGCGCCGAGGCGAACCAGACCGCGCTGATCGTCGCCCTGCTGCGCGCCTTTCCCGAGGTCGGCCGGCGGGGCCTGCTGGCGCTGCGCAGCCAGCCGCTGCTCTACCTCTCGCCGCAGTCCCACCACTCGTTCGTCAAGGCCGCCCGCCTGGCCGGTCTCGGCACCGACGCGGTGCGCGAGGTGGCGGTCGACGGTTCCCAGCGCATGCGTGCCGACGACCTCGCGGCGCGCCTCGCTGCCGACCGCGCCGACGGCTTCGCGCCTTTCCTGGTGGTCGCCACCGCCGGCAGCACCAGCGCCGGCGTCATCGATCCCCTCGCCGCCGTGGCGGCGGTGGCGGAGCGCGAAGGGGTCTGGCTGCACGTCGACGCCGCCTGGGGGGGCGCCGCGGCCCTGCTGCCCGAGCTGCGGCCGGCGCTGGCCGGCATCGAGCGCGCCGGCTCGATCACCTTCGATCCGCACAAGTGGCTGTCGATGCCGATGGGCGCCGGCCTCTTCCTGACCCGTCATCCCGGCGTCCTGGAACGCACCTTCCGGATCACCGCCGGGTACATGCCGCGCGCCGCCGGCCAGGGCGCCGGCCAGGCGCCGGCCGCCGATCCCTACTCCCATTCCATGCAGTGGTCGCGGCGCTTCATCGGCCTCAAGCTGTTCCTGTCGCTCGCGGTCGCCGGCTGGCGGGGCTACGAGGAAGCGCTGCGCCACCAGGTCGCGATGGGCGACCGGCTGCGCCGCGGCCTCGCCGCCGACGGCTGGACGGTGGTCAACGAGATGCCGCTGCCCATCGTCTGCTTCCAGCGCGAGGGCGACGGCGCGGCGCGGCTCGAGGCCGTCGCCGCCGACCTGGTGGGCGGCGGCGAGGCATGGATCAGCACCGTCCACCTCGACGCGGGGACGGCGCTGCGCGCCTGCATCACCAATTTCCGCACCGGCGCCGCCGAAGTCGATGCGCTGATCGCTGCCGTCGGCCGGGCCTGGGACCGGCAGGGTGGGCGCCGGGGCCAGGCGAGCGGCGGGTCGCACTAGCGAAATCGCGATCACCGGCCTACCATGGAGGCCCGGGAGGCGCCGCGCCGGCGGCCTGACGCATGTCCCGGATGGCGGCGGCGCCGCACCTTAGAAGGCAGGAGCCCGCGGCGCGGGCCTGTCGGCGTCGGCAGGGCGAGCATCGCCCCTCCGCCTCGAACAAGGAGACCGTCATGAGCTGGGAAGACCGCGAAGACACCACGATCTACAAGGTGGTCGTCAACCACGAAGAGCAGTATTCGATCTGGCCGGCCCACCGCGAGAACCCGCTGGGTTGGAACGACGTCGGCAAGAGCGGCAACAAGGAAGAGTGCCTGGCCTACATCAAGGAGGTCTGGACCGACATGCGGCCGCTGTCGCTGCGCAAGAAGATGGAAGAGATGGAGCGGGAGCGCCAGGCCAGCCAGGGAACGAATTAGCCGATCACGCCGGCGTTGGGCGCCGGCCCGGCTTGCCGCCGGGCCTCCCGCCTGCCCAGAGGGGCATCAGGACAACGTGAAACCGAGCGTCTCCGCCGTCGAGCGGTGGTTCGCCTACCGCGAGGTGAACCCGCGCGCCCGCCTGCGCCTGTTCTGCTTCCCGTACGCGGGCGGTGGCGCCTCGGCCTACCGCGGCTGGGCGGCGGCGCTGCCAGCCGACGTGGAGGTCTGCCCGGTGCAGCTGCCGGGGCGTGAGAGCCGCCTGCGCGAGCCGGCGTTCGACCGGCCCGCGCCGTTGATCGTGGCGCTGGCCGATGCCCTGCAGGCCCACCTCGGCCTGCCGTTCGCGTTCTTCGGCCACAGCATGGGGGCGATGCTCTCCTTCGAGCTGGCCCGCGAGCTGCGCCGGCGGGGGAACCCGCTGCCGTTGCACCTCTTCGTCTCCGGCCGGCGGGCGCCCCAGGTCCCTTCCCGCGAGCCGGACATCCACGACCTGCCGGAGGCCGAGTTCCTCGTCAGGTTGCGCGAGCTCAACGGCACTCCCGAGGAGGTGCTGCAGCATGCCGAGTTGATGCGGCTGCTGCTGCCGGTGCTGCGCAGCGATTTCGCGGTCAACGAGACCTACGTCTTCCAACCCGAGCCGCCGCTGGAGCTCGGCATCTCCGCCTTCGGCGGGCTGGAGGACGTCGAGGTCACCCGCGAGGACGTGACGGGCTGGAGCGAGCACGGGCGCGGCTTCTTCCGGCTGCGCATGTTCCCCGGCGATCATTTCTTCCTGCACAGCGCCCGCGAGCTGCTCACCCAGTCGGTGGCCCGCGACCTGGCCGAGATCGGCGACCGGATCGACGCCGATAGCGGCCGCCTGCGCCGGTGACCGCGGCCGGCGATTCGGCGATCCCGCCGGAGGCCGGGCAAGAGCCCGAGTTCGCGCCGCGAGCGGCGACGGGCCTGGCGCTGCCGCCGGGGGAGATCCACCTTTGGGCGGTGGCGCTCGACCCGGCGCCGTCGCAGGTCGAGCTGCTGGCGAGCAGCCTCGCCGCCGACGAGCGGCAGCGCGCCGAGCGCTTCCACTTCGAACGCCATCGCCGCCAGTACCAGGTCGGGCGGGGGGCGCTGCGGGCGCTGCTGGGCGGCTATCTCGGGAGCGCGGCGCGGGACGTGGCCTTCACCTACGGTCCGCGCGGCAAGCCTTTTCTCGCTGGGCCGGCGGCCGCGGCGGGCGGCCTGTCGTTCAACCTTTCCAACTCGCACGAGCTGGCGCTGGTCGGGTTCCTGCGCGGTCCCGAGATCGGCGTCGACGTCGAGCATCTCAAGCCGATGTCCGACCTCGAGCAGATCGCCGAGCGCTTCTTCTCGGAGAGCGAGCGGGTGGCGTTGCGCGGGCTTCCCGCCGCTCTCAAGCACCAGGGTTTCTTCAACTGCTGGACGCGCAAGGAGGCCTACCTCAAGGCGGTGGGCGAGGGCCTGGCCGCGCCGCTCGATTCCTTCGACGTCACGCTGGTGCCGGGGGAACCGCCGCGCATGCTCACCCTGCGCGGTGACGCCGAGCGGGCGGGGCGCTGGTTCTTCCGCTGCTTCCGCCCCGCCGACGACTACGTCGGCGCGCTGGCAGTCGAAGGGGAGCGCGCCGCCTGGACCGTCAGGACCTTCCGCTTCACTCCCTAGCCGTCGATCCGGCGGCCCTGCTCGTCGTAGGCGTAGACGCCGCGCCCGGCTTTGCGGCCCAGGCGGCCGGCACGCACGTGCTGGACGAGCAGCGGGTTGGGGCGGTAGGCCTCGCCCAGGGTACGGTGCAGGAACTCGAGGATCGACAGGCGCACGTCCAGGCCGACGAGATCCACCATCTCGAACGGTCCCATGGGGTGGTTGAGCCCCAGCTTGAGCGCCTTGTCGATGTCGGCGGCGCTGGCCACGCCCTCCTGCAGCATGCGGAAGGCCTCGTTGCCGATCAGGGCGTTGATGCGCGAGGTGACGAAGCCCGGGGCCTCGTTGACCAGCACGATCTCCTTGCCCATACGCTCGCCCACCGCCCGCAGGGTCTCGAGCGTGGCGGCCGAGGTCTCCAGGCCGCGCACCAGCTCGATCAGCTTCATCAGGTGCACCGGGTTGAAGAAATGCATGCCGGCGAAGCGCTGCGGCCGGCGGGTGGCGCCCGCCATCTCGGTGATCGAGAGCGCCGAGGTGTTGCTGGCCATCAGGGCATGCTCGGGAGCCAGGCGGTCGGCCTCCTGGAACAGCCGCACCTTGAGCCCGATGTCCTCCGGCGCCGACTCGATCACCAGATCGGCCGTGGCCACCGCCTCGGGCAGCCCCTCCGCCAGCCGCAGGGCGCCGCGCGCCCGCTCGGCGGCCTCGGCGGTGACTTTCTTGAGCTCGAGCCCCTTGGCCAGGTTGGCGTGGATCGCCGCCGCTGCCCTGGCGAGCGCCGCCGGCTCGGGGTCGTAGAGCCAGGTCGTGAAGCCGGCCAGCGCCGCCACGTGGGCGATGCCGCGCCCCATGGTGCCCGCCCCGAGCACGGCGATGGTGGCGACGGTGGAGCCGGCAACGGCCGGGGTGGCGGTGTCGGCGGCGGGACGAGGGGTCGGGTCGGTTGGCGGCTGGTTCATGATTGGTCAGGAAACCGGGATGCTGTGGATGCCGGTGGTCTTGGCGGCCAGGTTGCGCAGCTCGTCGGCGATGGCCAGGGTGTTGCGGGTGGCGGCGAGGACCAGCTCCTGCAGCTCGGCGGTGACCGCGTACCGTTCGAGGAACTCGCGGCCGAGCTGGTGGTGATGGGCCTCCTCCGGCTGGATGACGTCCTGGTAGAGGTCGGCCGTATGGGGGTCGCCGACCGAGCGGCAGAAAGCCACGAACTGGCGGTTGCGCACCTGGGCGATGGCCTCGCTGGCGAAGGGACCCCCGGCGATGCGCTCGACGGTGGTGCGCAGGCCGCGCAGGTACTGGTAGAGCGGGCTGTGGCCGTCGGCCAGCGGATCGAAGCCCGCCAAGTCCTCGCCGAGCTGGGTCAGGCGCTCGCTGATCAGCCCGTAGTGCTTCATCTCGTCGCCGCACTGCAAGGCAAGGCACATCTTGCCGTCCACCTCGGGGGTCGAAGGCATCCAGAGGGCGGCCAGCTCGGAGGCCTCGAGCTCGCTCTTCAGGGCGAGACGCAACAGGTTGACCACCTCCACCCGTCCCTGCGACTCCGCCTCCAGGGTCTCGGTCTCCCCGAGCTGGGCGAAGAGGCGGTCCATCTCGGCCACCAGCTGTTCGACGAACTCGAGACTGTTCAAGGCGAATCGTTCCTTTCTAGCTGTCCATGGTGCGCAGCACGGCGCGGATCGGCGAGGCGTCCAGCCCCGCCAGCTTGAGCGGCAGGGCGATCAGCTCGTAGAGCCCTTCCGGCACGCCGTCGAGCAGCAGACCCTCGAGGATCGCCACGCCGCCCTGCGCCAGCGCATGGTGCGCCAGCAGCTGCTTGCTGTCGAAGGGATCCACCGAGGGCGTATCCATGCCCACCAGCAGCACCCCTCGCTCGGCGAGCAGCGCGGCCACCTCCGGCGACAGCGCGGTGAAACGCTCGGGGAAGCCGCGGCGGTCGCGCACGCTGTCGCTGCGCAACAGCACCCGGCCCGGGCTCGCCAGATCGATCCCTTCCAGGTGGCGCGGCTCGATCAGCGGCGCCGCCGGCACCCTTACCACCCGGCACGGCCCCAGGTAGCGATCGAGCGACATCTCGCCGATGCCCTCGCCGCGCGGCTCGGTATGGAACGGCGCGTCGGCGTGAGCCCCGACGTGCGCGGTGGTGGTGATCGCCGTCACGTTGACGCTCGCCCCCTCCGCGATCGACCAGACGAGCCGCGCCTGGAAGGCAGTGTCCCCGGGCCACACCGGGATCTCAGGGCGTACGGTGGGCGAGATGTCATAGAGCATTGCGGCCCCTCTCCTGCCAGCTCCCGGGATCATATCCCCGGACTCCCCGGAAGCGGTGGTGTAGGATAGATGGCCGGCGGAGGAGGAGCTTTGCGCGAGCACGACCAAGGATCCAGCGATGGCGGCGAGGTGCTGGTCGCCGAGCGCCCTGACCGCCCTCCT
>DATGHG010000258.1:0-6642 GCA_035308185.1 Thermoanaerobaculia bacterium | reverse complement strand
CACCTCCTGGTCCACTTCGTCTCGCCGATCGCCAAGCACGCGGTCGAGGGCCACACCACCTCCGAGCTGTTCGACATCTCCCCGGCCTTCATGGCGGAGCACTCCTACATGGCTCACCTCATGCTGGCGGGGCGCTTCGACATCCCGGGCCGGCCGCAGCTCGCCGACGCGGTGGCGGTGGCCGGCCAGCATGCCCTCGACCGCCAGACGCCGCGCGCCGTGGTGCTGATCGCCGGCAGCGGCGACGGCGTCCCCGACGGCAGCCGTTTCTCGCCGGCCGCGGTGCGCGCCTACCTGGCCGCCGCCGGCGTGCCGTTCTTCGTCTGGTCCACCAACAAGAGCAGCCTGCGCCCCGAGGACTGGGGGCTGATCGCCGACATCTCGACGCCCCTGGGCCTCGAAGCCGCGTACAAGCAGCTCAAGGAGGAGGTGCTGGCGCAGCAGATCGTCTGGCTGGAAGGGCGCCACCTGCCGCAGTCGATCACCCTGGCGCCCGGCGGCGAGGCCGGCATGGAGCTGGTCGCGAAAGCCGCGACGCCTTGATCCGCATGACCGGCCTGCGGCGGCTGACCGAGAGCTCCGGCACCCTCGAAGACCTCATGACCAGGGATGAGCTGGAGCGGATGCGGCAGGAGCCTTGAGGCGCACCGGCTTGAAGTCCCGGCGCAGCGGATGGCCCTCGGTGTTGAAGACGACGCGGTCGAGATCGAGCGCCTCGTCCGGGGCGAACAGCAGGTACAGGTACTTGAGCGTCTCGGCCAGGAAATAGCTGGGCATCAGGTCGCCCTGCTCCTTGGTCACCACGCTCTTGAGCACCGTGTAGCCGGCGCCGGTGCGGCAATCGGCGAGCAGCGCCGCAAAGATCGTCCGCCCCATTTCGAGATAGCGCGGGTCGTGGGTCAGGCGCCGCAGGTAATAGGCGGACTCGACGATCTCCGGCCGCAGCGGATAGCCGGCGTCGAGCACCTTCAGCGTGCGGTAGTCGAGCGCATCCGGCTCGATGCCATGCAGGTTCCACATCCGGTAGCAGGACTCCTCCAACCGCCGCGCACGGTCGAGCTTGCCGTCCAGCGCCAGCACCGCCGGGAAGAAGGCCTGCAACGCCCCGAACTCGCTGGCCGTGCGCCGGCCCGTCAGCATGTCCACCTGCCCGTACCAGAAGCCGGTCGGCGCCTCGTCGGCGAGGTGCCGGTCGAGCGCTCCGAGGCTCTGCCGCCACATCCTGGCGCAGTCCGCGTCGCCGAACAGCACCGCGCTCTTGAGCAGGTATTCGTAATAGGAATCGATGCCGCCCCCGATGTGGCTGGCCCGGCTGGTCCAGCGGCCGGTCTCGACGTCGATCCCCTCGCCCACCAGGCCGAGCCGCGAGCGCCGGGCGTAAAGCTCGACGACCGCACGCTTGGCGCGGTCGTAGAACACCTGCCTGCCGGTGGCCCGCGCCAGGGTGCCCATCTCGAGCAGCAGGGTGCCGACCTCCGCCGGATTGCTGCGCGGGCCGCTGGGCTTGCCCGTCCGCAGGTTGACGAAGGTGTAAGGCATGCCGGTCGGCGAGGCGAAGGCCGGCAGCAGCCGGTTCCCCAGGTCCTCGGCCAGCCGCAGCAGGCGCGGATCGCCGGTCAGCTGCCAGCTCGACAGCAGGCCCCCCAGCATCCGGATGGTGATCTCGAAGTTCTTGACCTCGATGTCGCGGTCGAACCTGAGCCGCGCGACGATCAGCGCCCGCGCCCGCGCCGCCTCGTCGTCGAGGCCCATCAGCAGCAGCGTGTCGAGCGCGTCCACCGGGGTCATCAGCAGCGGCTCGGCGTACCAGTCGCGGGCCGTCCTGCTCACCGGCCGCAGCTCGTCGTGGCCCCGGGCGTACCGCTCGTACCCGCGCCAGGCATGGAGCATCTCGGCGCGCACGCGGGCGGCAAGCGCGGCGCGGTCCAGCGGCAGCGCCAGCCGCCACGCCGGAAGCGCCGGGAGCGCCGGGAGCGGCGAAGGCGCCGGTGCTGGCGCCGGCTGAGCGGCCGGCGTCGCCACCGCGCCCGGCGTCACCACCGCGCCAGGCATCACCACCGCGCCATGCGTCGCTACCGCGCCAGGCGTCGCCACCGCGCCATGCCTCGCCACCGCACCCAGCATCGCCAGCGCGGCGGCGAGCATCGCCGGCACCACCACCATGCGCGTGATTTTCGTCAGGGCTGCCTCGCGGGATCACCGGGTCACAGGGATGACGCGGCGACACTAGACCGGCCCGGTGAAGCGAGTCAACCGCCATGCGGCAGCGAGGGCCCCCGCAAGCGCCCGCCCGTCTACCCACCCGCCCGCCCACCCACCTGCTCATCCGCTTACCCGCCCATCCGCTCGACCGGCCGCGCGCCCTCACGCACCCCCGGCCACCCGCCGCTTCAGGCCGCCGAGGTGACCAGCCTGGGGACCGCCGGCTCGCGGGTCGCCGGGGTGGCGGCCAGCACCTGATTGCGGCCCCTCTGCTTGGCCTGGTACAGCGCGTGATCGGCGTCCGCGATCAGCTCGGTGGCGAGCACCTCGACGGCGGCGACGCCGCCCGCCGGCACCACCGCCGCCACCCCGGCGCTGATCGTCACGCAGCGCGCGGCCGGCGAGTCGGGATGCGCGATGGCGAGTTGCTCGATCCCCTGGCGCAGGCTCTCGGCGATGGCCAGCGCCGCGGTCGCGGAGGTCTCGGGCAGCAGCACGGCGAACTCCTCGCCGCCGTAGCGCGCCACCAGGTCCGCGGGACGGGCGCCGGCGCCGGCCAGGATCGTCGCCACCCGGCGCAGGCAATCGTCGCCGCTGAGATGACCCAGGCTGTCGTTGTAGCGCTTGAAATAGTCGACGTCGATCATCATCAGCGCGACCTCGGCATGGTTGCGGGCGGCGCGCCGCAGCTCCTTCTCCATCGCCTCCTGCAGCAGGCGCCGGTTGGCGAGGCCGGTGAGGGCGTCCTTGGTCGCGATGGCCGCCAGCTGTGCGTTCGCCTCCCGCAGCTGCCGGGTGCGCTCGCCGACCGCCAGCTCGAGCGACGCCGCCCGCCGCCGCAAACGGCGGTCCGCCAGGCGGTGGCCGCCGACCGCCGCCGCCAGCACCGCCAGACCGACCAGCACCGCGAAGCCGGGGCGCTCGTAGAGCAGCGGCTCGACCGTCAGCTCGGCCAGCACCACCGGCTCGCTCCAGCCGCCCCATTCGTCGCGCAGCGCGACCTCGAAACGATAGCTGTCGGGATCGAGGACGGTGTAGCGCGCCAGCCGCTCGCCGCCATCCACGATCCAGTCGCGGTCCAGACCCACCAGCCGGTAGCGGAAGGCGGTCCGCCGCTGGGCGACGAAGATCGGCGCCGAAAAGCGCAGGTCGATGCGCCGGGCGCCACCGGCAATGGACAGCGCCTGGGCCGGCGACCTGCCGATGGCCAGCTCCCGGCCGTCGACCGTCACCCGGTCCAGGCGCGGCTCGAGACCGGGCTGCGGCGGCGCCAGGCGCTCCGGACGGATCTCGACCAGGCCGTGATTGGTGGCGAACCACAGGTGACCGTCGGCGCTCCTCGCCGCGCCGGGATGCGAGCCGCCGTAGCAGACGCCCTCGGCGATGCCGTCCTCCGGGCCGTAGCGGAAGGGCACCAGGGTGGCGGCGCGGCCCGCCTCGAGATCCGCCATCGCGTGCAGCGGGATGCGGGAGATGCCAGCGCCGGAGCAGATCCACAGGTTGCCCAGCGGGTCGGCGCGCAGCTGCCGGACGGTGTTGTCGTCCAGACCGTTGCTCTCGTCGAACCGGTGCCAGCGGCCGGCATCGTAGTGCAGCAGGCCGTTGCCGAAGGTCCCGACCCACATCTCGCCGGCGCTCCCGCTCCTCACGGCGGTGACGATCGGCAGCTCCGCGGCCGAGCGCAGCGTCGCCAGCTTGCCGTCACGCAGCCGCAACAGGCCGGCGCCACGCGTCCCGATCCAGAGGCCGCCGCCGCCGTCCTCGGCAAGGCCGGTAATCTCCGCGCCTTCGAGGCCGCGCACCGCCACCACGTGATCCGTGTAGGGCGCCAGCATGGCCAGGCCGCCGCCGGTACCGATCCAGAGGTTGCCGAGCTCGTCTTCGTACAGGCTGTCGATGACCTGGGTCGCCGGCGTGCCCCAGGCCGGCAGGAACGCCCACCGCCCCGCCACCAACCGCGCGAGGCCGCGCGCCGTGCCAGCCCAGAGCGTTCCCTCGCGGTCGCGCAGCAGCGACCAGACGGTGGTGCCGGCGAGCTCGCCGCCCGCGAACGACGCGCCGTCGAAGCGCCGCGTCATCCGGGTGAGACCCGCGTAGGTTCCCACCCAGACCGTGCCGTCCCCCTCGGCCAGCACCGAGGTGGCGGTGTCGCTGGCCAGGCCGTCGCCGCGGGTATAGGTGCGGCAGCTCTTCTCCACCAGCTGGCGCAGGCCGTCCCCCGAGGTGCCGAACCAGACGGTGCGGTCGGCGGCGACGACGATGCGGTTGATCCGCGCCGAGGCGAGCGGGTGGTCGGGGCCGGCGAACCAGCTCTTGCCGCCGGCCACCTGCACCACGCCGCGGTCGGTGGTGCCCAGCCACAGGCTGCCGCCGGCCGCTTCGGCCGCCTCGACGTCCTTGACCTCGGGCGCACCGCCAGGTACCGCGGTGGCGACGTCGCCGTCCTGGAAGCGCCCCGCCGCGCCAGCGGTGAACACCAGGATCGAACCGTCCTGGTCGCGCACCAGGCCGGTCACCGTCTGCTGCGACAGGCGGGGGTCGGCGCCGATCGGCGTCAGCTTGCCGGCGCGGTAGCGCCAGGGGCCGCGGGCCTCGGTGCCGATCCACACCTCGCCGGCCTCGCCGGCCAGCAGCCGCGGCACGCGCGTGCCGGCGAGCCCCACCCGGCTCACCTTGCCGGAAGCGGCGCTGCGCCGCAGCAGTCCCGACCGGGTGCCGATCCAGAGGTCGCCGGCGGCGTCCTCGGCCAGGGCGCTGACCGCCGCGTCGGCGGCCAGACCGCCGGGGCTGCCGTCGCGAGTGATCTCTTCCCCGCGCTTCCGCAGCAACCCGCGCTCGGTCCCGATCCACAGCGTGCCGTCGCGGCCGGCGGCCAGAGCTCCCACGAAGCGGCTGCGGAAGACCCCTGGAGCAGCGCCGCCATAGGCGACGAAGCGCTGGCCGTCGAAGCGCGCCAGCCCATTCTCGGTGCCGATCCAGAGGTACCCGTCCGCCGCCTGGGCGATGGCATAGACGCTGTTGCCGGGCAGGCCGTCGCCGCGGCGCCAGCTGCGATGGAAGTAGCGCGCGTCCAGCGACTCGGCGCCGGCCGCGGGCGCCTTTGCCGGCACCGCCGCCGTCGCCTTTGCCGGCGCCGCCGCCGTCGCCTTTGGCGGCGCCGCGCCGGTGGCCGGTCCGCCGGCAAGCAACCATCCCGCGCCCAGCGCCAGCACCGCGCTCAGCGCGACCCACGCACCGCGCCTGCCCGCACCCGCCGTTCGATCCGCCACCGCCGGTCGCCCCGCCGCCGCCTGCAAGGTCTCCAGCCCGCGCCTCGGCCGCATCGATATCTCCCCCCGACCCGTAGCCTGGCCGGCGCCGCCCGGCGCCGCCATCGGCGGCCACCGCGACCCGGCATCGGCGGCCGGCTGGAGAACCTGTCGGTGCCGGTCCTACAAGGGGATCGTCGGCCTGGTGTAGATTGGGCGCCCACGCCTCGCGCGACACCTGCCGCCCGACCGGATTCGGGAAGCGGAAAGGAGCAACGTGCCCAGGAGAGCCTCGCGTTGGAGCCGCGCGTTCGGCGCCACCTTCGTCCTGCTCTGCGTCGTGACGGCCCCGGCCAGACCGGCGCCGCCGGCAGCGCCCTCGACAGCCTTACCAGCCGGCCCGCCCAGCCCGCCCGGCCCGCCCGGCGCGGCCGCCCAACCGCCGATCGTCGCCGACGCCAAGGTCGTGCCGGCCCCGACCGCCGAACAGGCGAAGGCGGCCAAGGACAAGACCATCCCGGCCGCCCCGCCGCGCGCCGAAGGGGAGGGGCCCTTTGCCCGGCTCATCCTGCGCGGCGCCACGCTGATCGACGGCACCGGCGCGCCGGCGATCGGCCCGGTGGACGTGGTCATCGAGCGCAACCGCATCGTGCGCATCGCGAGCGTCGGCCAGCCGGGCGGCATCGATCCGGACAAGCGCCCCAGGGCGCGGCAGGGCGACAAGGAGCTCGATCTCTCGGGCATGTACCTGCTGCCGGGATTCGTCGACATGCACGCCCACATCGGCGGCAAGGACCAGGGGACGCCGGCGGAATACGTGTTCAAGCTCTGGCTGGGCCACGGCGTCACCACCATCCGCGATCCCGGCAGCTTCGACGGCACCGACTGGACGCTGCGCGAGAAGGCCCGCAGCGCCCGCAACGAGATCACCGCGCCGCGCATCCTGGCCTACATCGCCTTCGGCCAGGACCGGGAGGCGCCGTTCACCACCCCCGAGGAGGCGCGGGAGTGGGTCGACAAGATCGCGCTCAAGGGGGCCGACGGCATCAAGTTCTTCGGCTACCGCCCCGACATCATGAAGGCGGCGATCGAGGAGGCGAAGCGGCGCGGGCTGCGCACCGCCTGCCACCACGCGCAGATGGACGTGGCGCGGGTCACCGTGCTCGATTCGGCGCGCTGGGGGCTCACCTCC
>DATGHG010000257.1:0-2589 GCA_035308185.1 Thermoanaerobaculia bacterium | reverse complement strand
GCGGGTCTGCGGCATCACGCCGTCGTCGGCGGCCACCACCAGCACCACGATGTCGGTGATCTGGGCGCCGCGCGCGCGCATGCGGGTGAAGGCCGCGTGGCCCGGGGTGTCGAGGAAGGTGATCACGCCCTTGGAGGTGGTGACGTGATAGGCGCCGATGTGCTGGGTGATGCCGCCGGCCTCGCCGGCCGCCACCCGGGTCTTGCGGATGTAGTCGAGCAGCGAGGTCTTGCCGTGGTCGACGTGGCCCATGATGGTGACCACCGGCGCGCGCACCACTTCCTCGCCCTGCTCGGCGGGCTTGGTCTGCAGCATCTGGTCTTCGAGGTCGCTCTCCTTGAGCAGCTTGGCCGTGTGGCCCATCTCGTCCACCACGATGGCGGCGGTCTCCTGGTCGATGACCTGGTTGATGGTGGCCATGGCGCCCATGCCCATCATCACCTTGATGACTTCGTTGGCCTTCACGGCCATGCGCGCCGCCAGCTCGCCCACCGTGATGGTCTCGGGGATCGGCACCTCGCGCACCTGCGGCGCCACCGGCTTCTCGAAGGCGTGCTTGGATTCCATCTGCACGCTGACGGGACCGCGGCTCTTGCCGGGCTTCTTCTTGCGCTTGTTGGAGATCTCGTGGGCCACGTGCAGCTCGGCACGGCCGTAGCGGGTGTGGCCGTCCGGCGCGACGGCGCCGGGAGCGGCGGCGGCGGCGGCGGCGGTGGCGAGCATCGTTTCCAGCTGAGCTCGGAGCTGACCCGGCAACTAAGCGAGCTCGGCAGGCGCGAGGGGGTCACCCTGTTCATGTGCCTGCTGGCCGGCTTCGCCGTGCTGTTGCGGCAAACCGGCGGCGAGGACGACCTGGTGGTGGGGACCGACAGCGCCAATCGTGACCGCAGGGAGGTGGAGGACCTCGCCGGGTTCTTCGTCAACCAGCTGGTGCTGCGCCTCGACCTGGGCGGCAACCCGACGGTGCGAGAGCTGCTCGGGCGCGTGCGCGAGACGGCGCTCGGTGCCTATGCGCATCAGGAAACCCCCTTCGAGAGAGTGGTGGACGAGCTGCGGCCCGAGCGCCTCGCCGGCCGCCATCCGCTGTTCCAGGTCAAGTTCGTGCTGCAGACGGCGGCGATGCCGGAGCTGCGGCTCGACGGCCTGCGGGTCGTGCCCGTCGAGCTCGAAAGAGAGCGGGCGCGGTCGAAATACGACCTCGGATTTCACCTTTTCCCGCGCGGCGGACACCTCGATGGCAGGGTCACCTACTCGCGGGACCGGTTCGACAAAGGAGCGATCGCCGCCATGACCGAAGAATACGAGCGGCTGCTGCAGCGGATGGCCGCCGACGCGGAGCGCGACATCCACGGGCTGGCCGACACCGCTCCGGACACCGCGCACGCCGCGCACGCCGCGCACGCCGCGGACGCCGCGGACACCGCTGGCACCACCGGCAGCGCGAGCCACGCCGGCGGCGCGGGCCAGGCCGGCACCCAGGGTGGCGAGAGCGGCGACACCGCGAGCCCGGCGGCCGTGGCCGGGCCGGCGCTGCGCGGCGGCAGGCGGCGTTCGATCTTCGGCGGCGGCCTGGAGTCGCTGGTGACGACCTTGCCGCCCGATCCGGCGCAGCCCCTGCCGGCCGTCCTGCAGCCGGCCCAGGCCGAGGTGCTGCTCGACGAGTGGGCCCGGGCCAGCCGCGGGCGCCTCGACGAGTTGCTGCGCGACCGCGGCGCCATCCTCTTCCGCGGCTTTCCGCTGCCGTCGCCGGCCGCCTTCGAGCGCTTCGCCGACGCGGCCAGCGGCGGGCTCTTCGCCGATTATGGCGACCTGCCGCGCGAGTCGTTGGGAGACAAGATCTACGGCTCGACGCCATACCCCAAGGAGGAGGCGATCCTCTTCCACAACGAGAGCTCGCACCTGCCGCAATGGCCGCTGCGCATCTTCTTCCATTGCGTCACCGCGGCGGCCAGCGGCGGCGAGACGCCGCTGCTCGACTGCCGCCGGGTCTATCGCGAGCTGGATCCCGACGTGCGCGACAAGTTCGAACGCCTGGGGCTCATCTACGTGCGCAACTTCATCTCCGGCCTCGACGTCGGCTGGCAGGACTTCTTCAAGACCGCCGAACGCCAGGAGGTGGAGCGGCAGTGCCGCGAGCTGGGGATCGACTGCTCGTGGACGGTAGGCGGCGACCTCCGCACCGTGCAGCGGCGGCCGGCGGTGGCGGTGCATCCCGTCACCGGCGACAAGCTGTTCTTCAACCAGGTGCAGCTCCACCATCCCGCCTGCCTGCCGGCGCGCGTGCGCGCCGACCTGCTCGCGCTCTGCGGCAGCGTCGACCGCCTGCCGCGCAACGTCGCCTACGGCGACGGCTCGCCGATCGAAGACCAGGTGATCCAGGAGCTGTCGCGGCTCTACGACCGCCTGGCGGCCGCCTTCCCCTGGCAGGCCGGCGACGTGGTGCTGCTCGACAACATGGCGGTGGCTCATGGCCGTAGGCCCTATACCGGCGAGCGCAAGATCCTGGTGGCGATGGGCGGCCTGACGGACGGGCGCGCCGCCTGATGGCGGGCCGCGAGGCTCGGGCCATGCCGCCGCCGGACGTCGCCA
>DATGHG010000256.1:0-14238 GCA_035308185.1 Thermoanaerobaculia bacterium | reverse complement strand
GCTGGTGAACGCCGGATCCGCCGCCGGCAGCGGCAGGGGGCTGGTATGCAACGGCCGCAGCGGAAAGCTGTTGAGCGAGACGATGCCGTGGACCAGGCCGGTGAGGCCGCGCGGCAGCGACGGGTCGATCGCATTGGCGTGGCGGATCGCGCCGTCGCTCGCGTAGTCGTGCATCTCGGTGGCAAAGGCCCTCTCCACCTGGGCTACCGTGCCGCTGAAGTCGATCCAGCCGCGGCCCGGGGCCACCTCGTCGACGGTGAACCCGTGCGCCGTGAGCCAGCCGGTGACGACGCCGAGGTCCGCGTCGCGCAAGCCGAACTCGGCGCCGAACTCGGCCGGGGTGAGCCACCGGTGGAAGCGCGGCGCCGCCGGATCCTGCTGCTCCGCGAGCAGCTGCTGCAGACGCGCCTCCGCGCCCGGCCGCAGTTCGAGCAGGAAGATCATCCGTTCGAGGGGCAGATTCGGGTCGGAGCGGCCAAGATCGACCGCCGACCGTGCCGCGGCCGGCACGTTGCCCGGCAGCACCACCCGGTCGGCATCGTCCAGGGCGCCGCTGCCGCCGCCAGGTACGGTTGCGCTCTGGCCGGCGGCGGCGGTGGCGACGAAGAGCAAAGCTCCGCATAGAGCACGACGAGAGATTGCCATGAGTCCAGACTCCCTTCGCAACGGGTTGATCGGTGTGATCGGTTTATGGCTGGTGGTTCCAGCGCTTCACCCAAACCTACAGTTTATCCGCAAGCCGTGGCGGTTGTAAACCTTATCGAAGCTTGGCCATGTTGGCCATGGCGCAACGGCTTCGCGGCGCCGCCCTGACAGCTGCCGGAGGCCGCTCACCGCTCGGGGGCGCGCAGGCGGTAGACGGCGTCGGCGTCGGGGTCGCAAGCGAAGACCCTGTCGACCTCCCGCCCCAGCCACTCCCGCTCCCAGTCCGGCAGCAGCGGGCGCAGCCTGCGGCCCTCCTGTCCCGCTTGATGGACGACGAGATGACTGATGCCGAGCTGCCGCAGCAGCCGGAACCCCGCGGCGTCCGGCAGCGACGGGATGCGCTCCCGCAGCACCTCGTCGGACGCCGGCAGAAAGCCGCTGTAGCCGTTGGCGATCGGCCGCCAGTGCAGCGTCGACAGGTACATGTAGAGCGCCTCGTGGGCCGGCTTGAGCCGCGGCAGCTCGAGCACCGCCCGGACGTCGCCGGCCGAGCGCAGATAGCCGTAGACGGCCGGGAAGTCGGGCTCGGCAGGCAGCCGCCGCAGCGGCACCGCCGTTGGCGCCAGGTCGACGGCCAGCGCCAGGGCGAGCGCCGCGCTCAGCCAGATCCGCCGGGCGCCGGCCGCGGGGAGCCACGCGTCGAGGCCCTTGGCCGCGAACACCGCCACCGCCAGCGAGGTGATGACGCCGAACCGCCCGGGGGCGCGCAGCAGGCCGAGCCCGGGGACGACGTGCCGCAGCGGCACGAAGACGATCGGGAACGACAGCAGGAAGCTGAGCAGCCCGGCGAGCGCCACGCCGCGCTCCCAGGGGTCCATGCCCGCCACCCGCAGCCAGCCGTTGCCGGTCCATCGCCGCCGCGCCAGCAGCCAGAGGCCGAGTCCGAGCGCGAAGCCCAGCGCCGGCAGGTTCCAGGCGTCGTCGGGAACTTCCTCCTGCAGGGTTCGCCAGTCGCCGGCCAGGAACGACAGCGCGGCGAGGACGAGCAGCGCCGCGAGCGCGGCCCGCTGCCAGGCCGCGGGGCGCCGCGCCGGCGGCTGGCGATGGCGCCGGATGAAGGCCAGCATTCCGGCAGCGGCGAACACGGTGGCGAGGAAGCCCGCGAACAGCCGGCTCTCGTCCCGGCTGAGGTCGAGCCGGCAGAGGGCGGCGAGACGGTGCCACCAACCGGCGTCGAGATTGAGGTCGGATGGCGCCAGGTAGCTCGGCAGCGTGGCGGCGTAGAGCGCCACCTCCTGCGTCGAGCGGATCAAGCCGTTGCGGCGGGAGACCGTCAGATAGGGCGAGTACAGCAGCCAGACCATGACGGCGGCGAGCAGCGCCACCGGCGCGAGCACCCACAGGCCGCGCCGGGAGAAGAGCCCGGGGACGCGCGCATCGCCGCCGGTCCGGCGCCGGTCCGCCACGGCCCGGCTGATCAGCAGCGCCAGCATCGGCAGGTGAATCATGTAGGCCAGGTAGCTGCCGCCGGCGAGGTGCAGGAGGTAGAGGGCCAGGAAGGCGGCGGCCCGCCGCCAGGTCCGCTCGGCGAGCAGGCGGTCCCAGCACCAGAGGGTCAGCGGCAGCCACTGCGCCAGCAGGACCTGGAGGTGCTCGAGGTGCGCCCACCGCATCGGTGCGAAAGCGAACATGCCGCCGCCGAGGACCGCCGCCGTCCACGAGCGGCCCGACCGGCGCAGCACCCAGGCGGTGGCGGCGCCGCTGAGCACGAAGGAGCTCGCCAGCAGCAGGTTGTAGCCGGCGATGGCGTTGGGCACCAGGCGCAGCTGGCGCAGCAAGAGCAGCTGCAGCGCCGGTCCGAGCAGGTGATCCGAGAGAGCCAGCGCCCCGCGCAACGGATAGAAGAAGTTCGCGTCCCAGAGGTCAGGCAGCCCCAGCCGCAGCTGGCGCGCGCTCCACTTGAGCACGTAGAGGTTGAAGACCGGGTCGCCGCCGTGGCCCACGAGGTGATCGCCGAAGCGATTCCACAGCGGCTGCAGGAAAACGCACGTCGGGACGGCGTAGAGCAGCAGGAGGGCCGCGGCCGCCAGCAGGGGGTGGGACAGCTGAGCGGGAGACGGCGTGGTTGCCGGGGCCGTGGCGGCAGCGGCGGGAGAAGCTCCGGCCGGGCTGCTGGTCGAGCCGGGAGGGGAACGGATCACGGTCGGGGCAATCTAGCTCCGAGCCGCGGGCGCAGCAGGCTTTCTTTGTGATTTCTTTACGGCTTGCGGGGAGCGAGGGCGCCGCCGCGCAGGCGCGGCAGGTAGAAGGCGCACCAGAGCAGCAGCGGCAGGGCGAGCTTGAAGGGCAGGTCGAGCAGGTGCTTGCCGAGACCGAAGAAGTTGCGGGCGAAAGCGCCGTAGTGGGCGAAGCTCCAGGCCCCGAGCTGGGTGGCGTAGGCGAACTCGACGATGAACACCACCAGGACGATGTCGTAGACGACGGTGATGGCGACGGCGATGGCGAGGTTCTCGAGCCGCTCGCGCCAGGGCAGGCGGGGGACCGCCAGGAAGAGGGCGCAGAGCAGCAGGAGGTGGAAATGGACGTCGGTGACCCGGAAGGGGTGAACCAGGCTGCGGGCCGGCGGGAAGTCGCGCCGCACGACATAGGCGTCGTGATCGCCCTTGGCCGGCAGCTCGGTCACCGCCGGGTGCTCGAAGAGGTGGAGGACGTGCACGGCGGTGTCGACCAGGATGCGGTTGTAGACCGGCGTCGCGAACCACCAGAGCACGGCGACCGGCACCAGCCAGAGCAGGGTGTTGCGGATCAGCAACATCGCCCAGCCGCGCTCCGGCGCCGCCGCGGTCCTGTCTTTGGCCGGCAAGGCTCAGCGATCCCGGGGGCGTCGAGGCGTCAGGTGGCCGGCTCGTCGCGCGGCGGCAGGCGGTTGGCCCAGAAGACCCACAGCAGCACGCCGAAGAGGATCACCACGCTCTGCCAGATCACGGTGTGCGAGGCGTCGAAAAAGCGCGGGAAGTAGGCGCCGGTGAGGTAGAGGCTCACCACCCGCACCAGGTTGATGACCTGGATGGCGAGGATGCCCAGCCCCAGGCCGGTGAGGCGCGCGCGCCAGGAGGCGGGGAAGGCGAGCACCGCGGCGAGGAAGATGAGCATCGCCTCGACGCCGTTGCAGCCGTTGCGGATGTTCACCGCGAAGCGCGGCCCCTGGATGATGGTGCCGCGCATGCCGACGTGCTGACCGAGCAGGTTGAGCGCGGCGCCGCTCAGCCTGGCGACGCCGGCGGTGAAGGGCTCGATGGCGTGGTCGTTGACCCAGTTGACGGAGATCAGGGTGAAGCTGGCGCCGAGCAGCACGATGAAGGCCGCCAGGAAGGTGAGCTCGCGGCGGTTGCGGCGCCAGAAGAGAGTAGCCGGGCCGGGGGGGGATCCCGAGCCGTGGCCGCCGCCCGAGCCGTGGCCGCCGCCGGTGCCGGCGCCGTGGGCAGGATCGTGACCGCGGCCGGCGGCGTGGCCGGTCTCGGCGGCGTTTGCAGCGCCGGCAGCGCCGCCGCCCGCGCCGCCCGCGCTGCTCGTGCCGCTCGGAGCCAGGTCGCCGGCCGGCACCCGGGTGGCGGCCGGCCGCTGCGGCGGGCCTTTGTGGTGCTTGCGAGCCATAGGGCGACCCATCTTAAGCGGCGGGCCCGGGCCTGTCCAGGGATGAAGACCGGCGTGGGCGCCGGGCGCCCGCCCCCGGGCCTCGAAGAGGACCGGAGACGGGCGGGTTGCGGGTGTAGGTTGGAAACGGCCTGCCGAGGTTACTTGGTGGCCGTGATGTCGAGGTTCTGGAAAGCCCAGCCGTAGGGCGGGAAGTAGGCGTTGTCGGCGACCCCGCCCAGGCCCATCTCGATCTGCACCTGATTGCCGTTGACCGTTTCGAAATCGTTGTACAGCCCGGCCAGGGTGTCCATCACCACGGCGCCGCTCTGGTCGGTGATCACGTAATGATTCGAGTGCTGGTCGTTGTCGAGGGTGATGTTGAAACGATAGGTGCGGCCGCCGACCAGCGGGAAGAGGTACTTGAGCGTCGTCTCGATGAACGGCGTGCCGACGTCGATGACGTACTTCTTCTTGTCGAAGTTCTCGAAGCTGCCGAAGAACAGGGTCTTGTTGAAGCGCCGCCCACCGTGGCGGAACATGCCGACGACGTTGCGGAAGACCGTGAAGCTCGGCGGGTCCTTGACGGCGACGTCGAAGGCAATGGTCATGGTGTGATAGTTGACGGTGGGGTCGAGGTTCACCGGGAAGGTGAGGTCCGAGGCCCCCTGCTTGACGCGGAAGAAGGTTCCCGGCCGGCTGTCGAGGGTGACGGTGGTGAGGTTGGTCGGGATCTGCGTCGCCGGGAACTCGACGCGGGTGTCCCAGCGGTTGGTGGCGGCGTAGGAGCCCATGGCATAGAACGGCTGGTCGCAGGTGACGGCGGCATTGACGCCACCGTTGAGGCCGCCGGCGCCGGGCGTACCGACGCGGCGCATGACGTCGGCGAGATTGGTGACGCCGAGCGCGGGGACCTGGATGCCGTCGCGCTCGTCGAGGAGCGAGCCCTTGGGCCGCAGCACCTGCACCGTGCAGGTGGCGGCGGTGGCGCCGACGTTGAAGATCTGCAGGTTGCTGGCCGCGTCGCTGGCCTTGACCAGGTTGAGCACGAAGATCGTCGATTTGGCGGGGAAGAAGTCGGCCTCGCCGAGCAGCGGCAGCTTCCAGGCGGTCTTGACCGGCGCCTGCTCGACCTCGAAGGAGACCTCGACCGTATTGAGGCCCGCCACCGGCGCCAGGATCATCATGCCGCCGCCTTCGCCGGGCAGCACCGGCGTCAGGTTGAGCAGTGGGTTCGGCTTCGAGGTGGATGGGCCGACGTAAGCTTGCAGAGTGGTGGAGGTGCCGCCGCCGACGCCGGATTCGCCGGGGCCGACGTAGGTGGCCTGCACCGCGGTGAGCGTCAGGTCGGTCCTCACCAGCTCCACCTTGGTGGCTCCCGCGCCGGGGACCTGGCTGGGGATGAGCACGTAGGAGATCGTCGGCTGCGCGAAGGCCGCGCTGCTGCACAGGAAGGCGAGGGCGAGGATCAGGAGAGGCAGTCTTCTCACGCGTCAAGCTCCTTTACTGAGTTGGCCTGAAAACCAAAAATCTGGTTGGGATCGTAGCATAAACCGATGATTCGGTGAAGGCCTTTGACAGCAGCGGCGGCCGATCGTAGGATGCCGCGGATCCGGAGGGCCGATGGCCAGGGACCTGACGCCGAAGACGACCATCCTCGACGCCGAGCAGATGGCGCGGATGATTCGGCGAATGGCGGGCGAGATCAGCGAGCGCAACCGCGGCGTCGCCGATCTCATGCTGGTGGGCATCCGCACCCGCGGGGTGCCGCTGTCCGAGGCGATCGCCGCCGAGATCGAGCGCATGGAGGGGCACGAGGTGCCGCTTGGGGCGCTCGACATCACCCTCTACCGCGACGACCTGTCCACCGTCGGCCCGCAGCCGGTGGTCAAGGGCAGCCACCTGCCGGGCCGGATCGACGGCCGCGTGGTGGTGCTCTGCGACGACGTGCTCTACACCGGCCGCACGGTGCGCGCCGCTCTCGACCACCTGGTGGACTACGGGCGCCCGCGCGCCGTGCAGCTGGCGGTGCTGATCGACCGCGGCGACCGCGAGCTGCCGATCCAGGCCGATTTCGTCGGCCGGACCGTGCCGATCTCCCATGACGAGCTGATCGAGGTCTGTTTCCAGCAGACCGACGGCGCCGAGCTGGTGCGCATCCTGGAGCGCGCGCCGCGGTGATGGCGATGAGCGCGGCCTCCCCGGTGCGCTGGACGCGCGAGGACCTGCTGGGGATCGCCGAGCTGTCGCCGGGCGAGATCGAGCTCATCCTCGACACCGCCGAGTCGTTCCGCGAGGTCGGCGAGCGCCCGATCAAGAAGGTGCCGGCGCTGCGCGGCAAGACGGTGGTGAACCTCTTCTTCGAGTCCTCCACCCGCACCCGCTCGAGCTTCGAGATCGCCGAGAAGCGTCTGTCGGCCGACAACCTCAACTTCTCGGCGTCGGGCTCGGCGCTGTCCAAGGGCGAGAGCCTGGTGGACACCGCGCTCAACCTGCAGGCGATGGCGCCGGACCTGATCGTGATCCGGCACGCCCACGCCGGGGCGCCGCACCTGCTGGCCAGCAAGCTCAAGGCGGGAGTGATCAACGCCGGCGACGGCGCCCACGAGCACCCGACGCAGGCGCTGCTCGACGCCTACACCATCCGCCGCCACAAGGGCCGGCTCGGCGGCCTCAAGGTGGCGATCGTCGGCGACATCGAGCACAGCCGGGTGGTGCGCTCCAACATCCACCTGCTGACCAAGATGGGCGCGCGGGTGACGGTCGCCGGGCCGCGCACCATGATGCCGGTCGGCATCGAGCGCCTGGGGGTCGAGGTCGCCTACACGCTCGAGGAGGCGGTGCGCGGCGCCGACGTCATCATGATGCTGCGCATCCAGCTCGAGCGCCAGGGGCGCCAGGCATTTCCCTCGGTCAAGGAGTATTTCGAGCTCTTCGGGCTGACCAGCGCGCGGCTCGCCGGGGCGGCGGAGGACGTGATCATCATGCATCCGGGGCCGATGAACCGCGGCGTGGAGATCGCCAGCGAGGTGGCCGACGGCCCGTACTCGGTGATCCTCGAGCAGGTCACCCACGGGGTGTCGGTGCGCATGGCGGTGCTCTACCTGCTCTCCGGCGTGCACGAGGAGACCGCCTGACATGCCGCCGATCCCGCAGATACCGTCGACGACTGGCGGCGGCGGCCGGCCCGGTGGGCGGCTGCGGATCGCGAACGGGCGCCTGATCGATCCCGCACAGGGCCTCGACGGCGCCTACGACCTGCTCATCGAGGACGGCGTCGTGGCCGCGGTGGTGGCGCGCGAGGAGGGCGAGGGGCGCGCGCAGGGCGGGGGGCGCGAGGCGGCCGGCGAGCGCCGGGAAGGCGCCGGCGAACGCCGGGAAACGGCAGTGCTCGACGCCGCCGGGCTGGTGGTGGCTCCCGGCCTGATCGACATGCACGTGCACCTGCGCGAGCCCGGGCAGGAGTACAAGGAGACGGTGGCGACCGGCACGATGGCGGCGGCGGCGGGCGGCTTCACCGCGGTCGCCTGCATGGCCAACACCGAGCCGGTGAACGACAACCGTTCGGTGACCGAGCACATCCTGGCGGCGGCGCGGCGGCACGGCCATGCGCGGGTGTATCCGATCGGCGCGGTGAGCAAGCGGTTGGCGGGCGAGGAGCTGGCGGAGATCGGCGAGATGGTGCGGGCGGGAGCGGTGGCGGTCTCCGACGACGGCAGGCCGGTGATGAACGCCGAGCTGATGCGGCGGGCGCTGCTGTTCGCGCAGCACTTCGACGTGCCGGTGATCCAGCACGCCGAGGACCTGAACCTGTCGGGCAAGGGGGTCATGCACGAGGGGGAATGGGCCACCCGGCTGGGGCTCGCCGGGATCCCGGGGTCCGCCGAGGACGTGATGGTGGCGCGCGACCTGCTGCTGCTCGAGGACACCGGCGGCCGCTACCACGTCGCCCATCTGTCCACGGGTCGCAGCCTCGAGCTGGTGCGGCAGGCGCGGCGGCGGGGGCTGCCGGTGACCAGCGAGGTGACGCCGCACCACCTGCTACTGACCGACGAGGAGGTGGCGCGGACGGTGTTCTCGACCCAGTGCAAGATGAAGCCGCCGCTGCGCTCGGAGCGCGACCGGCGGGCGCTGCTGGCGGGGCTCGCCGACGGCACGATCGACGCCATCGCCAGCGACCACGCGCCGCATCATGCCGACGAGAAAGACGTCGAGTTCGATCTCGCGCCGTTCGGCATCCTCGGGCTCGAGACCACCCTGGGGCTGTGCCTGGACCGGCTGGTGCGGCCAGGGGTGATCGGCCTCTCGCGGCTGGTGGAGCTGCTCTCGACCGGCCCGGCGCGGGTGCTCAAGCTGCCGGGTGGCACGCTGCGGCCGGGCAGCCCGGCGGACGTGACCCTCTTCGATCCCGAGGGCGAGGTGACGGTCGAAGCGGCCGCCTTCCTGAGCCGCTCGCGGAACACGCCCTTCGACGGCTGGCAGCTCAAGGGCCGGCCGGTGGCGACGCTGGTGGGCGGGAGGCGGGTGGAGCTGCCGCGGCGGGCGGTGCGGACGGGCGGTGGCAAGGGCGCCAGGGGGGGCGGCGCTCACCAGCTCGGCGACGGTGAATGAGGGCGCGGGCCAGGTCGACGCGGTCGCCTGGGATGGGGCCGGCTGAGGCGCGGTCGGCCCTGGTGCCGATGATGCGGCTGGTGTGGCTGGCGGTTGTCTGCTGCCTGGCGGGATCGGTATCAGGGCGCGCGCCGGCGGCCAGCGCAACGGCGGTCACCGCCGCCGGCGAAGGCGAGGCAGGGTGGCGCGAGCTGCCCGGCCGGCGGGTGACTCTGCTGGTGCCGCCGGCGCGCCTGGCCGGTGCGGGACGGCAGGAGATGGAGCGCCTGGCGGCCGAGTTGGACGCCGCGGTGGCGGCGATGGCGGCCCGGGTGCCGCTGCCGGTGCCGCCAGGAGGCGCGGGGGCGATGGCGGCGCCGATCGTCGTGGCGGTCGAAGACGACCTCGTGGCGCAGGCGCGCCATGCCGGCGCGATCGGCGAAGCGGTGCCGGCGGGCATGCCCGGCGACCGGGCCGAGCTGCACCTCGTTTTCCATCCCGACGACCTCTTTGCTTACCGAGTTGCCCTGGCCGGGAGGCTGATGGCGCGCGCCGGCCTGGCCGGCGCCAGCGGCGCCGATGGTCCCGGTGCCACGGCGGGAGCTGCCGCCGCCGCTCCGGCGCGGATCGGGCCGGAGCCCGCCGTGAGGGCATCGCCAGCGGCACCGCTCCGCTCGCTGCCACCGTGGCTCGAACGCGGTGCGGCCCTCTGGCTGGCCGGCGGCTGGTATGGGAAGCCTTACCGTGAGTGGCTGCCCTGGCTGGCCGGCTCAGGGACGCTGCCCGCGGCCGCGGAGCTGTTGGCGCCTGGGGTGCCGCCGGGAGGACCCGCGGTGCTCTGGACGCCGGTGGCGGCGGCACTGCTCGACCACCTGCCGGGTACGACGCTGGCGGTGAAGCTGGACGCTGCCCGCCGCCTGACGCCGTCCGCGGTGGACGCCTGGCTCGGCGGCCTCGGGTCGCCGTCGCCGGCGGCCGCCTTCCCGGCGGCCGTCTCCCCGCCGGACCGGGTCGACGGCGGGGAGGTCCCGAGCGGCGGGTTGCGGCCCGTGCCGCGCTTCCTGCGCGGCGTTTCGCTGGCGATGGAAAACAGCCTGGAAGGGGGGTATCACGCTCCGGCGCTCGACCGGCAGCTGGATCGGCTGGCGGCGCTGGGCGTCGACGCGGTGTCGCTGATGCCGTTCGCCTTCCAGCGGGGCCCGGCCGCCCCGCAGCTGCGGATGCTCAACGGCAGCCCGGAGAGCGAGAGCGACGTCGGGCTGATCCACGCGGTGCGGCGCGCCCGCGCCCATGGCCTGCGCACGCTCTACAAGCCGCACATCTGGGTGGGCGGCGGCAGCTGGCCGGGCGACGTGGCGATGGGCGACGAGGCGGCATGGGAGGACTGGTGGCGCGACTACCGCCGCTTCGTGCTGCACCATGCGGTGCTCGCCCGCTGGGCGGGGGCGGACCTGTTCAGCGTCGGCTGCGAGCTGTCCGGGACCCTCGGCCGGGAAGCCGACTGGCGCCGGCTGATCGCGGCGGTGCGGCAGGTGTTCCCGGGGCCGCTCACCTACTCGGGCAACTGGAACGGCGACCTCGAGCGCGCCCCGTTCTGGGGCCAGCTCGACCTGATCGGCGTCGATGCCTACTATCCGCTCGCGGCCGACCTGGCGGCCAGCCGTGCGGAGCTGGCGCGCGGCGCCACGGCGGTGGCGGCCCGCCTGGCCGCCGCCAGCCGTGCCTGGCGCCGGCCGCTGCTGTTGACCGAGGTCGGTTTTCCGGCCAGCCGCGCCGCCTGGATCGCGCCCCATCGCGAGGGCGGCACGCCGTCGCAGGAGGATCAGGCGACCGCCTACGAGGCCCTATTCCGGGCGCTCGGACGGCCCGCATGGCTGGCCGGCACCTTCGTCTGGAAGGCGTTCAGTGGCGAGGCCGACGGCGGGGGAGCGATGGGGAGGCGCCACCGCGACCGGCAGGAGGCGGATTTCCGCTTCCTGGGCCGCCGGGCCGAGGCGGTGATCGCCGCCTACTATTCCCGGCGGTGATCGGCGGCGCGGCTGGCCGCGGCGTCGGCGAGCTGCGAAGGTGGCGGATGGAGGACGAAGACGCCGTGGCTGTAGGCCGGATCGTCGTCGTTCGTAGCCTGCGCGAGATCGAACCAGAGATCCCAGGCAAGGTCGAGCTCCTCCGGGGTCATCTCCGCGAGGTTGAGATCGTCTTCACTCAGGAGTTCCATGTGCGGTGTCTCGAGTCGCAAAGGGATCCAAGGGCAGCCATCGCTCGGCGAGATCGAGGATGCGCTGGTGGCTCTCCGGGAGGCGCTGTGCCGAGATGTCGGACGCCTGAAACTCCCGCAGAAAGGACTCCGAAGCCGCGCGATATCTCTCGAGCCTCGCCCGGTCCGCGACCTGCATCCGGTCGGCTTCCCGCGCCAACTCCACGACGACCTCCTCGCGTGGGAGGCCTGTGCGGGCGGCCTTGACCGCCCGGCGTTCCGACTCCTGGCCGTGGAGCGGGGCGAGCGCGAGGATGCGATCGGGGTCGGTCGTCAGCTCGATCTCCCGCTCCGGCGGCAGCAGGCGAGCGAGTTCGCCGATCACGGGATAGTCCTTGGCCCGCTGGGTCTGTTTCATCCGGATCAGCGGTTCGATGCGCACGACGAGCGTCGGCTCCCCAGGCGACGCGAAGAGTGCCGTCACCTCCTCGGGCCGGACGCGAGGTGGGCGGGTCACGAAGTCGCAGCGGATGCGTCGGCGCTTGGGGTCCAAGAACTCGAAGTGGCTCGACCAGCCTCCGGCGAGCCAACGGACGTCGAGGGGAGCGCCTGGTCGGTACCGTGCCCCGTGCCGTGCGAGCACGGCGAGTGTCCGCCGGCAGGCTTCAGGGGACTCTTTCAAGATCCAGTCCCCATCCTTGCTCATCATGGCAAGCCGGTAGAACACCACCGCCTGACCGGAGGCGAGCGCCGCGATGGATCCCGCTTCGTTCAGCTCTTGGGTGAGGTCGAAATAGAAATTGCGCACCGGCACCGACTATAGCCTGATCCGCCGCTGGTCGCAGCGCTCGCACCTCAACCTGGGCGCGCAGGGTGCACACGAAGCCGGGCGCCCCAGGCCCGGCCGAAAGCGCGGCCTTGCTCAGGCACTTCGTGGAAACTCGGCTCGGCGCCGGTGGCGGCAGACCCTATAATCGGCGGTCGTGGTGGGCTATTACGAGGAATTGCTCGCGGTGGCGGTGGGCGCGGCGCGTGCCGGGTCGGAGGTGCTGCAACGTTACTTCCGGTCCGGCGATCTGGAGGTGGCGCGCAAAGCGGAGAACGACTTCGTCACCCGCGCCGACCGCGAGAGCGAGGCGGCGGTGCTGGGGGAGATCCGCCGGCGCTTCCCCGGACATCGCATCCTGGCGGAGGAGGGGGGCGGGGCGGGCGCCGCCAGCGAGAGCGAGTACCAGTGGCTGGTCGATCCGCTGGACGGCACCACCAATTTCCTGCAGGGCCTGCCGGTGTGGAGCGTCTCGGTGGCCTGCCGGCGCGGCGAGCAGGTGGTGGCCGCGGTGATCCTCGACCCGCCGGGCGAGAACCTGTTCACCGCGGCGCTGGGCTCCGGCGCGCGCTGGAACGGGCGGCCGATGGCGGCCTCGGGCCACCCTGGCCTGGCGGGGGCCTTCCTGGCCACCGGCTATCCCTTCCGCGCCCATGCCACCCTGGACGTCTACCTGCGCGTCTTCCGCGAGGTGTTCCTCGCCGCCAAGGCGATCCGGCGGTGCGGCTCGGCCGCGCTCGACCTCGCCTACACCGCGGCCGGCGTCTACGACGGCTTTTTCGAGTTCCGCCTGTCGCCGTGGGACATCGGCGCCGGCGTGCTGCTGGTGCGCGAGGCCGGCGGCACCGTCACCGACCTCGACGGCGGCGAAGGCTTCTTCGTCAGCGGCAACCTGGTCGCCGGCGGCGTCGCGGTGCACCGCGAGCTGCTGGCGGCGGTGGCGCACCACGCCGGCGAGGCAGAGGTGGATCGCCTGAGCCCGCTGCCAACCTTGGCTGCACCGTGAAGGACCCGCGCCGGCCCACGCCGGCCGTCGCCAGCTTCGAGGTGCAGGTGCATCCGGCGGGCAGCCGCGGGCGGGTGCGCTACTTCCGGCTGACCCGCGCTCGCCTCACCTGGTGGTCGGCCCTGGGGCTGGCCTACCTGTTGCTGCTGGCCGCTGCCGCGGGCCTGGCGCCGGGGGTGGTCGCCGGCCTCTTCGGCAGCGAGGAATATCGCGCCCTGGCCGGCGAGCGGGCGCGGTTGGGAGAGCGCCTGCTGGCCCTGGTGGGGCGGCTCGAGCAGCTGCGGACGCGCAGCGACGACCTCGAAAGCCGGGTGCGCAAGGTGTCGGTCGCTTACGAGATCGCCGGCGGCGGCCGGGCCGGCGCGGCGCCCGCGACGGGCGCCGGCGGGGCGGGCGCCGGCGGCGAGCCGGGTGAGGGTGCGGCGGCAACGGCGGCGGCCGGCGTCGCGGTTCCGGAATCGATCTACGACGGCACCGTGCGGCAGGGCGAGCGGCTGCGGGCGCGCATCCGCGGCGAGATCGGGGAGGTCGAGGCGGCGCTGACCGCCGTGCGCGCCTTCGAGGGCGCCCATCCCGACCAGGCGCGTTTCACCCCCGCCGCCTGCCCGCTGCGCGGCGACCGCTACGTGCTCACCAACCCCTTCGGCCGCCAGCGCAGCGCCTTCAGCCGCGACCTGGCGTTCCACGCCGGCATCGATCTGGCGGCACCGCGCGGCACGCCGATCCTGGCGCCCGCCGACGGGGTGGTGCTGTTCGCCGGCGTCTATCCGCTGGCCCGCAGCCCGGCCTGGTGGCGCTACGGCACCCTGGTGGCGGTGGGGCATGGGGACCGCTTCCTGACGCTCTACGGCCACTGCGGCGAGCTCAAAGTGGCGGCCCGCCAGACGGTGCGGCGCGGCGAGGTGCTGGCGGTCGTGGGCAGCTCCGGCTGGAGCCTGAGCCCGCATCTGCATTTCGAGGTGCGCCGGCGCGGCCCGGGTGGCGCCCTGGTGCCGGTCGATCCCCTGCTCTACATCCTGGACCGCCGCTGGCCGGACGAGGAGCGGCTGCTCGCCCGCCGCGCCCGCGCCGCCGAGGTGGCGCGCGACGCCGAGCCGCTGCCGCCCGGGCTGGACCGGCTGCCCGGGCGGTAGGCCGAAGGTCCTGCCCTCCCGGCCGCCGGCCGCGACCGCCCCTCAGATGCCGGTGACCCGCACCACCTCTTCAAACGTGGTGACGCCTTCGGCGAGCTTGCGCAGGGCGGACTGGCGCAGCGTGCGCATGCCGTTCTTGATCGCCTCGCGCTTGATCTCGGGGGCGTCGGCGCCGCGCAGGACCAGGGACTTGACGGCGTCGTCGATG
>DATGHG010000255.1:0-4551 GCA_035308185.1 Thermoanaerobaculia bacterium | reverse complement strand
CAGAAGGCGGCGTAAAATGATGGAGCTAAGTGGCGGGCGCGCTACGCGTTTCCGTAGGACCTTGGTGCTGGGGGCTTGCGCCCCCAGCAGAAGAAGGAAGACCCAAACCGTCTACTGTCCACCGAACCGGGGCAGGTCCATCTTCGGCGGTGCGCGTCCAGGGAGCTCACAATCGCTTCGCGGAACTGCTGCCCGGCGTCATGACGCAGGTAAGTTGGCCGGCGCAGTAGACCTCGACGACTGGCCAGTGCTCCGCACCATCGTAAGGGGGTGCGGTTGCCCACCAGCACGATCATCGGGACCATGTCGAGAGAGGAATCCATTGTCGCAGCGTTCTTCATCGGATCAGGCTAGCAGAGGCGGCTGGCGCGAGCTCGAAACCTCAGCGTCAACCGTCTCGGGGCCTGACGGCGGCGCCTGATTGGGCAGCCTCCGCCGCTCGCGCGCGGTTGCCCCAAGCGGCCTTCCTACTCCTGCGCTGCCGCCAGGAGCTTGGTGACCCACTCCTTGTCCTTGCGCTTCGGGTCGAGGAGTGCCTTGCGCTTGAGCTGTTCGACCAGGCGCCGGGCGGCGAGGCCTCGGTCGCTGCCGGTCAGTGCGGCCAAGACACGCGGTACTTCGTGCTCGGCATTGCCGAAATGGATCGATCGTACCCACGCCTCCCAGGGCGGCGTCCGGCCGGTCAGCCCGCCAGCGTGGGAATCCGCTTGCCGCTGTGACCCGCCCACCGGAGCGTTCCCCGTCCTCTGCACCGCCCCAGCCTGTTCCCCGTCAGGTGGTGCGAGCGGCGTCACCTTCATGCGCCCGTAGCCGGCGGCCGTCTTCGCGCCAATGCCGTCGGTGACGAGCGCGCCGGTCAGGATCTCGAGGGCGGCATCTGCCCACTCCGCCGGTCCCGTCAAGGCCAGCAGGTAGCTGCCTCGCGCCGAGACGAACGGCACCGGCACCGGGTTGTCCCAGTCGGCCGGCGGTACGTCCCGGCCCTGGTAGTAGGCGGAATGATGGACCGTCATCACGTCGAGGTTCAATGGCAGCACGTCCTGCGGCCACCAGAGGGCGTCATGGAAGGTGACGTAGCCGGCGCTTTCGGTATCGCCGAAGGCAACGCGGTGGGACTCGCCGGCGTTCTGGTCCCCGCCCTTTCTCCAGTCAGGATCGGCCACCGCGCGGTGAGCCGCTGCCGCGGCGAGGCCCTTGAGCGCCGCTCCTGGGATGTAGGGCACGCCGTAGGTCCGATGCAAGCAGAGCGACGCTTCGAGCACCGCCTCGGCGCCGAGGCCCACCACCATGCGACCGACCACCGACGCGCGAGCGAGGCGCGTGCATGGAGGCAGCGCCGCCAGGGCCTGCTGCCAGCGCTGGAAGAAGTGATGATAGGTAGCGGGTGCCGCCGGTGGGCGCGGACGCAGCAACGCGTCGATGTGTGCCTGCTTGGCGCCGGCGGTTTCGTGGTCCGCGAGATAGCGGTCGAGCCACAGCCCGGCGTGGGTGCTGCCGGTCGGATGCAGCGCGGCGAGGGAGTCGCGGCGGGCCATGGCTTACCGCTCGCCGGCGTCGCGCTCGACGCCGAGCTCCGACTGGCTGAGGCGCGCATACCACTCGGCGCAGGCAAGGGCCTCGCGTGTCATCCATAGGTAGTGGGCAAGGTCGACGCGCCGGGCGCGCTCGCACAGCGCCGCGCCGTCGGCGATCGCCGGATCGGTGCGCCGGAGCTGCGCCGCCAGGTGATCGAGCAGCAGACCGAGCACGGGGCGGTCCTGGCGCGACCGGACGAAGTGGAGCGCCTGGCACAGGCCGGCGCTGCGGATCAAGACGGGCAGCTTCTGCGCCATCCCGGCGTAGTGGAGCCTGTCCTCTTCCGGCCGGCCGCGCACCGCCCCGAGCTGATCGAAGGCGAGTGCGGCCCGCTGCTGTTGCAGGGTCATGCCGCACCTCCGGCAAGGTGCAGCACACAGCTGCCCCGGCCCACTCCCGCCTTGCCTCCGAGCTGGATCATCCCCTGCGCCGCGAGCGCCTGGACGTGGGCGAGCAGCTCGCCTGCCTGGCGAGCCTCGCGGCCATGGGTGGCGGCGGTGTTGCCGGCGACCGCGAGCCCGGCAAGCACGGTCTCTGCAGGTAGGGCCTCCTCGTACCAGAGCGCCCCCTTGGCCACGGTCTTGGTGTCGTCGTCGAGGCGCACCCGCGCGGACACTTCAGTAGCGGTGTCGAGCAGGAGGGCCATCACGTCGTCGTGCACCAGGCAGAGCCGCTCGGCAAAGCTGGTGCGCCAACCAGCCGCGTCGGGACTGCCGTCGGGGAAGAGAAGCTCGCCGATGGTCTTGGCGAGCGCCGGGAGCGAGGCAGCCGGCGAGGCATCCGAGGCATCGCCCGGGGCGATCACGGTCGGAGTGAAATCGAGGTCCTCGAGCACCACCCGCCGCGCGGCGCCGTCTCCCACGGTGAGGGTTGCTCCGAGGATGGTGCAGCGGTCCGGCGCTGCCGGTGCCGGCGTGCAGGCGGGGAGCTCCAAGCTGGCTTCCCGTGCGTCACGGGCCAACCGGCGCAACAGGTACGGCGAGGTCACCCAGGCGAAAGTCCCGGCAATGCTGCGGACCGGCAGCAGTACGAGGTGGGCGTCGGAGAAGTGCACGGAGCCTGCATGCTCGGAAGACGCGGTGGTGTCTGGGCCGAACACCTCGCGGGTCAGCGGACGGTCGCCGCTGCGGGCTCGCAGGGCGCCCTTGATCGAAGAGCCCGGCACCAGCGGGATGCCGGTCGGCCGCTCGCGGGCGATCGGCAGGTCGATGGCGCCCACCGACTGGCCAGTGCCGGCGTGAAGGGGCGACAAGGCGTGCACGAAGACGAGGCGGGTGAGCATGTTCAAACCCCCAGCAAGGGACGGAAATCGCCGCCAAACGCGGTGGCGACGCGGGCAAGAGTCTCTTCGGCATGCTCCCGGATCGCGTAGCTGGCGATCACGTCCTCGGGCGCGACCTGCTTGGACGGTTCGCTCGTCACCCAGGGGCGGGCGGCGGGCGGCAGCGTGCACCGCGTGAACAGGGCGACCGGCACGTAGCGGCGCTGCCCCTTCTCCCAAACCGCCACCGGCCGCAGCAGGATCGGGCTCGCATACCGTTCGATCTTGTCCCACCCGCCGCGTGCCGCCGGCCGCGCGGCGAGGATCTGCTGCTCCGGCGGTTCCTTGGGAGGCCTGTCCTTGTAGTGCATGACGATGGGCAGGCCAAGTGCGGCACGCGGGTAGCGTCCCGCGTTCTTCGGGTCCGGGATGTGGACGTAGCTGCCGAGGCTCTTCAGGCGGATGGCGTCGGCCTCCGGCCAGGCCGACCGTCCCCACCGCCCGGCTTGCGCTGCCGGGCGGTCCTGCCGGGCGCGGCGCAGGGCGCTCAGCAGATCGCCTTGGGCCTGCTCGGCGTCAGCGAGCACCCGGCCGGCGAACACCTGCCAGGTGCGGGCAAGCGAGAAGATGCCGTCGAGCTCCGCCTCCACATTCCAGGGCCGGCACGCCGTCCGCAGAAAGGCATCGAGCTGGTCAGCGGAGGCTGGGAGGCCGAGGCGCTCAGCGCCTTCCGGCCGTGAGACTGCGATCGCCCCTGCCCCACGGCGCGTGCGCGCGCCCATGCCGCCCAGGGTCAGCCACAGGCGCAGCGCCGCCATGATCTCGTCGTGCGCCCGGCAACCGGGCGATGGCGCCGCCGCTGGCGTGGCCAGCCGCACCACGGCCCGAGTGTTCCCAGGCAGGGCGAGGCGTGCCGGCTCCTTGCCCTGTCCCATGCCCGCCGCGGCGAACAGCGCGACATGTAGCGGGCTGCTCGGCTTGCCGCCATAAGCCTCGGTCTTCGAGGGGGCTGCTGCCTCGACCTCCACCGCCAACAGGCCCGGACCGCCAACGGGACGGCCAGCACCGTCGTAGGCACCGGGACTCCCGAACAGCTCCTGCTCGCGGCCGCGCAACTCCGCCAGTGTCTTGCAGTCGTGGCAGCGACCGGCCCGCCACCAGGCGCGTAGCGCAGACTTCAGGGCCGCCGGGCGCAGCCAGGAAACCTCATCGAGCTCGCGGGCGCGGGCGCCGCCGCCGAAGAGTCGGGTCACCAGCTCCACCTCGACTTCCAGCGACCAGCTGGTGCGCCGCGCCGTGGGTGCCGGACCTGATGCGGGAGCGGGTCTCATGCAAGTGCCTCCTCCCAAGCGCCGACCGCCGCCAGGCCGAAGCCGTCGCGCCGGTCCTGCTCGGCGTCGCTCAGGCAGGCGAGCCACGCCGCGTCACACCACTGCCCGAGCTCCTCGGTACCGCCTCCCGCCAGTTCCACGAAATAGACGCTGCCCGCCGCGGCCAGACGGCGCGTCGGCTTGGCCCGGCCGGCGGCGAGGTCCCAACCCGAGACGACATCGGGACGCGGCACGCAGGCGGCGCGGACCGTCGCGCACACTGGCCCGCCGTCCGGCCACGGGCCGCCGGACCAGCCCGGCAGTGCGCCGCCGCCGAAGAGCGCCGGCGTAAGTAGCACCAGGCGGGCGCGTCGCGTTGCCGCCACCGCCGAGCGCACTGCCGCC
>DATGHG010000254.1:0-4145 GCA_035308185.1 Thermoanaerobaculia bacterium | reverse complement strand
TCGAGCCGCCGGTCGTCGGGGCGAGCGCCGGGCGCCATGTGGAAGCTGCCGCCGTAGTGGGGGATGTTGGAGACGGCGAGGAAGGTGGCGGGCGGCAGGCGCTCGCCGTCGGCCGTGATCTCGATCGCGGGATAGCCGTAGCGCCACCACTCCCGCACCCCTTGCAGGAAAACGGCGGTCTTGCCCAGCCGCGCCTTCCAGCCAGGGTCGAGGGCGGCCAGGGCGCGGGCGTCGAGGCCGGCCGAGATCATCATCAGGAAGGGCCTGCCGCCGGCGAGGCCGACGTCGAAAGGGCGCGCCGGCGAGCGGCAGAGCACGGCGGCGGCGGCGAGCGGGTCGCGCGGCAGCCCGAGAGCTAGCGCCAGCAGGTTCGCGGTGCCGCCCGGCAGGATGCCCAGCCGCGCATGGCCGCCCAGCAGGCCGGCGGCCACCTCGCGGGCGGTGCCGTCGCCGCCGAGCGCGAAGACCGCCTCGACGCGGCCCTCGCGGGCGAGCTCGCCGGCCAGCTCGGTCGCCTGGCCGGCCGCGGCCGTGGGCATCGGCTCGATGTCGAAACCCTCCCGGCGGCAGATCCCGAGGACGCCCGCCAGCACGCGCTGCCAGCGGCCGCGCCCGGCGGTCGGGTTGTAGATCAGCGCGGCGCGGCGCATCGGCATCGGGAGCCCGGCGGCGGGGCGATCAGAAGAGGCGGCCGGTGGTGCCGTGGCGGGGCGGCAGGCCGAGGTGCTCGTAGGCGCGCCGGGTCGCCACCCTGCCGCGCGGCGTGCGCTGCAGGAAGCCCTCCTGGATGAGATAGGGCTCGTAGAGGTCCTCGAGGGTGCCGGCGTCCTCGCCCACTGCCGCCGCCAGCGCCTTGATCCCGGCCGGGCCGCCGTCGTAGTGCGCGATCAGCGTGCTCAGCAGCTTGCGGTCCACCTCCTCGAAGCCGTGCTCGTCCACTTCGAGCAGCGCCAGGGCGCTGCGCGCGGCGTCGAGGTCGATGCGCTCGGTCCGCTCCACCTGCGCGAAGTCGCGCACTCGGCGGAGCAGCCGGTTGGCCACCCGCGGCGTGCCGCGGCTGCGGCGTGCCAGCTCGCCGGCGCCGGCGTCGTCGATCTCGATCGCCAGCAGCCGCGCGGACCGTTTGACGATCTGCGCCAGCTCCGCCGGCACGTAGAAATCGAGGCGGTGCACGATGCCGAAGCGGGCCCGCAGCGGCGCGCTGATCAGTCCGGCGCGGGTGGTGGCGCCCACCAGCGTGAAGCGGGGCAGCGTGATCTTGACCGTACGGGCGGCGGGGCCCTGCCCGATCACCAGATCCAGGCGGTAGTCCTCGAGCGCCGGATAGAGGATCTCCTCGACGGTCGGGCCGAGGCGGTGGATCTCGTCGATGAACAGCACCTCGCCGGCCTCGAGGTTGGTGAGGATGGCGGCCAGATCGCCGGCGCGCTCGAGCACCGGTCCGGAGGTGATGCGCAGCGGCGCCGCCATCTCGGTGGCGATGAGGTGCGCCAGCGTGGTCTTGCCGAGCCCCGGGGGGCCGAACAGCAGCACGTGATCGAGGCTCTCGCCACGCTCGCGAGCGGCGCGGATGAAGACGCGCAGGTTGTCGACGATCTTGCGCTGGCCGACGTACTCGTCGAGGTGCCGAGGCCGCAGCGAGGGCTCGACTCCGAGGTCCTCGGGATCGGGGGCGCCAGAGAGAAGCCGGTCCTCGGACAACACCCCGCCATTGTACCCGGTGGTCGGGAGGGAACGAGGAGGGTCGCGGGACGGGGGAGAAATGCTATAGGCTTCGCGCAACTGGATCGTTGGATCTTCCCAGCAACCCTCACGAGCTTCCGGGCGCCCTACCGGCCCCGGCGAAGGAGAGTCGATGACCGCATCGAGAAACAGCATTTGGCGACATGCAATCGTCCTGGTGGCGGCGCTGGCGTTGGCCTGGCCCGTCCTGTCGCCGGCGCCGGCCCATGCCGCGGGCGCCGCGGGCGCCGCTGCCTCGGCCGCCGGGCCCGTGGACCTCAACACGGCGAGCGAGAAGGACCTCACCTCGCTGCCCGGAGTCGGGGCGGCGACGGCCAAGAAGATCATCGCCGGCCGCCCCTACGCCGCCGTCGGCGATCTGGCGCGCGCCGGCGTGTCGGCGAAGACCATCGCGAAGATCACCCCGCTGGTGACCGTGTCCGGCGGTGGCGCCCCGGCGGCCGGCGCCAAGGCGGCGACGTCGGCGGCGCCGCCGGCAGCGACCGGAACCATGGCGGCCCAGGCACCCAAGTCCAAGGCCGCTGCCGCGGGCGCGGGCGCGAAGACGGCGGCGACGGCCGGGCCGGTCGATCTCAACACGGCGAGCGACGCCGACCTCGTCGCGCTGCCCGGCGTCGGAGCGGCCACCGCCAAGAAGATCGTCGCCGGCCGGCCCTACGCCAGCGTCGCCGACCTGGCGCGCGCCGGCGTGCCGGCCAAGACCATCGCGAAGATCACCCCGCTGGTGACCGTGTCCGGCAACGCCGCGCCGGCCGCCGGCACCAAGGCGGCAGCCGCTGCGGCACCGGCGACATCGGCGGCGGCACCGGGGACGATGGCGTCCCAGGCGCCCAGGTCCAAGGCAGCCGCCGCTCCGGCGGCAGCCGCCACGACGGCGCCGCCCCCGGCCACCGCTGCCGGCGGCACGGCTCCGGCGCCCCCCCAGCCGGGGATGGTGTGGGTGAATCTGAAGACCAAGGTCTACCACGTGCAGGGTGACGAGTGGTACGGCAAGACCAAGCACGGCCAGTACATGACCGAAGCCGACGCGATCAAGGCCGGCTACCGCGCCGCCAAGAACGCGCCAAAGGCACCGCCCAAGTAGGAGCGCGGCGGCGCCGGTGCGCCGGCGCCGCCGAGGACGCAAGCTGAAGCGAAACGGAAGGAGACGGCGATGGGTTTCTGGGACGAGGTGGTCAAGGTGACGGGCAGCGTGGCTGGCGCGGCGGAGGGTTCTGCGACGCCGGCGGGTGCGGCGGCGCCGGTTGCTCCCGCGATGAGCGGGGCGCTGGTGCAAGAGGCCGTCGGGATGCTGACCCAAGGCGGCGCCGGTGGCTTGCAGGATCTGGTGAAGCAGTTCGAGGGCCAGGGCCTGGGTCATGTCATCGGCTCGTGGCTGGGATCGGGCGAGAACCTGCCGATCTCGGGCGCGCAGCTGCAGGGAGTGCTGGGACCGCAGCGGTTGGCGGAGATGGCACAGCGCCTGGGGCTGCCGCCGGAAGCGGCCGCCTCCACGTTGGCCGCGGTGTTGCCGGCGGTGGTGGATCGGTTGACGCCCCAGGGCACTGCCGAACCGCAGCTGCTGCGCCAAGGGCTCGAGTGGCTCGAGGGCCGCTCCAGCTAGCGGTCGCGCGCCGAGGACGAAACGGATCGCCGCAAGCTCGGAAGGGAGCGGTCCCTTCCCGTCTGCGGCTTCGCTCGTCGCCGGTCGAGGGCCCCACCAGTAGCCTGGGCGGGACTCGCGGCAGGCGGCGGGCCTAATCGAACAGGAGGGTTCTGCGATGCTGAAGAGACTGGTTGCGAGTTTGGTCGCGGCGGCGCTGGTCGCCATCGTTCTCGTGGCGCCGGCCCAGGCGGCGGCGCCGAAGACCTACCAGGTGACGGGCCCGGTGCTCGAGCTCACCCCCGACATGATCGTGGTGATGAAGGGCAAGGACCGCTGGGAGATCGCCCGCGACGCCGGGACCAAGGTGACCGGCGACCTCAAGGTCGGCGCCAAGGTGACCGTCGAGTACCGAATGACCGCGACGGCGGTCGACGTCAAGCCCGAGAAGGCGCCCGCCGCCAAGGCGGCCAAGCCCAAGACCGGCTCGCGCTGATTGGCGGCGAGGTAGCGGCGCAGCCGTCTTGCGTTTACGGGCCGGTGGCGCTTGCGGTAGCCACCGGCTCGAGGGCCGCCAGCTCGTCAAGCGCGGCCATCGCCTGCCGTTCCGCTGCCTCGCCGGCGCCCAGGCCGCATTCCCGCAACCCGGCGGCCACAGCGGCGACGGTGTGGCGCAGCAGGTCGGGGTTGCCGATCACCCAGCCCATGTGGCCGACGCGGAAGTAGCGGCTGCGCAGCTCGGGGAGGAGCCCGGTCGCCACGGTCACGCCGTGGGCCCCGATGCGCGCCACGACCGCCGCCGCGTCGGCACCGGTGGTGG
>DATGHG010000253.1:0-2214 GCA_035308185.1 Thermoanaerobaculia bacterium | reverse complement strand
GAGGCCCTGCAGCTGCCAGCCCTGGGTGGTGGCGTTGAAGAAGAGCTTGCGGTACTCGTCGCTCGGCGTCACCGTCTGGTAGAGCCGCAGCCCGCTGCCCGCGGCGAGGCTGCCGAACTCGCGGAAGCTGCCGAACCGGGTCAGCAGCCAGACGTGGGTCTCGTCGGGGTCCATGACGATGCGCTCGGCGTAGTCGTGCGACCAGTAGCGGCCGAGGCCGGCGTTCCAGGGGTTCGCGGTAACCCCGGTCGAGCCCGGGAAGCCTGGCCCGCCGACGCCGCCGCCCCCGTAGCGCAGATGCGCACCCGAGGCCTTGAAGGCGCAGCTCGCGCCGCCGCCGCCGAGGCTGAAGCCGCAGCCCGAGGCGCCGCCCGCCGCCTCGCCGCCGCCCCCGCCGCCGTCGCCCGCCGACGAGCCCAGCGACTTGCAGAGCTGGCAACCCCCACCGCCCCCGCCCCCACCACCGGTGCCGGCGGCGCCGCTGCCCGCGTGAACCTCCGGCTGGAGGCCGGCAGCGCGAACTTGGAGGTCAGGGCGAGCCCACCGCGGCCTCGCGGCGGGTCGCGGCGTCGTGTAAGCTCTTGGCGGGTACTTGGTGGGTGAGAGGGTTGGGTGGGCTGGGGGAGGGTGGGTCGGGATTAGAGAGCTGCTGGTGCGAAAGGGGGGACTCGAACCCCCACGACCTTGCGGCCACAAGATCCTGAATCTTGCGCGTCTACCAATTCCGCCACTTTCGCGCGGGTCAGATTCTAGGGAGAGTCCCAACAGGTGTCAAATGCGTTGCAGGGTGTCGCGGGTGCGCTCGCGGAGAGGATTCTTGCCCATCTCGAGGAGGCGGGTGGCCGCGGCCTGGAGCTACCGCGTCTGCGCGACGAGCTGCGGGAGCCGCCGCCGGCGCCGCCGCCGCCGCCGATCAGCGCGCTGCGGCGCGCTCTCGAGCGGCTGGAGCGCCGCGGGCTGGCGGTCGAGGCCGGCGGCCGCTGGCGAGCGGCCGGCAGCGCCGGCAAGGCGCCGCCACCGGTGCCCGAGACCCTGGTGGGCACCCTCGAGGCCGGGGCCGCCGGTGTGCGCGGGCGCAGCCGGCGGCGCTGGCTGGCACCGTTCGATCCCCGGCTGACGCTCGAGCTGCCGGTCGCCGGCGCCGGCGAGGTGCCGGAGGGGCAGTTCGCGGTGGTGGCGGTCGAGCGCGGTCCCGGCGGCGAGCCGCGCGGCAGGCTGCTCGAGGTGCTCGGCGACGTGGCGACGCCCGGCGTGGACGTCGAGGTGGTGCTGCGACACTACGACATCCCGCACCGCTTTCCCGACGACGTCCTGGCGGCGGCAGCCGGCCTTCCCGCCGACCCGGAGCCCGCCGACTGGCAGGGGCGCGACGACCTGCGCCGACAGGTGGTGGTGACCATCGACGGCGAGACCGCCCGCGACTTCGACGACGCGGTGTCGATCGAGCGCCGCCCCGACCAGACCTTCCGGCTCGGCGTGCACATCGCCGACGTCGCGCACTACGTGGCCGCGGGCAGCGCCCTCGACCAGGAAGCCCTGCTTCGCGGCACCAGCGTCTACTATCCCGAGCGGGTCATCCCGATGCTGCCGGAGGGCCTCTCCAACGGCCTCTGCTCGTTGCGCCCGGGAGTGCCGCGGCTGACTCTCTCGGTGTTCCTCGACATCGACCGCGATGGCGCGGTGGTGGCGCGGCGCTTCGCCGAGTCGGTGATCCAGAGCACCCGGCGGCTGACCTACGGCGAGGTGCGGCGCCTGCTGGAGGAGCCTGCCGCCGGCGACGACGCGCAATACGGGCCGGTGCTCCACGCGCTGCGCGACATGCGCGACCTCTGCGGCGCGCTGCACGAGGCTCGCGCCCGCCGCGGCTCGCTCGACTTCGACCTGCCCGAGGGCAACGTCGAGCTCGACACCGATGGCGTCGTGGTCGGCATCCTGCCGGCGGAGCGCAACGTCGCCCACCGGCTGATCGAGGAGCTGATGATCGCCGCCAACGAGGCCGTCGCCTTCGAGCTGGTGCGGCGCGAGGTGCCGGCGCTCTTCCGCGTGCACGAGGCGCCCGGGCGGGAGCGGCTGGAGGAGCTGGCGGAGGTGCTGCGGCCCATCGGCATCTCCCTGGGAGGGCTGGGGGACCCGCGAGAGCTCGACGACCTGCCGCCGGCCGTCCTGCAGCAGGTGCTGCGGCAGGTGGCGGGACGGCCGGACGGGCCCTTCCTC
>DATGHG010000252.1:0-12321 GCA_035308185.1 Thermoanaerobaculia bacterium | reverse complement strand
CCATGGACGCTCGCCAGGCAGCGCTCGAGGTTGAGCTCCTCGTTGCGGGTGACGACCAGGACGCTGAGCGGCACCGGCCGCGCCTCGGGGGAGCTCATCGCGCCGACCCTCCCGCAACCCGCGCCGCGGCGTCGAGCAGATGGCGCCAGCTGGCGTCATAGTCCCAGCGCGCCAGCACCTCGCGGCTGGCCGCCGCCACCGCCAGGCGGTCGAGCGCCAGGGACTGGACGATGCGGCGCGCCAGCTCGGCCGCGTCGCCCGCCCGGTAGAGCCAGCCGTTGGCTCCCGCCGCCAGCAGGTCGTAGCCGGCGCCGACGCGGCTCGAAGCGACGACCGGCAGGCCGCAGGCCAGCGCCTCGGCCACCGACACCCCCCAGCGCTCCTCGCGCGCCGGATGGACGAAGAGGTCGGCCGCCGCATAGAGAGCCGGCAGCTCGGCGTAGGGGACGTAACCCAGGAAACGGGTCCGGCCGGGTCCCAGCTCGGCCGCCAGCCGTTCGAGGCCGGCGCGCTCCGGCCCGTCGCCGGCGATCAGCAGCCGGACGCCGGCCGGCAGGTGGGGCAGGGCGAGCAGGAGGTCGCGCGGCGCCTCGCGCGGATGCAGCTTGGTGACGGCGAGCACCGCCTGTTCCCCGGGCGCGATGCCCAGCCGCGCCCGTGCCGCCGCCCGCTCGTCCGGCGCGAGACGGGACCGGGTGCGGAAGCTCTCGACGTCGACCGCATAGGGGAAGAGGCCGCGCCGCGCTGCCGGCACGCCGCAGGCGCCGAGATAGTCGAGGGTCAGGGTGCCGACTCCCAGGAAGAGGTCATAGAGGCGTAGCAGCAGGGCGGAGTAGAGCACGCGCTTTGCCCGGCGCGGCGGCGACGAGGGTGCCCGGTCGCCCGCCGGCGCCGCCGCGTCGCGCCAGACGACCGAGTCCAGGCGCAACGCGGTGGCGATCCCCGCCCGTCGCGCCAGCGCCGTCGCCACCAGGTAATCCCGGCGGGTGTAGCCGTTGGCGATCAGCAGATCGCAGCGGTCGCGGCGCAGCTCCCGCGCCAGCCAGCGGACCCTGCCGCGGGCCGGCGCCACGTCGTGCGGGTAGCCGCCGAGCAGGTCGATCCCCCAGGCCACCGCGTGCCCGAGCTCGGGGTCGAACGCCGGCCGGGCCGGCGCCGCGCCGGTGAACAGCACCCGCAGCTGGTGATCCGGGTCGGCCGCCGCGAAGCGGAAGAAGGGCGCCTCGAACTGCGTCGGCCGCTCCACCAGGAAGGCGAGCTTCATGAGGCGACGGCCTCGCGGGCGTCGGCGGGCGGGTTGCTCGCGAGGCCGGGGGGGGCGGCGGCGCCGCGGCGGTTCCCGGCCAGGACCTCGGCGTAGACCGCCTCCATGCGGGCGGCGATCGACTCCCAGCCGAAGCGCCGGGCCGCCGCCTCCGCTCCGCGCCGGCCCATGGCCCGCCGTCCGGGGGTGTCGGCCAGCATGGCGCGCAGGGCGGCGGCGAGCAGCGGCGGGTCGCCGGCGGTCACCACGCCGGCGCCGTGCTCACGCACCACCGCCGCCAGCCCCACCTCCGGCGTCACGGCGACCGCCAGGCCGGCGGCCATGGCTTCGAGCACGACGTTGCCGAAGTTCTCCGAGTAGGAGGGCAGGACGAGAGCGTCGGCGCCGTGGAGCAGGGCGGCCTTGTCGAGGCCGTGAACCGGGCCCAGGAAGACGATGCGGCCGGCGACGCCGGCGGCGGCCGCCAGCCGCTCCAGGCGCGGTCCGTAGGCCTCGTCGTCGCCGCCGGCGATGGCCAGGGTGGCGCCGGGGACCTCGGCCAGCGCCGCGATCAGCCGGTCGAGCCCCTTCTTCCACGACAGCCGGCCCAGGAACAGCAGCAGCGGCCGGCGCGCCAGCGCCGCGCGCACCGCCGGGGCGAGCCGCGGCTCGCGGCCAGGGTCCCAGGGCTCGACCTCGACGCCGTTCGGCACCACGTGCACGGGCGGCAGCGGCAGACCGAGGCGGGCGGCCTCGGCCGCCTCGAGGTCGCTGGTGGCGTGCAGGGCGGCGGCGCGCGCCAGCGTGCGGCGCTCGACCAGCCGGATCCACAGCCGCTTGCGCAGCCGGCCCCGCCGCCGCAGCAGGTCCGCCACCAGCATCCCGCGCGGCGCCAGCAGATACGGGACGCCGGCGCGCTCGGCGGCGCGCGCCGCGGCCGCGGTCGGCCAGAGGAAGACCGAATGCAGGTGGACGAGGTCGAAGGCCGCCACCCCGCCGCCCGCCACCCCGCCGCCCGCCGCCGGGTCCGCCGTCGCCGGGCCGCGGCCGGCGAGCGCGGCCGGTGCCTGGATGCGGCCGGCTAGCGCGGCCGCCATGGCCGGCGACCGGTAGAGGCGGCGCGGCGCCGCCACCGGGAAGTACCAGACGGTGACGCCGTCAAGGGTCACCGGCGCGGCGCGCGGCACGTCGAGGGTGCCCGCGCCGTGGACGTCGGTGGTGTACACCGTCACCTGGTGACCGCGCGCGGCGAGCGCCTTGCACAGGCCGTGGACGGCGGCGACCGGGCCGCCGTGGCGCCAGGCCGGCAGGTAGGTGGGCACCACGTGCAGCAGCTTCATGCCGCCGCCGGCGCCCTTTCCGGCACCAGCGCGCGCAGCAGCTCGGCGAGGCGGCGGTGGTAGGCCGGCCAGGCCGCCGCCGCCGCCGACCGCCGGCAATTCTCCCGCATGCCGCGCACCGCCTCGCGGTTGCGGACGCACCAGGTCATCCGCTCGGCGAGCGCGGCGGCGTCGCCGGCCGGCACGATCCAGCCGTTGCGGCCGGGCGTCACCAGCTCCTTGGCGCCGACCATGTCCGAGACCAGCACCGGCAGGCCGCAGGCCAAAGCCTCGGCGACCACCATGCCATAGGAATCGTTGCGCGACGGCAGCACCAGGCAGTCGGCGCGCCGCAGCTCCTCGGCCAGCGCCGGCTGGCCGACCGCTCCGGTCACCGCGATCCGCTCGCCGCCGCGGCCGGCGAGCGCGCCGGCGGCGTCGCCGCGCGGGCCGACCACCCGCAGCCGCGCCGCGGGCGCCGCGGCGGCCACCTGGTCGAAGGCCGCGAGCAGCAGGTCGAAGCCCTTGCGGCGGATGGTCGCGCCGCAGAACAGGAAGCGGAAAGCGTCGTCGCTGTCGCCGTCGCCGTCGCTGTCGCTGTCGCCGTCGCCGTCGCGGCCGGCGGTCGCGCCGGCGGCGGTTCCCGGCGTGAACAGCTCGAGGTCGGCGCCGAGCATGACGGCGTGGACGCGGGCGGCCGGCACCCCGGCCGCGAGGTAGGTGTCGCGGGCCAGCTCCGAGACGGTCAGCACCTGGTCGGCGAGCGCGATCTCGCGGTCCTTGATGCGGGTGACGCGCCGATGCAGGGCCGGCGGATCGGTGGTGCCGTGCAGCCGGTCCTGGGCGGCGTGGTGCAGCGACGGGGCGTCGAGGATGGTGGCGATGCCCAGCCGGCGGGCGGCGCGGAAGGTCGAAAGCGCCGAGATCTCGCAGGCGACGACGGCGTCGATGTTGGCGGCGGCGGCGGCGGCGCGCGCCAGGCCCGCCGCCGCCCAGCGGTCGAACAGCCGGCAGGCGAGCAGGTCGAGCCGTGCGGCACCGCCGTGCGGCAGCAGCGCGTCGCCCAGCCGCCGCATTGCCGGCGTCGCCGGGAACCAGCGCGCCCGTCGCGGGTCGAGCGGCACCGGCGCATAGCGCTCGAAGCGCCGCCGCACCCAGGCCGGCAGATGGCGCGCCTGCGCCGCCAGCGCCGGCACGCCGGACCAGTAGCCGGCCAGCATTCCCGCCTGTTCGAGAGCGAGCGCCGCCTGGTGCGAGTGCTGCCGCCCGGGGTGGGTGATCAGGACCCTCATCGGCGCGGGCTCCCGCCGCCGGCGCCGCCGGCGTGACGCAGCCCCGTCGCGCCGGCCGCGGCCGCTCCCGCCGGCAGCGGCGCGGGCCGCGGCGCGAGCGGCCTGGCAGGCGTCGCCGTGCCGCGGGCGGCGGCCAGCACCGCCAGCCGATCGAGGCGCATGGTGGTCAGCAGCAGGCCGCCGAAGAACCAGTAGTACAGATCCGACGTGACGTCGAAGACGACGCTGCCGAGCAGCTGGGCGAGGAAGAAGAGCAGGCAGGCGGTGGCCAGGGAGCGATGGAATGCGGTTCTCAAGACGAAGACCTGGCGCAGCGCGAAGCCGATCAGATAGACCCGGACGAAGTAGACGAGCAGGAAGCCGACGGGTCCCAGCTCCAGCATCACCCGGCCGCTCTCCGCCTCGGTGCCCAGGCCATGGAGCCAAGAGTAAGGCACGAACCCCTTGGTGAAGGCGGTGGCGGTCTGGTGGGTGGCGCCGATGCCGAAGCCGGTGGGCCCGGCGTCCGGGAGGATCTCCCATGGCGAGGTGAGCGGGGCGAGCAGGCGTTCCCCGATGTCGCCCGAGCCGGACGCCCGGCCGAGGAAGGCCCCGAGCGCGTCCGAGCCCACCGAGAGGAGCAGGACGGAGAGCAGGGCGCCGCCGACCAGCAGCCGCCCGAAGGTCGCGCCGCTGTTGCCGCCGCGCATCACCGCCAGCCACCAGTAGATCGGAAACAGCAGCGCCAGCATGAACACCGGCCCGCGCGAACCGGTCATCAGCATGCCGAGCGCCGCCATGCCGAGCGCGACGTGGGCAGCCAGGCTCCGCCGCAGGCGCCACTGCGTCGCCGCCAGGTAGGCCAGCACCAGGATGGTGATGGCGACCAGGTAGGAGCCGTAGCCGGTGATGTAGGAGAACGTGGCGGTGACCCGCACGAACTCCGACGAGCCGAAGGTCGAGACATAGCCGCTGCCGTTGGCCAGGGCGCTCGTCGCCTCATCCGCGCGGGCGTAGGTGTTGAGCGGGCTCGAGGACGGGCTCAGGAACTGCGCCACTCCGAGCAGCCCGACCGGGATCGACAGCAGGATGTAGCGCCGCAGGAAGAGGATCAGGTCGTGGTCGGTGGGGAAGGCCGCCGGCAGCACGAAGAGCAGCGGCACGTAGAGGAAGTAGGCCTTGAAACCAAAGATCCCGACCAGCAGGTTCGGCAGCCGCGGATTGAAGATCTGGAGCACGCCGACCAGGGCGCCGAGACCAAGCGCAAAGTACAGGGTGGGAAGCGGCGGCAGCCGCCGGCGCGACTGCTGCTGGTCGCGCATGAAGCCCAGGTAGACGCCCACCAGGAGGACGTCCTTGGCCAGGTAGACCAGATCCTGGGCGCCCGGGAAGATCCATTTGCGGAGCGCGCCTTCGACCACCAGCAGGACCATGACCGCCTGCACGCCGAGGCGCCAGTTCGCCATCGCCCAGAGGAAGGCGCCGGCGCCGGCGAAGACGAGGATGATCCGGAGGTCCATCCTAGTCCCCGCCGCTCGCGGCGTCGATCGCCGTCAGTGCTTCGTGGTAGAGCCCGGCGATCCGCTCGCTGGCGTGACTGGCGAGATGCTCCGCCGCTCCGGCGCGCAGCGCGACCTGGCGCTCGGGATGGCGCAGGAGGTCGGCGAGCACCGCCGCCAGGTCCGTCACGCTGCCGTTGGGAAAGACGATGCCGCAGGGCCCGATGGCTTCGGGCAGGCCGCCCCCCGCCGAGCCGACCACCACGCAGCCGCAGGCGATCCCTTCGAGGGCGGCGACGCCGAACGGCTCGTTGTAGCGCGACGGCATGACCAGGATGCGGTGGCGGTTGAGCAACGGCACCAGGTCGCCGTCCCGGCGCGTGCCGAGGAGCTCGACCTGGGCTGCCACTCCCAGCCGCTCCGCCTGGCCCCGCAGCCGCGGCAGCTCGGGTCCGTCGCCCACCACGGTGAGGTGCGGCCGCAGGCCGCGCTCGGCGAGCTGGCCCAGCGCCGCGATCAGCAGGTCCACGCCTTTGTCCGAGACCAGCCGGCCGAGGAAGATGAGATCGACCTCGCGCTCCACCTCCGGCAAACGGCGGAAGAGATGATCGCGGTAGGCATTGGGGATCACCAGCGAGGGGGTGTCGAGATCTGCCGCCATCGCGGCGCTTACCGAGATCGACACCGCGGCGAACCGCAGCAGGTAACGCTTGAGGCGATCCTGCCAGGCGACGTGCCCGTCGCTGCGGCAGTACCAGCTGTGATGGGAAACCGCCCACGGCCGGCGCACCAGCAGCAGCGGCCAGAGGCCGCGCAGGCTGACGTTGGCCTGGAAGAAGACGTCGCACCGGCGCACCGCGCGCAGCAACGCGAGGGGCCGCGGCCGGCGCAGGACCTGGAACGCCGCGGCGGCGGCCTTGGCTCCGGCGTTGCCGGCGGCGCTGGTGGCGCTGGTGGCGCCTGCCGGGCTGGCCGCCCCGGTCGCCCCGGCCGCCCCGGCCGCCGGCGGCGTCCGAGTCACCACCGTCACCTGGTGTCCGCGGCGCGCCAGGCAGTCGGCCAGCAGGGCCTGGCCGATCTCGAGGCCGCCGATGCTCGGCAGGAAGGCGGGTGAATAGATCAGGATCCTCATGACGGGGGCGCGCCTCGCCCGACCAGCAGGACCTGGAACCGTCCGGCCTGGCGGGCCAGGCAATGATCTTCGTACCACGCCCGCGCCCGGGCGGCGAGGCCGCCGGGATCGCCTGGCGCCGGCTGGCTCCCGGGATCCCAGGAGGGCGGACGCTCCACCGCCGGCTCCCGCCGGCGCCGCTGCCAGGCGCAGACGGGGACGAGGCCGTGGGAGCAGTAGGCGGCGTACACCGTCGACTTCGCCAGGAAGGGCGCCGGGTAGCCGAGGAAGCCGGCATAGGCGCGCAGCAGGACGGCGCTCACCGCCGCCGCCGGCAGGACCCCGAGCTGCCGCACCGGCAGGCCGTCGAGGTCTGCCGGCAGGCCCGCCAGGGGTGGGCCGAGGTCGACGATCTCGGCAATGCCCAGGCCGCGGCAGGCGGCGGCCAGCACGGCTCGCAGCTCGCCGTAGGCGCGGCGGCGGTTGCCGGCGCCGCCAAAGACCACCATGGTGCGCGGGCTCCGGTCCGCGGCCGGCGGCACCGCCGCCGGCTCGCCCACCGTCGAGAAGACCGGCATGGCCTCCACCTCCGGCCACGGCCGCCAGCGCTCGAGGATCTCTTTGTAGAGGACGAGGCTGGTGCAGGCGCCGTCGCTCTCCCGCAGCAGGCGGGCGGCGAGCCGCCGCTGCGCGGGAGAGGTCCAGAACGAGCTGCGCCACGGCGGTCCGCTGGCGTACACTTCGTGGAAGTAGGTCACCAGCGGCCGCCGGTGCTCGGCATGCCAGCGAGCGACCCCCGCGACCAGCCACGACGGGCATCCCCGCGGCGCATAGGCGTAGTTCACGTAGTGCAGGAGCACGGCAGCGGGCCGCAGCCTGGCGAGGTCCCGAGCCAGCGCGCCGGCGCTGCGCTCGCTCACCGCGACGCCGCCGGCGGCGACACCGGGGATGCCGTCCGCCGCGCGCCATCCGGGGTCGCCGACGAGGAAGCACGAATCCAGGCCGCCCGCGGCGAGCGCCCGCCCGAGAGCCGTCGCATGGCCGCCGACGCCCTCGACGGCGGGCGGCAGGCTGGGGACGATCTGCACCAGCGTCATTCCGCCGCCTCGCCTGCCGCGCGCTCGCCGGCACCGGCGCCGGCCTGGTAGGCGGCGAGGCAGCGCTCGGCGACGTGGTCCCAGGTGAACCTCTCCTCCACCCGGCGGCGCGCGGCCGCCGAGAGGCGTGTCCAGAGCTCGGGCTCGGTGGCCATCCTGGTGAGGGCGGCGCCGATCGCGGCGGGGTCGTTGGGGGGCACCAGCAGGCCGCTGCGCTCGTGCTCCACGATCTCCGGCAGCGAGGCTGCCCGCGACGCGATCACCGGGCAGCCGCAGGCCATCGCTTCAAGCGGCGCGATGCCGAACAGCTCGTTGGCGCCGGCGCTGCCGGCGGCGTCGACCGGCGTCGGGTGGACGAGCGCCATCGCGCGCTGCAGGATGGCGACCACCTCGGCGTCGGTCAGCTCGTGGTGGAAGTGCACGTCCTTTCCCGCGGCAAGGTGCCGGAGATGATCGAGGTAATCCTGGTCCAGCGCCGGGCCGATGACGTGCAGCGTCATCCCTGGCGGCAGTCCCGGGATCAGGTGGTGAATGCCCTTGTGCGGCAGGATGCGGCCCAGGAAGGCCGCCGAGCCGTCGTGCGCCGCCGCCGCCCGCATCGGGTAGAGCTCCGGATCGACGCCGCAGTAGATCACGTGGTGCGGGCGCGCGCGGCCCGGCAGAGCGCGGGCGGCATACTCGGAGATCGGCAGATGGGCGGTGATCCAGCGCGATTGATCGAAGTGAAATCCCGGGGTCAGGGCGCCTCCCCCCAGGTCCGAGACGAACACCCGGCTGCCCTGGCGGTGGCCGAAGCAGGCGGCGAGGAACGTCGGCAGCACGAAGTACTGGTGGCAGTGCACGACGTCGGCGCCGCGCAGCTCGCGCCGCAGCCAGGGCGAGAACGGCACCATCTTGTCCCGGGACCAGCTGGCGAGTATGACGCGCTCCAGGGTGGGGCCGACCCGCTCGCGTCGTGCCCGGCCGCCGAAGCTGACCAGCTTCACCGCGGCGCGGCGGGCCATGGCGCGGGCAAGCTCCTCGGCGAAGCGCTCGCCGCCGCCGACGTACGACTCCGGCGCGAAGTAGGTGGGAGTCACGTAGCAGACCCGCAGCTCGCCCCGGCCGCCGGGCGCCGCTGGCCGACGGTGCCCGGCGCCCGGGTCGGCGGCGCGCGGCGGGCCGCTCAGCGCATCCATAGCACCCAGCGTGGCCGGCGAACCCCGACCGCGGTGATGGCCAGCTGTAGCCCGAGGCCGGTGGCGGCCGAGAGCAGGTTGAAGCGCAGCACCCCCTCGGTCGTGGCGAGCGGCAGCGCCGCCACGAAGCCGGCCTGCGCCACGATCAGCAGCAGCAGCGCCAGCGCTTCCCAACGGTTCCAGGAACGTGCGAAGTTGACGCCGATGACGTAGCCGCCGAGCAGCGTCAGGCCGGCGCCGGCGATCACCAGCACCAGCTCGCGGTGCAGGCCCGAATACTGCCTGCCGAGGATGAGCAGCAGGGTGCCGGGCATGACCAGGGCAACCGCCAGCAAGGCGAGCGCGAAGGCCAGCAGCAGCCCGCCGTACTGCAGGTATCGCCGCCAGTAGAGCCGCTCGTCCACGATGCGCGCCAGGCGCGGCAGCAGCACGACGCCGGTGAGCCCGGAGCACATGCCGACGATCAGGCCCAGGCGCCCCAGGGCGCCGACCTCGGCGATGTTGCGGGCGGCGCCGAAGGTGGCGGCGAGCCAGACCGTCAGCGGACCCTGGATCGAGAAATAGAGGGCGCTCGGCAGGCTCGGCAGCAGGTAGCGCAGCACCTGCCGGCGGTAGGGAGCGAGGTCCGGAAGGGCCGCGACGGCTTCCTGATCGGCGCCGGGATGGGCGCCGGGCGGTCGGGCGGCGGTCGGCGGCGGCGCGGACGGGGCGAGGCCGGCGATGGTCGCGGTGGCGGCCGCGCCGAGCGCCGAGCCGAGCATGGCGAGCCAGGCGCGCAGCAGCGAGGCCGCCACCATCAGCAGCGCGACGACCAGGCGCAGAGCGCCGCCCGCGACCTCGGCGCGATAGGACCGCCCGAAGCCGCCGGCCAGGCGCAAGGCCAGCAGCCGCACCGCGGAGGCGATCTGGAACCAGACGCAGAGCAGCAGTGCCGCGGTCACCGCGGCGACGTCCACGAGCGGGAAGCCCTTGCCGACGGCCGAACGCGGGAAGGCGAGCAGGATGCCGGCGGCGCCGATCAGGAAGGCGCCGCGGCGCAGCGACAGCACGGCGTGGAGATAGGGCTGGAAGTCCTCGCCGGTCTTGCCGGCGCGCTGAAAGAAATAGAGCAGCGAGCTGGTGCTGCCCAGGTCCGACGCGAAGGTGAAGAAGGTTACGACCGAGGTCGCCAGGGTGTAGAGGGCGAACTGCTGGACCGGCATGAAGCGGACCAGCAGCAGGCCGGCCGCCAGGCCGGAGACCTGGGTGAGGGTCTGGGCGGTGAAGTAGGCCGAGAGGATGCCGGCCCAGGTCCGCAGCAGGCGTCCCGGCGCCGGCGCCAGGTCCGCGACCTCCGCGGCCCGCACGCCTGCCGCGGGCGGCGGGAGCAGCTCGGCGGCGCCGGCGGGGGTCGGGAAGATCTCGGGCAGCGGCTCCATGGCGGCGTTTCAGGGCGCGGGCGGATTTGGCGCGGCAGCCGCGGCGGCGGACGCCGGAGGCCCGGGCAGGGCGATGCCGAAGTCGGCCAGGACCAGCGGCGCCAAGGCGCGTGAGCGGCCGCCGAGGTTGCGGCCGGCCGCGCCCAGCTCGCCCGGGCGCAGCCATTCGAGGACCGGGAGATAGAAGCCGCTCTTGGGCCGGTGCCAGAGAGCCTCGGGCAGCTCCGGAGCGAGGCGCCGCACCAGCGCCGCCTTGCCGGGGCGCGCCGGACCGCAGTAGCCGGCCGCCGCCAGCTGGCGGCGCAGGCAGGCGTCCACCAGCGGCACCCGCAGCTCGACCGACGACGCCATCGAGGCCCAGTCGGAGTCGCGGAGCAGCTGGTTGCGCATGTATTGGCTGGACTCCAGCTCCTGAACGGCGAGCCAGGCGGCGGTAGCGGGCCGATGGCCGTTGGCGGCGCCGCTGCCGGACAGCAGCTTGGCGGCATCCGCGATCGGATCGTAGGCGGCAAGGCCGGCCGCCGCCGCTTCGGCGCCCATCAGCCGCGGCAGCTCTTCGGGCAGGAACAGCGCGCGGCGCAGGAAGTAGCTGCCGGCCAGCGTCGCGCCGTGGCGCAGCAGGCCGGCGAGCTTGGGGCGGCCGGGCGCGAGGCGGGCGGCGAGACCGGGCCAGACGGCGGCGAGGCCCGGCAGCCGCCGCCCCCAGCGCGCCGCGCGGGCGGCGCGGGGCACGTCGGCGAAGGACGGGTAGCTGCCGAACAGCTCGTCGCCGCCGAGGCCGGACAGCACCACCTTGAGGCCCGCCTCGTGCGCCGCCCGGCTGACGGCGAAGGTGTTGAAGCCGTCGATCGAGGGCTGGTCCATGGCGGCGAGCGCCGCCGGCCAGAGGCGGGCGAAGTCCGCGCGCTCGAGCCGCCGCTCGAGGTGGCGGGTGCCCAGGCGGCGGGCCACCGCCGCGGCCAGCGGCGCCTCGTCGCGGACGGTGCCGGCAAGCACGTCGAAGGACAGGGTGAGGGTCGCCGGCGGCTCGGCGAGGTGGCGCCGGGCCAGCGCCGCGATCAGGCCGGAGTCGAGCCCCGCCGAGAGGAAGACCGCGACCGGCACGTCGGAGACCAGGTGGGCCGCGATCGACTGCTCGATCGCCGCCTCGACGGTGAGCGGCGGCGGCGCGGCGGGCGCCGCCATCCCGGAGCGGGGATACGGGTCCTCCGGCGGGCCGCCGGCGAGGCCGCGGTAGGGGCGCGGCTCGCCGGCGCGGCCGTCCTCGGCGATCATGAAATGTCCGGCCGGCAGGGCGCGGACGGCGCTGCGGATGGTCCAGGGCTCCGGCACCGAGCCCCACAGCAGGAAGCCGGCGAGGCCGGCCGCATCGACCTGGCGCGACACCGCGCCCCCCGCCTCGAGCGCCTTGACCTGCGAGGCGAAGCGCAGCTGGCCACCGCTGGCCGTGTCAGCTGAAGCGGTCGAGTAGTAGAGCGGTTTGATGCCCATCGGGTCGCGCGCCAGCAGCAGGCGCCGCAGCCGGCCCGGACGCTCGTCCCAGACGGCCAAGGCGAACATGCCGCGCAAGCTCTGCAGCATGGCCTCGCCGTGGCGCAGGTAGAGGGCAAGGACGACCTCCGTGTCGCCGCTGCCGCGGAAGCGGCAGCCGGCTGTCTCGAGTTCGGCCCTGAGCTGGCGGAAGTTGTAGATCTCGCCGTTCATGACCAGCTGGACCCTGCCGCCCGCGCCAGCCATCGGCTGAGAACCGGTCATTGAGAGATCGAGAATGGCCAGCCGGCGGGACGCCAGCCCAGCCCGGCCGTCCGCGGACACCCAGGTCTCAGCTGCGTCGGGGCCGCGCGACGTCATCGCTTCCCGCGTCCGGAACAGCTCTTCGCGGTCGATCGGGGACGCCGCAGCGCCGTAGCTGAAGATGCCGTTGATGCCGCACATGGCTGCGTCGTCTCGGTCAGCCCCTCAGGTGGCCCAACGCAAGCCTGTTCGCGGAAGCGCCGTGGAGTGAATCACTGCTGGCGACGCCAGCGGTCCACCTGCCCATCCCGGCGGCGAGCTCTGGAGCGGCAAGCAGGCGGCCCAGCACGCCGGTGGCCGGGTCTGGTCGAGCGGGTCCACCAGCAAGCCGGTCTCGGGATCGGCGACGTTCTCGGCCGCCTCGCTGGTGCCTCTCGCCGGAGATCCCCTG
>DATGHG010000251.1:0-4793 GCA_035308185.1 Thermoanaerobaculia bacterium | reverse complement strand
GGTGGCGCGTGCGAAACAAATCCAATAGCATGCGGATTAACCACGCGGGACACTAGCGGCTTCATCGTCTCCTCCTGTAGAACTGTCGCCGACGGTTTCACCGACAGTCTAGCAGCCCGTGGCGCCAGCGCTGAATTCGGTTGAAGAGAGGGTGGGGTCCTGACAGTGGGCGGGTGGGCCTAGCCCCGCCGGGCCGCCGGCTTCCAGGCGACCCCCGGCAGGTCCCGGAACGCGACGACTGCCAGCCAGTCGATCCGCTCGAAGCGGTGGCCCCTTCGTAGCGCTCCCGGAAGACCTGGAGGCGTGCCGGCGGTCGTCGCCGGCCAGTCGATCGATGCGCGGTCCCACGCTGTGCCGCCGCCGCCCCCGTTGGACAGGAGGCGAGCAGGATGGCGGGCAATCGCCATCTGCGTCGGCTGCTGATCGAGGCGGCCCAGCCCGCGCGGCGGTAAGGGTGCACCGCTTGGAACGTGAGTTGCCGGAGACGGTCCTCGGCCTGCTGCGGCAGGACGCCGCGACCGCGACCCGGTGATGATTGGTGGTTTGTAGGAGCTCCCAGCCGCGTTCGTTTGAGGTCAAAGTTGGGAAAAAGACCCGGGAGGCCGGAGGTGAGTCGCCCTCCCGGGTGCGCGGCTTGTCGCCGCGATTGAGCTTTGAGAATGGCGCGGCCACTACGTCGGTGGCGTAGGTGACGGTGAACACCCGAGGCAAAGCTCGAGGCTCGCGCGCGTCACGCGCGTAGACGATCGACTATGGGTCCGAGCAATCCGTGGTGGTACCGGCGACCACCGCGCCGCGACGCCAGGGAATGCGACACCCCTGGCCGGGGCGAGGCGCCACCCGCCGCGGCGCTCTGGACTAAGCCGCCTTCAAGGTCAGCTGCGAGGAGGGTGTTCGGGGCGTTCGAGCGCTGGCAGGGTGGGCAGCATGCTGCCCGGCCGCGCGGGCAGCAACGCGAGGGAGGGCGCGGGCAGCCGTGGCGACGCAGGAAGCACCGAGGGCTGTCCGTCAGGGGCGCCAGCTTGCGGCGCTGGGGCGGTGCCGCAGCTGCAGGAGCAGGTTGACGGCCTCTGCGCGCAAGGGGCGGCGACGACGGATGCCCCTGCGGCTGGCATCGAATGGTTCTGCCGCATCGTGGGCCGCGCCGCAGGGCAGCAGGCCATGCCGCATGCGTGCCGGAACGCACCGGCAACCCCGGCAGCCGGCATACCAGCCCAAGCCAGCAAGAGGCATAGCAGCGAAGTCGTCAACCGACGCATTGCACTTTTGATCGTAGCATAGGGTCGGCGCAAGGGCGACCCCAGCAGCTTCGGCTCCATCGGCCGGGCCGCGACGCGCCGGCGCGGCCCGAAGGAGAGCACCGCGCCGGCGATCCGCACATGATCAGCTGGTCGGCCGCTCCGCGGAGACCAGTGTGTCGCTATGGCAGCGGCGTGCCGCAGATGAAGCGGCCGTTGCAGTAGAAGCCCGTGCACGAGCAGCCGCCGCCGACGAATTCCATGCAAGCCCGGTAGAGAGGACATCCTGCGGGCCTGGCCGCTGCCTGGACAGCCACCGCAGGCGAGGCCGGCGCCAGGCAGAGGAGCGCCGGCACCTGGGTTTCGGCGGCCGTGGCGAGCAGCGGAGTGTCCGCCGACGGGGCCGCCGTCGAGCTTGCGGTTGCCGGCGCCGCCGCGGGCAGCGCGGTGGCTGGAACCTGGGCCGGCAGAGCCGCCGCGACCAGCGCGGAGACCACCAAGATCAGGGGCAACAGAGACTTCGAACGCATGATCTACCTCCGTTTCACGGTTGTGTCGATCCGTGAGCTTCACGGTCACGGACTCGGCTGGGCAGGTCCCGGCCTGATCCAGGCTGGCCAGAAGCCGGCGACCTGGGGCTCCTGCGTGGCGCTGGCAGCAGGTGCCGGCGCTGCCAGTGGCAACGCTGCTACGGCGGCGAAGAACCAACGTGCAAGCGCGAGAATCGCATCGTAGACCTCCTTTCGTTCTGGGCTCAATGGCGCCGTACGGCGACGGCGATGCCTCCTATGGCCACTGTCGGGCCATCCGGGCCGGTGAGCGCATCACAGGATCACTAACGCGGCGATTCTTGCGATTGGCGGAGCTTGCGGGGCGCAGGGGGTTTGGGCCGGCCGGCGGCCGGCCCAATTGCACCTCAGTTCTTCGATTGCGGCAGGAACCCCGGCTCGCTGGTCGGAGGAACGAGGTTCTTCAGCCGCATGTAGGTGACCAGGTTGCCGTAGTGCTCCAGAGCGTGCATGTTGTTGGCAGTCAGCGCGCTCAGCTTCGGCATGTCTTGGCCGAGGAACTTCACCGTCTGCGTACCGGAGGCGTCGGTCATGGCGTCGTAGGCCTTGTCGCAGTAGGCCAAGGCGCCTTTGAGCGCGGCGATCAACTCGGCCTTCGAGGCTTTGGCGGGCTCGATCTTCGGGGCGGGGTTCTTCTCGCCGAGCGCGAGGGAACAAAACATGTATTCTGAGTCGGCGACGTGTCCGACGACCTCGCCGAAGCTGCGGACCGCGTCCGTGGGCCGGAAGGCGTAGTTCTCCTCCGGCATCTTCTCGGCGCTACGGACCAGGATGGCCTTCACGTATCCGTACGCGACCTTGTTCCAGGCGCTGTACGGATTGTCCTGGGCCGCGGCGACCGCGGCCGGCGCCAGCAGGCAGATCAGCAGCGCTCGCAGCAGCGTCTGGACTCTGGTGATGCTCGATGTGCTTTGCATTTTTCTTCTCCTTTGAAACGGCGGTGGTCCTGCACAGTGGACGTGGTTGACGGTTTGGGCGGCGCGCTACCCGAGTCTGCGAACGCGCCGCGGGTCAGATCGGCTCGCGATAGCGGCGCAGGCGGACTGCCGCGGCGAGAAAAACCGTTGCCGCGACCAGGCCCAGCCACAGACCCGGGCTGCTCAGGAGTCTTCCCGGTGTGATCTGTGCCAGCGGATCGACCGCGCCCGTTTGTCGCGCCTTGAAGTCGAAGCCTTGGGTGAAACAGCCAATCAGGCGGTACCCCAGCAGGTTGGCGACATGGGTGGTGCTGAAGGCGATCTTTTCGACCACACAGACTGCCAGCGGCGGCAACACGGCCCAGATGAAGGTCGCGCGCCGCGCCCAGCCGGAGACCAGCAGCAGCCAGCCATAGACGGGCGCGTGCCAGAGCGCCATCGCCGTCAGCGCGTAGAGCAGCGCCAGCGACATCTTGAACAAGGGCAGTTGGGCCCACAGGGCGGCGACGCTTGCACCGTTGCCCAGCAGCACCGCGGTGCTCAGCGCCAGCATCATCAGCTGGGCGGCAACGATGATCGCAAAGGTGAGCGCCGGCAGCAGCACCAGGGGCATGCTGGCCTTCGCGAGCACGGTCGTGAGATCCGAAACCGGCAGCGACTTCCAGAACAGGATGCTGCGATCGCGACGTTCGCCGTGCAGCGCGTCGAGACAGTAGAACACCCCGACGAGCAAGGCGGTCAGGAGGAGCAGCGCCGCCACGACGCTGTACGGCAGGGCGACCGCCGCGTGCTGCTTCGCCGGGTCGAGCGCCGGCAAGGCGCGCATCCGGCGCGGCAGGGTGAACGTGCTGATCGAGAAGCCGAAGAGCACCACGGCGGCGACCGCAAGCGGCGCGAGATAGAGCGAGCGGTTCTCCCACAGTTCGCGCCGCACCGACCAGTACAGCGGCCGCGTCGCCGCGGCCGGCGCCGGCGCGGCTGCCTGCGGGGTGAGCGGCAACTCGGACACGGTAACCGATGGAGTATTCATCTCGCCGCTCCCTGCGCCACGCCGGCCTGGTTGCCCATCACGGCGACGAACAGGTCGGCGAGGCTGGGCGTGCGCACGTCGCCAAGCTCGGCGAGTCGCTGCCGGTTGACATGGTCGAACAACAGGATGCCGCGGCCGAACACCTGGCGCTCGTGAATCGGCTGGAGCGCTCGTGCCGCGGCGGCATGCTCGGGATGCACCATCAACTCCAGGTAGCGCGCCTCGACTTCCTCCATGCTGCAATCGAGCACGACGCGGCCGCGATCGACGAACATGACGTCGGTGAGGACGTGCTGGACCTCTTCGACCTGATGCGTCGTCACCACGATGGTGCGGCTGCCATCGAAGTAGTCGTTGAGCAGCGAATCGTAGAACTGCTTGCGATACAGGATGTCGAGACCGAGCGTCGGCTCGTCCAGCACCAGCAATTTCGCGTCGATGGCCATGACCAGCGCGAGGTGCAGCTGGGTCACCATGCCTTTCGACAATTGCCTGACCGTGCTGGCGGGCCCGATGGCGGTCTTGGCCAGCAGGCTTTCCGCCTTCGCACGATCGAATCGCGGATGCACGCCGGCGACGTAGTCGAGCGCCTGGGAAACGCGGAGCCAGCGCGGCAGCACGGCGACGTCGGCAATGAAGCAGACATCGCGCATGAGCTGATCACGCTCGACCCAGGGGTCGCGGCCCAGCACCGTCAGGTCGCCCTGAAATGGGATGAGGCCGAGGATCGCGTGGAGCGCGGTGCTCTTGCCGGCGCCGTTGGGGCCGATCAGGCCGAGAATGCGGCCCTCCTCGACATGCAGATCGATGCCGTCCAGCGCGACGGTCTTGGCGAAGGCCTTGCGGAGGCCGCGTGCCGCGATGACGGTCATGGCTTCGGCGGCTCCGCCACGGGGTGCGATGACGGCCGGTCGGCGGCGGCGGCATCCAGCAGCTCCGCCGGTGTCAAACCGAGCCGTTGAATGGTGGCGTGGACCCTGGGCCATTCTTCCGCGAGAAACCTCTGGCGCTCGCCCTGCAGCAGCAGCTCGCGCGCACC
>DATGHG010000250.1:0-31530 GCA_035308185.1 Thermoanaerobaculia bacterium | reverse complement strand
GGTGGCGCTACCCAACGACACCCTCGGGGCGCTCAACCTGAACCCGGCGCTGCTCACCGAGCTCGACGGCAGCGGCTTCGAGTTCAGCGCCGAGTACGCGAAGGCTGGCAACGCCGTGTCCAGCCAGGTGGGCCCGTTCTCCGGCCGCACCGAGGAGTCGGGACGCACCCCGCTGATCCCGGCCTTCGGCTTCACCCGCCATCCACAGGACAGCACCTTCGCCTACGGCGTCGGCTTCCTGGGCCTCGCCGGCTTCGGCGTCGATTACCCCCAGGATCCCCACAACCCGATCCTCTCGCCGCAGCCCCAGGGCTTCGGGCGGGTCTACGCCAACTACCAGTTCCTCAAGGTGCCGATCGTCGGCGCCATGCGCCTCAACCCGCAGTGGTCGGTGGGAGTCGCCTTCGTCACCGGCCGCTCGTCGCTGACCGCCGATCCCGCGGGCTTCGCACCGCCCGATTGCGGGCCGAACGGCTGCTTCTATCCGCGGGTCAACACCGACAGCGCCTTCGGCTACGGCGCGCAGATCGGCGTCCACTACCGGCCCAGCCACCTCTGGGCCCTCGGTGCGTCCTACACCACCGAGCAGCGCTTCCAGAGCTTCGAATGGAACTCGACACACGCCAACCCGGCGCTCGCAAACTTCGGCACCGCGGAACGCATCTCCTTCCGCCTGAACAATCCGGCCACGGCCATCGCCGGCATCGGCCTGACCCCGACGCCGCGGCTCAAGCTGGCGATCGACGGCAAGTGGCTGGATTACGGCCACACCGCCGGCTTCAGCGGCTTCGGCCTGGCGCCGGACGGCCATGCCCTGGGGCTGGGCTGGCGCAGCATCACCGTCTTCGACGCCGGTGCGCAGTACCAGGCGACCTCGCGGGTGACCCTGCGCCTGGGCTACAACCACGCCGAGAACGCCATCCCCGACAAGTCCGCCTTCTTCAACGTCGCCTCGCCCGCCATTTGGGGTAACCACGTCACCGGCGGCCTCGGCATCCAGGTCGACTCGGCGCTGACCCTCAACGTGGCCTATTACCAGGCGCTGAAGACCCGCATCACCGGCCCGCTCTACGTGGTGCCGGGGGCGGTGGTGAGCGACGAGCAATCCTTGCAGTCGTGGATTGCGACGTTCTCTTTCAAGCTCTAAACTGTTGACAGCTCGCCGGAAGCCAGGGGAATACGCCAGGATGTTCCGTCTCGAGATCGAAGGCTCCGCATGGGCCGCGGCGGCGAAAGCAGAGGTGCGATGCAGCGGGTCAGGCGCACGGACTTTGGCGTCGAGATCGTGTTCGGCGGCCCCCTTGGTTCCGAGGAGGCCGCCGAGCTGCTGGCGGAGCTCGATCGCGAGCTACCGCCCGGCGGCGGCCACTTCGGCGTCCTGGTCGATTCGCGGCGATCGCGGGCCTATTCGGCCATGGAGCAGGAGACCTTCCAGCGCGGCATAAGTTTCTGCGTGGAGCGCGGCATGAAGCGCGCGGTGGTGGTGCACGACAGCGGCATCTCGGCGCTGCAGGCCCAGCGCCTCGCCATCGAGACCGGCACCCTGGCCTGGACGCGCTACATCGACGCCCGGAGCCACCCGGACTGGGCACGCATCGCCCACGACTGGCTGCTGCAGGCCATCGACCCCAACCTGACGTAGCACCCCCGCAACACCGTGTCGATCTCGCTCCCTTTAGGGAGCAAGCCAGTTCTCGATCGCCAGGCGCGGCACGCGAGCGAACTCGTCGACGTCGTCGGTCACCAGGGTCAGATCGAGCGCCAGAGCGTGCGCCGCGATCAAGAGGTCGTTGGGTCCGATCGGCTGTCCCATCCGCTCGAGATGCAAACGAATCTCGGCATAGTGGCGGTCGGCCTGCTTGTCCAGCGCCATGACTTCGAGACTCCCGAGCAGTCCAGCGACGCGCTCCGAGAGCCCGGTGGAACCCCGCTTGGCCGCGCCATAGAGCAGCTCACAGGCGACCACGATGCTGGTACAAGCTGCGGCCTCTCCTACGACCGCGAGCCTGCGACCGACCCGGCCAGCCGGATCGCGGAGGAAGCTGGACAGGATGTTGGTATCCAGGAGATAGCGAAGCATTTCAAAGCTCCACGTCCTCTCAAAGCTCCACGTCCTCGATTGGCTCGAGGTCATCGACGTCCGGGAACTCGTCGTCGAGAGGAGCCCAGGAGGATGCGAGCTCGAGCAGGGAACGCCGCGGCAGCGGCTCGACGATCAGCCGCTCCCCTTCTTTACGGAGCAAGGCCTCGCTTCCTGGAAGCTCCAGGTCCCGAGGTATGCGTAGCGCCTGGTTTCGCCCGTTGCGGAAAAGCCGTACGACTCGTTCTGTCTCCATGGCGTCCTCCAGGCCCTAGCATATGCCAAGACATATGCCATCAGGAAGACCCCCGCCAGGATGTTCGATGGAGACTCGGGAGATGGTCGGGGCGAGAGGATTTGAACCTCCGGCCTCACGGTCCCGAACCGTGCGCTCTACCAAGCTGAGCTACGCCCCGACGGTTGCGGACGGACCCGCTGCCGCGAACGGGCAGCGAGCAACGCAAAGAACGCCGAAGGATACAGCCGCCCGCGCGGGTGGTCAATAGACCCGCCGGGGCGCCGGGGCGCCGCCCAAGCAGGGTGCTATACAATTGCGCCCTCGGTGGGCGCCCTCGGTGGCGACGGGGAGGAGAGGACAATGGCGGTCACGACCCTGACGGAGCTTTTCCTCACAGCGGCGGCCTACGGCAAGCCCGACTGCATGCTGCAGAAGGTCGGCGGCAGCTATCAGCCGGTCTCCACCGCCGAGCTCGTGGACCGCGTGCGGCGCCTCGCCAAGGCGCTGGCCAGCCTCGGCGTCGAGCGCGGCGACCGGGTGGCGCTGATGTCCGAGAACGCCCCGCACTGGCCGGCCGTCGACTTCGCCACCCTTTGCGCCGGCGGCGTGCTGGTGCCGATCTACCCGACCCTGCTGCCCGAGCAGGCGGCCTACATCGCCCGGGACTGCGGCGCCAAGGTGGTGTTCGCCGAGACCACCGCCCATCTCGACGGCCTGCTCGGCCATGCCCAGGAGCTGCCGGACGTCAAGCAGTTCGTGCTCATCCGCGGCACCAGCGACGACCCGCGGGTGATCGGCTTCGATCGGCTGCTCGAGCGCGGCGCCGATCCCGACGTGGCGCAGTTCGAGGCCGCCGCCCGCGCCGCCCGCCCCGAGGACCTCGCCACCTTCGTCTACACCAGCGGCACCACCGGCCAGCCGAAGGGCGTCATGCTGACCCACGGCAACCTGGCTTCCAACATCGAGGCCGGCCTCCAGATCCTCCCCTTCGAGGACGGCCAGGTCGCTCTCTGCTTCCTGCCGCTGTCGCACTCCTTCGAGCGCATCGTCGATTACGGCTATTTCCTCAAGGGCTGCCCGATCGCCTACGCCGAATCGGTGTCGGCGGTGCCCAAGAACATGCTCGAGGTGCGGCCGCAGATCTTCGTCTCGGTGCCGCGCGTCTACGAGAAGATGCTCGCCAAGGTGCAGGAGAGCGTCGCCGCCGGCTCGCCGCTGCGCCAGCGCATGTTCGCCTGGGCGGTCGGGGTCGGCCGCGAAGCGCTCCCCTGGCGGCTCAAGCGCGAGAAGCCGCCCGGCCTGCTCGGCTGGAAGGTCGGGATCGCCGACAAGCTGGTCTTCGCCAAGATCCACGCGCGCCTCGGCGGCCGCTTCCGCTTCGCGGTCTCGGGCGGCGCACCGCTGGCGCGCGACGTCGCCGAGTTCTTCTGGGGCGCCGGCGTGCCGATCTACGAAGGCTATGGTCTGACCGAGACCTCGCCGATCATCTCCGCCAACGGCATCCGCGGCGTCAAGCTGGGCACCGTCGGCAAGGCGGCCCCCGGGGTCGAGGTGCGGATCGCCGGCGACGGCGAGATCCTGGCGCGCGGGCCGAACGTCATGCGCGGCTACTGGAACCTGCCGCAGGAGACCGCCGAAGCCATCGACGCCGACGGCTGGTTCCACACCGGCGACATCGGCGAGGTGGACAGCGAGGGCTTCCTGCGCATCACCGACCGCAAGAAGGAGCTGATCGTCAACGCTTACGGCAAGAACGTCGCGCCGGCGCCGCTCGAGAACGACCTCAAGAGCAGCCCGTTCATCGCCCAGGCGATGGTCATCGGCGACCGCCGCAAGTTCCTCTCGGCGCTGCTGGTGCCGGAGTTCGATCACCTCAAGGCCTGGGCGGCCAAGAACGGCGTGGCCGCCGCGGGCGACACCGGCGCCCTGCTCGGCGACAAGCGGGTGCGCGAGCTCTATGCAGGCGAGGTGGAGAAGGTCAACGCCCACCTGCCCGGCTTCGAGAAGATCGTGGCCTGGGACCTGCTCCCGAGCGAGTGGACGCTCGAGACCGGCGAGCTGACGCCGACTCAGAAGGTCAAACGGCGGGTGATCAACCAGAAGTACGGCGACGTCATCGACCGGATCTATCGGGAGGCTGACGCCGAGCAGCGCGGTGCTTGAAGGTGTGAGTCAGTGAGCGTGTGAGCATGGCACCCATCTTCCAACTCGAGGTCGGCGAGGACCGCCTGGCGACGCTCACCTTCGACCTGCCCGGCAAGAAGGTCAACGTCTTCGGGCGGGCCGCTCTCGCCGAGCTCGAAACGGTGCTCGACGAGCTCGCGGCGCACCACGACATCGGCTGCCTCGTCCTGCTCTCGGGCAAGCCCGGCAGCTTCATCGCCGGCGCCGACGTCGACGACATCGAGCGCGTCACCGACCCGGTCGAGGCCGAGGCCGGCTCGCGCATCGGCCATCGTCTCTTCGGGGCCTGGGCGGCGCTGCCCTTCCCCACCCTCGCCGCCATTCGCGGGGTGACGATGGGCGGCGGCACCGAGATCGCGCTGGCCTCGACCTGGCGGGTGGCCAGCGACCGCGCCGACACCCGCATCGGCCTGCCCGAGGTGCGCCTGGGCATCGTGCCGGGCTGGGGCGGATCGACCCGGCTGCCGCGCCTGATCGGCATCGCCGCGGCGCTCGACCTGATCCTGACCGGCAAGACCGTCTCCGGCCGACAGGCGCTGAAGCTCGGGCTGGTGGACGCGCTGCTTCCCGACGCCCGCTTCCTCGACCTGGTGCGCGACTTCGCCCGCGAGCGCCTGACGTCGGCACCGTCTCGGGCGCACAAGCGACCCGGCGGCCTGCGCGCGGCGCTCCTCGAAGGCAACCCGATCGGCCGCCACATCGTCTTCGACCAGGCGCGCAAGAAGACCCTCGAGCAGACCCACGGTCACTACCCGGCAGCGCTGCGAGCCATCGAGGTGGTGCGGGTGGGCATCGAGGACGGCCTGCGCGCCGGCTTCGACGCCGAGGCGCGGGCGGTGTCGGACCTGGCGCCGTCGCCGGTGTCGAAGAACCTGGTGCACGTCTTCCGCTTGACCGAGGCGGCCAAGCGCCAGCGCGGCTTCGTGGGGGAAGCCGGCGACGGCGGCGGCGCCGCCGCGGAACCGCTGCCGGTGCGCGAAACCGCCGTGCTCGGCGCCGGCACCATGGGCGGCGGCATCGCCCAGCTGATCGCCGCCCAGACCGGCCTGCCGGTGCGGATGAAGGACGTGCGCCACGAGGCCCTCGCCGCCGGCATGACCCACGCCGCCGGCCTCTTCGACCGCCAGGTGCGGCGGCGGCGCCTCGATGCGCCCGGCATGCGGCGCCGGATGGCGCTGCTGCGGCCCACCCTCGACTACAGCGGCTTCCGGCGCGTCGACCTGGTGATCGAGGCGATCGTCGAGAAGCTCGACGTCAAGCAGGGCGTCTTCGCCGAGCTGGCGGCGCAGGTGCCGGAGCGGGCGGTGCTGGCCTCCAACACCTCCTCGCTGCCGATCCGCGACATCCGCGCCCGGACGCCGCACCCGGAGCGGGTGGTGGGCATGCACTTCTTCAACCCGGTGCACCGCATGCCGCTGGTCGAGGTGATCGTCCCCGAAGGCGCCGACCCGGCGGCGGTCAACACCGTTTTCGACTTCACCCGCCGACTCGGCAAGACGCCGATCCTGGTCAAGGACAGCCCCGGCTTCCTGGTCAACCGGCTGCTGACGTTCTATTCGATCGAGTCCTTCTGGCTGCTCGACGAGGGCCACCGGATCGAGGACGTCGATCGCGCCATGGTGGCGTGGGGCATGCCCATCGGGCCGCTCGCCCTGACCGACGAGGTGGGCATCGACGTCGGCGGCAAGGTGGCCCACATCATGGCGGATGCCTTCGCCGACCGGGTGCGCCTGCCGGCATGGATCGACCGCCTGAGCGACGGCGGCCGCCTGGGAGTCAAGAACGGCAAGGGCATCTACCGCTACGAGGGGCGCGAGCGCCAGGAGCCGGATCCCGAGGTCTACACGGCGCTCGGGCTCGAGGAGCCGCGTCCGGCCGGTGAATCGGGGGGCGGACCCGACCTGGCGGCGCTGGCCGACCGCATGGTGCTGCCGATGGTCAACGAAGCCGCTCGCTGCCTCGAAGAGCGGGTGGTGCGCAGCGCCGGTGACCTGGACCTGGCGATGATCTTCGGCACCGGCTTCCCGCCCTTTCGCGGTGGCCTCTGCCGCTGGGCCGACCAGCAGGGCCTGCCGCAGCTCATCGCCATCCTCGAGCGTTTGGAGGGCGCCGCCGGCGACCGCTTCCGCCCCGCCGCGGCGCTGCGCGAGACCGCCGCGGCCGGCGGTTTCTACGCTCGCTTCGGCGGCGACGAGGCGGTCCGTTGACCGTGCTGCCACACCCTCAGGCTCACCCGCTCCACCATAGGAGGAGACAAACCATGCGCACCCGATCGATGCTTTGCCTGTTGGCCGCCGCCGCGCTGCTCGCCGTGCCGGCGCTGGCGGGGTCGGCCCCGGCCGCCTCCCCCACCGCCGCCGCCTCGCCCGCCTTCGATCACCTCAAGGCCCTGAGCGGCACCTGGACCGGCAAGGCTGGCGACGGCAAAACGACGCGGGCGACCTACGAGGTGTCGTCCGGCGGCAGCGCCGTGGTCGAGAAGTTCCAGACCGACGGCGAACCGCCGATGGTCACCGTCTACTACCCCGACGGCTCCCAGGTGATGCTCACCCACTACTGCACGCTGGCCAATCAGCCGCGCCTGCGGACGACGCAGGCCGGCAGCGGCAACCAGCTTGAATTCGACTTCGTCGACGCCACCAACATGAAGAGTCCGGCCGACGCGCACATGGACAAGGTGAGGTTCACCTTCGCCGACACGGACCACTTCGTCCAGGAATGGACGATGAAGCACGACGGCAAGGAGATGCCGCTCGTCATCCACTTCGAGCGCACGAAGTAGACGGCAGGAAAGGAGTACGCGATGCGTCCCATCCTCAGCCGGACGGCGGTTGGTCTCGCCGCCCTCATGCTGGCGGCCCTGGGGCCGGCGGTCGCCGGCGGCGGATCAGCCGCCGCCGCCCAGGACCAGCCACCGGCAGCGGCACCGCCGCCGGCCTCGAGCTTCGGCGAGAAGATCGAGGTGCGCGAGGTCCTGATCGACGCCCTGGTCACCGATGCCCAGGGCCAGGTCATCGTCGGCCTGGGCAAGAACGATTTCGTGGTCCGCGAGGATGGCAAACCGGTCGACCTCACCGGGGTGACCTTCTACAGCAACCGCCGGTTGCTCGCCGGCGCCGGCTCGCAGGCGCTGGCGAGCAAGGGCATCACCGTCGAGCAGGTGCCCCAGGACCGCTACTTCATCCTGTTCTGGCGCGACCAGAAGGCCAACGCCGCCGACGCTCCGGTGCTGCTCTCGCAGCAGGTCGAGGCCGGCCGCCGGGCCAGGGAGTGGGTCGATCGGGAGGTGCTGCCCAACGACTGGGTGGCGGTGGTGAGCTATGACGTGAAGCTCAAGGTGCACCAGGACTTCACCCACGATCACCAGCTGCTGACCGGCGCCATCGACGACGCGGTCAAGGGCAAGGAGGCCGAGACCAACTGGCCGTCCCGCATCCCCTCGCCGGCCAGCGGCCCGTCGCTGCTTGCCGGCCTGCCGCGCGGCAACGACCTGCGCGAGCGGACGAAGACCATCTACGACGGCCTGCAAGTGCTGGCACGGGCGGCCGGGAGCATCCCGGCGCGCAAGAACCTGGTGCTCTTCTCGACCGGCTTCGGCTGGGTCAGCCCCGGCCGCCGGTACCAGCCCGATCCACGCTACTACCGGCCGACGGTCGCGGCGCTCAACACCGCCAACGTCGCGGTCTATGCGCTCGACCTGTGGGCCGCCGGCGATACCAATCACACGCTGGGCGACGCCCTCAACCAGCTCGCCACCGACACCGGCGGCCGCTACCTGTTCAACTTCACCAACTTCCTGACCGCGCTCGAGCAGGTGTCGACGGAGAACAACGGCTACTACCTGCTGAGCTACCGCAGCGAGCACCCCGGCGGCAGCGCGGGCTTCCAGAGCGTCGAGGTGAAGACCGCCAACCCCGAGTTCCGGGTCAAGGCCCGCAAAGGGTACTCCTACGGCCCGGCGCCCGCCGGCGGCTAGGCGAGCGGAGCCGGTGCGGCCCCGGCCTCTTCGGCTGCGCGGCCGTCCAGCCGGTGGGCGCGGACGGAGAGGATCGGCGGCAGGCCGGTGATGGCCGCCGACCAGCTGCGGCCGCCGTCGGCCGAGGCGTAGAGGTCGCCGGACTCGGCGCCGAAGTAGAGGCCCAGGGGATCGCCGCCATCTTGGCTGAAGGCCTGGCGCAGGATGGTCAGGTAACAGTCCTGCTGCGGCAACCCGGCGGCAAGCGGCTGCCAGCTGCCGCCACGGTCGAACGTCTCGTAGACCCGCAACCTGCCCTCCGGGGTCACCCGGTCGACGTCGGCGACGAGGGGGATGACGAAGGCGCGCGCCGGATCCCGCGGATCGAGCGCCAGGGGAAAGCCGAAGTCGGACGGCAGGCCCTTGCCGGTGCCGATGTCGTTCCAGGTGAGGCCGGCGTCGTCGGAGCGGTAGACGCCGCCATGAAATTGCATGTAGAGAGTTGTCGGCTGGCGCTCGGCCCGCAGCAGCTTGTGGACGCAGAACGAGATGTTCGCCGCCCGCGCCTCCTCGGGCACGTAGCGGGCGACCAGACCGTCGGTCCCTCGCCGCCAGCTGGCGCCGGCGTCCTCGGTCACCCAGACCCCGGCGCTCGAGATGCCGACCGCCAGCTTCGCCGGCTCGCCTGGCCAGGGGCAGATCGAATGCAGGCAGAGGCCGCCGAAGCCCGGCTGCCAGCGGGGCCGGCTGGGCTCCTCCCAAAGACCGCGGACCAGCTCCCAGGAGCGGCCGCCGTCAGCGCTGCGGAAGAGGGCCGCCGGCGCCACGCCGGCCCAGAGCACGCCGTCTTCGCTGCCCGGCTCGACCACCCAGATGCGTTCGAGCGTGGCGTCGGCGTCCGGCGGAAACGCCGGGCCGGCAGCCTGCTCCCAGCGGTCCTCCGGCGCCGCGGCGTCGCCGCTCGAAAAGAGGTGCGGTCCGAAATGGCCGTGGGTCACCGCGGCGAAGCACAGGCCGCTGCGCGGGTCGCGCACCGCGTACTCCACCGGCTGGCCGGCGAAGCGGCGCGCGGCGATCGCCAACCGGCCGCCCCGCGGCCCGCGCAGCACGAAGAGGCCCTTCTTGGTGCCGGCCAGGACCTCGACGGCGTCCGTAGAGGCCGCCGGCGCTGCCGGGGCGCCGCCGGAGATCGCCGGCACGATGTGGACCTGGTCGCCCGGCGCCAGCGGGCTCTCTGGCGCCGCCAGCGAGTCGTTGACGAACAGCGAGACGTGGCGCCGCAGGCCGCCGCGCTCGTCCAGCACCCAGCCGGCGAGGCGCGGATGCTGCCGTTCGAGCTGCCGCAGCGCCTCGCCGACGGTCGCGCCCGCCGCCTCCAGCTGGTCGCCGCCGCCGGCCACCAGCGCTCGCAGCGTCGCCGGCAGGTAGAAGGTCGCCATGATGGATGCCTCCGTGAGGGTGGTTCAGGGCCGCAGCGCCTCGCGCAGCAGGCGGCTCTCGAGCGTGCAATAAGACTGCCGGCAGGCCAGCAGGTCGGCGAGCACGCGGCGCACGCCGCGGTGCAGCCGCGCCGCCGGCAGCATCCAGCGCCCCACCGGTCCGGTGAAGAACAGGCCGCGCGCCCGGTCGGCGCGGTCCATCTCCTCGCCCAGCTCGGCGGCCAGACGCGCCGGATACCGCCAGGGCGCCCCGGCCAGCAGGGCTTCGGCCGCCCACAGGCCCGACAGCATGCCGTAGCGGATGCCCTCGCGCGTCAACGGATCGGCCAGCGCCGCGGCATCGCCGACCAGCAGCACCCGCCGGCGCAGCGCCAGGCGCACTCCGGGCACGGTCCATGGCCCGTACACCGGGATGGGATAGCGGTAGCGCGGCCCCGGCAGCCCGCGCCAGCCCGCCGGCAGGTAGCGGTCGAGCATCTGGTCGAGCACCGCGCGCGCCGCCTGGTCGCCGAGGTCCTCCGGCGCGTAGGCGATCCCCACCGAGACGCCGCCGGGGCGCGGGAAGATCCAGCTGTAGGAATCGGCCAGGAACGGGAAGCTGAGCACCAGGCGGCCGGCCGTCAAGCCGCACAGAGTCGCCCCCAGGCCGATGCTCTCGCCCTGCGGCCGCAAGCCGGCGGTGCGCCGCGACAGGCCGCGCGCGCCGTCGGCGCCGACCACCCAGGCGTAGCAGCGGCTCTCGCCGCCGGCGGTCACCCGCAAGCCCTTCCAGGCGCCACCCTCCTGCGGCCCGCCCCAGGGCGCCAGCGCCTCGGCGCGCCGCGGCTCGATTCGGGCGCCGGCGGCCGCGGCGGCGGCGACGATGGCACGGTCGAGCTCCTGACGGCGGAAGATGCGGATCCCTTCGAGCGAGGCGTCGAGGCTGCCGCCCGCGCCGTCCTCCAACCGCAGCGGCGGCGAGGCGACCACCGGCAGCCCGGCCGGGTCGAACCCTGCGATGCGCGGCAGCACGTGCTCGGGCACGGCGCCGCCGCAGGGCTTCTCGCCCGGCCGCTCCGGCAGGTAGAGCGTGACCGCCGCGCCGCCCCTGGCCAGCGCCAGCGCCGCCGCCCCGCCTGCCGGGCCGCCCCCGAGCACCGCGATCTGTCCGATGTCGCGCATAGAGCGACGATTCTAACGGCACGGCGCCCTACAATGGTCGCCATGGCGCAACCGCCGGCCGCGCCCCTGTTCGACCTGGCTTGCGACGCCTGCGGCGCGGCCTATCCCGTCTCGGGCTGGCCCGAGCTCTGCCTCCGTTGCGGTGGCAGCTGGCGCCACGGCGATTCCCTGGCCTGGCGGCCGCCGACCCTCGCTGCCGGCCTGCGCCGGTGGGCGCCGGCGCTGGGCCTCGACCCCGAGGAGCTATCGGATCGCGCCTTCGCCGGCCAGCCGGGCCTCTACCTCCCGGCCGACGGCGGCGGCGCGGTCTGGATCTGCCAGCAGGGCAGCGCCCCTGCCGGGTCCCACAAGGAGCGCGGCGCCGAGGTGATGGCCGCCGCCGCACGGCGCCGCGGCCTGCGCGAGCTGTTCCTCGACTCCTCAGGCAACGCCGGCATCGCGGTGGCGCGGGCAGCCGCCGCCCGCGGCATCCGCTGCACCGTGCTGGTGCCCGCCTCGACGCCGGCGGTCAAGCTCGAGCGCATCCGCGCTGCCGGCGCCGAGCTCGAGCTGGTGCCCGGCGACCGCGCCGCCACCCATGCCGCCGCCCAGCTGTGGCGCCGGCGCCTGCCCTACGCCGCGCCGTTCTTCCAGCCCGCCTTCCTGGCCGGGATCGCCACCCTCGCCTGGGAGATCGTGGCGGCGGTCGGCGAGCCGCTGCCGGCGCACTGGCTGCTGCCGGCCGGCAACGGACCGCTGCTCCTCGGCCTGGCGCTCGGCCTTTCCTGCCTCGCGCGGGCGGAGCGGATCGGCCGCCTGCCGGCGCTCCACGCCGTGCAGCTCGAGGGCTACGCCGCGCTGGCGCCCGACGGCCCGGGCGAGGCGCGCCCCGGGCCGCCCACCGCCGCCGGCATCGCCATTGCCCAGCCACCGCGGCGCGCCGAGATGCTGCGCTGGCTCGCCGACACCGGCGGCGACGTCACACGGGTCGGCGAGGACGAGATCGCGGCGGCCCGCCGCGAGCTGGCCGAACACGGCTGGATCGCGGATCCGACCGGGGCCGCGGCCTTCGCGGGCTACCGGCGGCGCGCCGACCTGCGCGCGCCCGGCGCGCCCGGCGCCGGTGGCGGCAACCGCAAAGCGGCGCCGCCGAGCTGCCTGGTGATCGTCACCTCACGGGAGGCGAGCCTGGACTAATTAGTACCGCCGGTCCTGGTCGCCGTCCTCGTCGGCGCTGTCCTCGATCGACAGCAGCACGACGGTGACGTTGTCGAGGCCGCCGCGGGCGTTGGCCTCGTTGACCAGCGAGCGGCAGATCTCGTGCAGGCTGCGGCCGGATCCCAACCGCTCGCGGATGTCGGCGTCGGAGAGCATGCCGGTGAGGCCGTCCGAGCAGAGCAGGTAGATGTCCCCGGCCTGCACCTGCAACTCGCTGACGTCCACCAGCACCTCGCTCTCGCCGCCCAGAGCGCGGGTGACCACGTTCTTGAGCGGATGCGAGCGAGCCTGCTCCTGCGACAGCAGGCCGGCCACCACCTGCTCGTGGACCCAGGTGTGGTCCTGGGTCAGCTGATCCAGCCGGCCGTGGCGCAGCCGGTAGGCGCGGCTGTCGCCGACGTGCGCCACCGCCGCCGTCGGCCCGGCGAGCAGCAGGCCGACGACGGTCGTCCCCATGCCGTGCAGCGAGCCGTCCTTGCTGATCGCCGTCAGCACGTTGTCGTGGGCCTTGCGCACCGCCATCTTGAGCAGGCGCGAGTGGCGCGCCAGCCGGTCGTCGCCGGCCGGGAGCGCCGGCACGGCCATGACACCTGCCAGCGCACCGGACGCCGATGGCTGCGGCGGGCGGTAGGCGTCCGGCGATGCCGGAAGCGCCGGCGATGCCACCGCTGCCTGAGCTGCCGGAGACGTCGCGTTCGCCGCCCCCGGCGACGCTGCCGCCGCCGCCGCGCCTGGCGCCGCCGCCGGGAGCGACCGGCCGGCGGCGCCGGCGGCGGCAAGCGGCGTGGCCCGGGGCGCCGGCGTCCGGGATACCCGCAGCGACCGCGTGGCGTCGCGGTCCACCGACTTCTCGATGAAGTCGTGGATGGCCTTGACCGCGATCTGCGCCGCCACCTCGCCGGCGCTGTGGCCGCCCATGCCGTCGGCCACCACGAAGAGGCGGTGGCGCGCATCGATCTCGAAGTAGTCCTCGTTGTGAACGCGGGTCAGCCCGACGTCGGAGAGGCCGCAGGCCCTGACGCGCAGCATCAGTTGGGCTTCCCGAAGAAGCCGCGTCGCGGGGACCGGGACAGCTCATCGAGGGCGCGGTGGGTTTCCGGATCGTCCTCTCCCCAATCGATCGCCTTGCGGTAGGCGGCCACGGCCTGCTCGGTACGCCCCGCCGCCGCGAAGATGCGCCCGGCCAGCTTCCAGTAGCCCGGGTTCATCGGCTCGAGGTCGCAGGCCCGCTCGATCGCCGCCGCCGCACGCGCCGTCCAGGCCGGGTTCTGGCTACAGGTCTGGGCCAGGTTGTACCAGGCCTGGGCGCTCGCGGGGTCGGCGCGGGTGGCCCGGTCGAAGTTGTCGGCCGCCTCGACCAGGTTCCTCTCGCGGTACGCCTTGACCCCGCGCTGGAGGTACAGCCGGACCACCTGCTTGGGGTCCGACTGCGGCTCCGGGCGCCGGGTCAGGTCGAGGTCGTGCTGGCGCCGCAGCTCCGGGTCGCTGAGCACGTTGAACGCCTGGGTGATCTCCTGGAACATCAGCTCGGCCGCCTGCTTCTCCTCGCCGGTAAAGCGATCTGGATGCCGTTCGCGTGCCAGCTGCCGGAACCGCTGCCGGATCTGGTCGTCGGTGGCGCTCCTGGCCACCGCGAGGACGGCATAGAAATCTCTCGCCATCGGCGCGTCCTGTCGAGAATCCCTCAGGTGAACCCTATCTTTGCTTGATTGTATACAAACGCGTCGCGCTCGAGCGCACCGCGTCGGCGACGTTGCGGTCCCGCGCCACGATCTTGAGGTCGCGCACCGACATCCGGGGCAGCAACCGCACCGAGATCGCCACCGGCGTCTTCGGGTTGGTCACCAACGCCCGGCAGATGGTATATCGCGACACCCATTCCCGCCGCTTCGCGACCTCCAGGAGCACGTCCTCGATCACCGAGCGGCTGCGGGCGATCTGCTCCATCTCCTGCTCGGAGAAGCTGTTGTGGTGCAGCACCGCGATCGCCACCTGGGCGCTCGGATCGCGCATCAGGATCTGCTTCATCAGCCGCGACGCGCCGCGGGTGAGCCGCAGCCGCTGCGGCACGGTGAGCATCCGGATCTGCCCCTCGGAGAGGCCGGTATGGTCTTCCACCTCGCCCACGGCGGGCACGCCGCGCATGGTGTCGATCGCCTGGGCCATCTCCTCGTCGGTCAGCCGCTCCTCCGCCGCGGCGAAGGCGGCGCGGACCGCGGGGCTGCGCAGCGGCAGCAGATGCTCGCGGTACTCGTGGATGCGGCGCAGGGTGTAGGGAGTGACCTGGCGGTTCTCCTCGAGGGCGACGAGGATCGCGGGCTCCTCGACGATGGCGTCCTGGCGCAAGAGCAGGATCTCCTGCAGATCGCCGGGCAGGCGGCGCGCCAGCTCGACCAGCAGCTGGCGCGGCACGTCCCGCCGCCGCAGGATGGTCTCGAGGATCAGCGGGTGATGCACCTCGGCGGCGAAGTAGGCCAGCTCCGCCGGCCCCGCGGCGGCGGCCAGGAACGGCACCGCGAGCCGCGGGTCGATGGCGCCCAGGTTCTCGCCGGCGAGCCGGCGGATTTCGGCGTCGGCTCCCCGCGCCAGCTGCACCTGCAGCGGCAGCAGCTGCTCGGGCGGCAGCGGCAGCAGGCCGCTGGCCGCCAGCTCGAGCAGCTGGCGGTTGGTGCCGGAGAGGACCTCCTGCACCAGCGGGTTCGCGGCCACCGCCACCTCAGCGGCCCTCTTTTTTCGCTTTCAGCGCCCGCACCGTGTCGAGGTCGATCTTCAGGTCCCTGAGCACCTCGCCGCGCTTCTTGTCCAGGGGATAGGGATAGCCGTTGACCTGGATGTCGACCGCCGCGGCATTGCCGAGCTTGGCGAAGACGACGCTCTGCTTGGCCTCGATCTGCATCGATTCGCCCTGCTCGCGCATCTCGGCGCGCCGGCTGCCGCCGTCGATCACCGCCTCCACCCAGCACTCCTGGTTGAAATCGACCGTCACCTCGAGCGGCGCGCTGGGTGCCGCGGCGGGCACCGGCGGGGCGGGCGGCACCGGCGTCGCCAGCGGCGCCACGCTCGGCGGGCGCGCCTCGGCGCCGCCGGCACGATGCTGGCGCCAGCGTTCCGAGAGGAACGCCAGCAGCGCCACCAGGCCGAGCAGCAGGACGATGGCGACGATCAGCGTCAGCCAGTGCGGCCAGGAGCCGCGGGCCTGGCGCTCCCTGCGGGCGTCCTCGCTCTCCTCGCTCGACTGCGGCTGCTGGACGGACAGGTAATGGTTGACGACGTCGTCCGGCGACAGGCCGACATAGCGGGCGTACTCGCGCAGGAAGCCCTTGGCGAAGACCGGCGCCGGCAGCACCTCGAAGCGGTCGTTCTCCATCGCTTCGAGGTACCGCAGGCTGATCTTGGTGCGCTCGGCGATCTCGCGCAGGCTGATCTCGCGGGCCTCGCGCTGGCGGCGCAGCCAGGTGCCGAACGAGGAGCCGGCATCGCCCTCGACGGACTTGTCCCAAGGTGGCGGTCTTAGCACCGTGCGCTTGAGCCCGCCCGCACCCGGGAGGTGACCTGAGACGGCGGCGAGGCTGCCGGGGCCAAGGGGGCTACCGGCGGGAATGGCGCCGGTGGGTCCCTTGGCAGCGGCAGGGCCGGTGACACTTCCGCCAACCAGGCGCGCGTCGACCTCCGGCGAGCCGTCGAGGTGGGTCTGGCGGGGCGGAAATCTCTGTCGTCTCGGCACGTCTCTCGGCACTGGCGCCCCTAACTCTACGCGGCCCACTGGCCGTGGTCAAATCTTTGCAATGAGCTTTGCAATGACTGGATCTTCAAGCCCCTTCGCCGCGGAGGTCGCCGAGCAACAGGCGGGCGCGCCGGCGCAACGGCTCGGCCAGCCGCGGGTCGCCGGCCACCCCCCGCAGATCCGGCTTGTGCAGCGCCGGGAGCAGGCGAAGCGCGGCGCCGGGCGGCGTCGCCGGGTTGCGGACCAGCGCCAACCGCAGCGGGTAGCGCACGCCCCACCTGCGGTCGGCGGCGATCAGCTCCAGCACCGGCGCCGGTGTCGTCTCTCCATGCACGAGCGGCGCCAGGGCGCCTTCGGTCAGGCGGGGATTGTCGAGCAGGGCGGCGATCACCCGCGGCGTCGGGTCATGGCGCAGCTGGGCGAGGACGGCGGGCGCGGCGCGGCGGGCCAGCGAGATCTTCTCGCCCACCGACAGGCCGGGCAACCGCGCCAGCAGGTGCTGGTCGGCGGCGCGCCGCAGCCGGGGATGCAGGCGCGTGTCGAGACCGATCGCCATCAGGTCCGCCCAGTAGAGGCCGCCGGCCAGCCGCAGCGCCAGCAGCTCCGGCGTGGCGCGGCAGCGCACCAGGTCGCGCTTCACCTCGTAGAAAGCCAGCAGGCGCGTCTGGGAGGCGAGCTCGTCGATCACCTCGGCGGTGACGTAGGGATTGCGCAGTGTCTGCTGGGCCGCGGCCGGCGACAGCTCGGCGGCGTGATCGCGCACCAGCGCCGGCAGCTCCTCCGGGCCGGCTTCGCGCAGCCGGCGCTCGAGCTCGAGCACCGGCGCGGGCACCGGCGGCAGGCCGCCGGGAGCGCCCGCCGCGGCCGCCGGATCCTCGGCCGGCAGGTCCGGCCCGCCCTGGACGGACGTGGGGTCCATGACCTCGGTAGCTTATAGAATCCCGTCTTCTGGTATCTTCGGGGTCCGCATGGCGATTTCCCGCACCACTCAGCACCTCCTGGCGAAAGGGGACTTCGACGGCGTCGAGGACGAATGGCTGGCGCGTCTCGAGCAGGAGCCCGGCGATCTCGACTTCTTCGTCGGCGTGGCGAGGGCGCTGGCCGGCAACGGCGAGGAGAAGCGCGCGCGGGTGTTGCTCGAGATGCTCGACGAGCAGCTGCGCGACGGGCGCTGGGCGGCGCGGCTGGACCTGCTGCGCCGCGCCGGCACCCTGCTGCTGCCGGCCGACAAGGTCCATCCGGCGATCGTCTCGACGCTCACCAAGCTCTACGGCGACCGCTCGACCTTCAAGGGGCTGTCCGAGGCGGCGGGCCTGCAGCGCGCCACCCACGACCTGCCCAAGACCTGGGAGAAGGTCGATCGCCTGGAGAGCCTGCTCGCCTTCGACGTCGGCACCGTGGTGGCGATGGAGGGCAAGGGCGTCGGCCGGGTGGTCGAGGCGAACCTGGGGCTCGAGAGCTTCAAGATCGACTTCGAGCGCCATCGCGGCCTGATGGTGGGGTTCAAGGCCGCCGCCAAGCTGCTGCGGCCGCTGACGCCGCAGCACGTGCTGCGGCGCAAGCTCGAGGACCCGGCGGCGCTCAAGGCGGCGGCGCCGCCGGAGCTGCTGCGCATCACCCTGCAGAGCTACGAGCGCCCGCTCACCGCGGGCGAGGTCCGCGAGGTGCTGGCGGGCATCGTCGGCGAGAGCCAGTGGACCTCGTGGTGGAGCGCGGCGCGCAAGCACCCGCAGGTGCTGGCCGGCGGCGGGCAGCGGTCGTCCCCCAGGCAGACCTACACCTGGGCCGAGAGCTCCGGCGACGCGCAGGACAGCGTCTGGCGGGCCTTCGACCGCGCCGAGCCGCGGCGCCAGCTCGACCTGCTGCGGCGCGAGGGGGCGCGCGACCGGGCCCTGCTCGACCGCATGGCGGCGAGCCTGTCCGAGACCGCGGCGGTGGCGGTCGAGGACGGCGACCTGGGGTTGGCCTGGGAGATCTGGTTCGGCCTCGAGCGCAGCGGCGGCCTGCCGCCGGAGCATGCGCTGGCGCCGCCGAGCACCTCGTGGTCGCCCGGGGCGCTGCTCGCCGGCCGTGATCTCGGCCGGCTGTTCGACGGCATCGAGGACCGGCTGCTGCGCGAGCGGGCCTACCTGATGGTGCGCGAGCAGCGCGCCGACTGGCCGGCGGTCTTCCGCGACGCCCTGGGGCGCGAGACCGACCCGCGCGCCCTCGACACCCTGTCGAGCGGCCTGGGGGCCGAGGCGCCGCGCGAGCTCGACCGCTTCGTCGACGGCCTGCTGGCGCAGCCGCACCGCCAGCCGGCCGCCTTCGCCTGGTTGGCGGAGCGCGCCGCGGTGGACGAGGAGACGCGCGGCCGCAACCCGCTGCGGCTGCTGCAGCAGATCCTCGGCAGCCTGAACCGGGACGAGTTCGCACCCTTCCGCCAGCGCCTGCTGGCGCTGGCCGAGTCGGGCTCGACGGTGCCGCGCCTGCTCACCCACCTCACCGAGGACCAGGCGCCGCAGGCCGAGGAGGCGGTGCGGCGAGCGGCGGCCCTCGAGCCCTACCAGCGCGAGCAGCTGGTTGCCGCCATCGAGCTGCGCTTCCCGTCGCTGCGGCGCGAGACCGCGGTGCCGCTCTACGCCACTCACGAGGCGATCGCCGCCAAGCATGCGGAGCTGCACCAGATCATGACCGCCGACATCCCGGCCAATCGCAAGGCGATCGCCGAGGCGCGCGCCATGGGCGACCTGCGCGAGAACTTCGAGTACAAGGCGGCCCGCCAGCGCCACGAGCTGTTGAACAGCCGCGCCGCGGCGCTCAACGCCGAGCTGGCGCGGGTGCGGCCGATCGAGGCCGGTGGCGTGGACCTGTCGGCGGTGCGCATCGGCACCCGCGCCCATCTCGTCGGGCCGGGCGGGCGGGAGCGCGTCATCACCATCCTGGGGCCGTGGGACAGCCGCCCCGAGCAAGAGGTGCTCTCCTACGAGTCCGACATCGGCAAGCGGCTGCTCGATCGGCAAGTCGGAGCCGTCGTCGACCTCGGCGGCGAGAGCTGGACGCTGCACGCCATCACTCCCTACCGCTGACCCGCGGACCGCCGCCCGCCGCCCGGTACCCGCCGGCCGCGCGTCGCAGGCGCTCGCGAATCCGGCTCTTGACAGACCGCAAGCGGCGAGGTATACCCGCGAAATAGCTTAGAACCTGTCCGATGAGCTTGCTGGCGGTGAAGGCACGGCAACCGGAGGGATGGCAATGCAGAACCGAGACCGCTCGCGAATGAGCGCGGCCACGCTCGCCGCGGGCCTGCTGGCAGCGTCGCTGCTGGCCGGGCCGGCGGCGGCTCAGCCGCTCAAGATCCGCAAGAACATCGCCTGCCTCGACGACCGGGAGGTGGCGAACTTCGAGCACGCCGTCACCATCCTCAAGCAGCGGGATCAGGAAGACAAGCGGAGCTGGGACTACTGGGTCGCGGTCCATGGCGACTTCGACATCGCCCATTGCCTGCACGGCAACGAGCTGATCTTTCCCTGGCACCGCTCGATGCTCTACCACTTCGAGAAGCTGCTGCAGGCGGCGGACCCGCCGCGCACCAGCAACGTGACGTTGCCCTATTGGGACCTGAGCGCCGTCCCGTCGGGCGATCACGGCTATCCCAGGGCCTATGAGAAGCCCGGCTCGACGCTCTCGGTGTGCCATCTCCTGGGGCAGGCTCAACCCTGCGGTCGCGAAACCTACTCCAAGCCCCTCCGCCCACCCTACTCGGGCAACGAGCTGCGTCAGATCCTGGGCCTCGGCAACTGGCCGGATTTCGGCGGCAGAGTGCCGGGAAAGGGTCGCCTGGAACTGGGGCCGCATGACTTCATCCATGGCGTGTACGTGAACGGCTTGATGGGAGCGGTGCCGACGGCGGCCGCGGACCCCATCTTCTACGCTCTCCACGCGGAGCTGGACCGCCTGTGGGCCGATTGGCAGCAGCGCAATCCCGGCAAGGATCCGGTGCAGCTCGACAAGCCGAAATGGAACGGGCAGATATGGGAAGAGCTCAAGCCGCCGCTAGACACCGCGAGATCGGTGCTGAAGATCAGCGATCTCGGCTACGCTTACGGCCCGGCCGACTGTGGCAGAGGTGAGAAAATGGCGGAGGCGCCGCGCGCCGTGAACGAGGACCTGCCGCAGGGCGGAACGGTCACCACCTTCCCCTTCAAGCTGCCCGCCGCCGGGCGCGACCAGCTCAGGCTGGTGCTGGGGAGCGTTCCCGTGGATGCTCCGTCGACCCGGGTGTTCGTCTTCCTCCACCCGGCCAACCAACCCTATAAGCCGGGAGATCAACACTTCGCGGACGCCTACCTGGCCGCCAACGTGACCCTCTGGCAGTCCAGTACCGGCAAGCACCCGCACGCGGCGGCGGCCCATCCCGCGGCATCGGACCTCGACGTGGTGCTCTTCCCGCCGCGGTCCTCCCTCCTCGCCGCCGCGGCGCCCCAGAGCGATTGGGTGATCACCATGGTGGTCACTGCCGCCGCCAGGGCACGCCACGGCACCCTCGCCGCGGGACCGGGGCTGAAGTTCAGCCGGGCGTCGTTGCAGCTGGGCAGCGGCGGAACGCCGGTCGACGTCGCGCTCACGCCGGCGCGCAAGAAGGAAGGTCGTTAGCGATGTCCGAGCCCCGGGCCGCCTCGCCGCCGCCGGTCTACTTCGAGCTCCACATCGCGCCGCTGATGCGCGAGCTCGATCGCCGCCACATGCTGGCGTTCAGCGGCATCGACCTCTTGGCCTACGCCACCGTCGTCGAGCTGAGCACCTCGATCCACGACCACCTCGTGGACAAGAGCGATCCCATGCCGACGCGCAGCACCGGCGGACCGTGGCCGCCTGAATGGATCCAGCTCTTCGAGCGCTGGATCGAGCAGAAATTTGCACGTCTCGAGCGGGCGGTGGGCACCTACAAGGCGAAGCGCGAAGGCAGCTCGATCCTGGTCACGGCGACAGGCAACGTTCCGGGCCCTGGCTACGCGGTCTGGCTGGGGGCGGTGGTCCCGCCGGGCGGCCTGAACGACCTGGCGCTCTATCAGCGGCCGCCGGACGCGGCAGCGGGCATCGCCGCCCCGGCGCCGTTCTCCGCCAAGGAGCGGTTTCCCGATCCCGCGGGCAAGATCACCTCGTTCACGATCGAGGATCGCAACGGCATCCAGACCGTGCCGGTGACCTGACCGCCGCTCCCTGGCGAATCCGGCCGGGTCTGGGCGCCGGCCCTGCGCGGGCCCGCGGCGCAGGCCTTCGCGCCTTGCCGGAGAAAGGGGCGATCCGGTAGATTGCCGCGGTGGCGGATCTCGCTTGCAGCGCGCAGGAGCTGGAGCGGCTGCTGGCGGAGGTGCCGTTCACCAGGAGCTACCGCTTCACCCTTCACGCCATCGCGGACGGCCAGTGCAGCATCGACGTTCCCTTCCTGGAGACCTTCGAGCGGCCCGGCGGGATCGTCAGCGGTCAGGTGTACATGTCCGCCGCCGACGTGGCGATGTGGCTGGCGATCAAGACGAGGCTGGGGCTGGCGGACCCGTCGGTCACGGCCGAGATGAAGACCAGCTTCCTGGGCAGCGCCCGGCGGGAGGGATTCCGCTGCACCGCCAGGGTGCTCAAGCTCGGCCGCCGCCTGATCTACGGCGTCGCCGAGTGCGTCGACGGCAACGGCCGCCTGCTCGCCCACCACACGCTCACCTACATCCGCGTCGAGGGGGAGACGGCGGGTGCGTGACGCCGCCGCCGAGCCGCACACTTCGGCGGCACCGGCGCGGGATCAGCCCGTTGAGCGCTCTGCCGGCCGGCGCAAAGCAGCCGGGCCGGACGGCGCCGGCACTCCCGGGCCGCAGGAACGCCCTCGCTCGCCGAGGAGCTCGAACAGCTCGGGTCCCGGCCGCGTGAGCACCGGCACTGTGAGCACCGGCCGGAACCACGGCGCCAGCGCCAGCTCCATTCGACCGGCTGCCGCCGCGGTAGGGACGCCGGCGCCGGGGACCGGATGGTTGACCAGGAGATAGTCGACGTTCCAGCGGCGGAGCGCCGCGTCGAGGCGACCCGGGTCCGCGAGCAGCGGCGCCAGCCGGCGCTGTGCCGTGGGACCGCCGCGCTGGCCAAGGAACCTTCCCCGGGCGTAGTAGGTCAGGTTCTCGGCATCGAAGGCGTAAACCGTGTAGCTCGCACCGCAACGCTGATTGAGCAGCTGGATCGCCTGGTAGCCGGGCAGCTCCCGCACCAGGAACGCCTCCCGCGCCGCGGCGGTCGCCGGCACCGGACCGTGCCGCCACACCTTGTATGAGGCGTACGCGGGACCGAGCGCGGCCAGAGCCAGCGCCAGGACCACGAAGCCCACGGGGCGGACCCGGCTCGCCAGCCACGGCTGCTCGAGAACCCGCGCCACCGCGATGCCGCCGGCGACGGCCAGCAGCGCGGCGCTCGGCAGCTGGAAGCGCAGGTCGCTCGTCGTCCCGAGCGCCGCGTAGGCGACGATCAGCAGGAGCCAGCGGCGGAGCCGGCGGTCCAGGACGGCCTGCCACGCAACCAGGAGGAGGAGCAGGAGCGCGTAGGGCGAGAGAGGAGCTTGCAGATGGAAGCTCGCCCGGTCGAAGGCGAGGCGCCACGGCAGCGCCAGCAGCGTCCACGGCTGGCGCAGCCCGGTCAGGGTGTCCGCGAGCCAGTGGCGCGAGCCCACCCAGGCCGTGGCGAGCGGCATGCCGGCGGCCTGCTCGAGCCGCGAACCGGTGCCCGGAAACCACGCCGCGAACAGCGGGAAGACCGGGTTTCCCGTCTCCCAGAGGCTGCGGATGGCCCACGGGGCGAGCGTCAGGCCGGCGCTGACCAGGTAGAGCCCAGTGGCCGTCCAGCGCCGCCCGCGCGGGGCCGCGAACCAGGTCGCCGGCGCCAGCAGCGCGAGCCACAGGAGCCCCAGGTGCTTGGTGGCGGCGGCGGAGCCGACGAGCACTCCCGCGGCGACCAGCCACCGCGGCGATTCCCCGTCCCGCCAGCGCTCCCATGCCAGGACGGCGAGCAGGCAGAAGAGGGTCATGCCGAGATCCACGTATGCGCTCGCGGCCTGGTAGTGGACGAGCGGGTTGGCGAGCCACAGGGCGGCGGCGAGCGTCCCGGCGCCGCGGCCGCCATACCGCTCGCCCGCGGCGAACGACGCCATGGCGGTCGCCCCCATGCACAGGAACTGAACGGTATGCGTCGCGACGTCCCCCGCGATCAGCAGCAGCGCCGAGAACAGCAGCTCGAGCAGCTGCGGCGAGATCGGGAAGAGAACGTCGGGGACCAGGATCAGGCGGTGGCCGTGCGCGAAAGCGGCGGCGAGCGGCAGGTGGTAGGTGGTCTCGTCGAAACCGGTCGGCGGGTATAGAGAAAGCACGAAGGCAGGCAGGACGACAAGAGCGCCCAGGACAAGCGGCGTCGTGCGACCGGCGGGCACCGCGGCCAGGCCGGCTGCCGGCGCGCCCACGTCGAGCGCGCCGCGGGTCCGCCGCAGCGCAACGCCGAGCGCGGCGAGCAGCACGACGGCGAGCGGCGTCAACCAGCCGAGCAGGCCGAGCACGAACAGGGCGGCGCCCAGGGTGCTCAACCCGAAGGCGACCGCGAAGGCCCAGGATTCGAGGCCGCGGAGCGGCGGCGGCGAGCCCAGGATCAGCGCCATCGCACGCCGGCCCCAGAGGACGGCCGCCGCCGTCAGAGCCCCCAGCGCGAGCAGCTGGCGCAGCGCCAGGAGCAGGCTAGCCATGGCACCGACGGGCTGGCGGCGGAGCGCCCGGCTCGCGCGGCTCCGAGCACATAGGTCTCCTCCTTCCGTCATTCTCTTGCAGTCCGTCGCGACGGCGAGGCTCAATCGGCTCGCGCACAGCACCCGACCGGCGGTGGCGCACACCACGATTTGGATGTCGACAGTATTACTGGATCAGGAATTTTACCACGCCGCCGCTGGCTGGATTGCCCGCTTCGTCGGCATTCAGCGCCATTGGCAGCGGCATTCGTGGCCGGGCTCAGCGTCAGCAGCCACCTGCTCGAGCGCCGCCGTTAGTCAAAAGATGACTGAGCACGCCGGGCTGAACCGGCGCTCAGGCGCCCGAAGGAGGATTTATGCGGAGCTCCATCATTGGTAGGTTGATCCTTGCGCTGCTCGCCCTCGGCCTGCTGTCCGCCGTCGCCGCGGAAGCCGACAGCATCGTCGGCGGCTCCATCACGGCCACCTCGACGGTGTGCACCGGCCCTATCTTCCTGGCCGCCGGCAACACCTACAACACCAGCGGCAACGCCCTCACCAACGACGGTCTCATGCCGATCGACGTGACGTGGAGCCTCTGGTTCAACAACCGCACGGATAACGCCACCTACACCAAGTTCTTCACCAGCGCCAGCACCAACGTCTTCTCGGAAGCCGTCAACAGTACGACCTTCCCCGGCCTCGTCCTGCCCACTTTCGTGGTCACTTGCATGAAGAACACCAACAACGTCCCGGTCACCTTCACCCTTCTCAACAGTCTGAACTGAGCTGGCGTGCCTGCCAGCCGCGGCGCGCTGCAAGCCTCGCCCGCGGCTGGCGGCGCAGCGCTTGACCTGCCGGGGCCATCTGGTCTATCCTTTCATCCGGATAAAGCGATGAACCAGATCGCCGGCCAACCCGCGGCCCTCCTCTCCTGGATGGGCACCCTCTCGGATCCCACGCGCCTCCGGCTGCTTCGCCTGCTGGAGCGCCACGAGCTGGGAGTCGCCGAGCTCTGCGATGTCCTGCAGCTCCCGCAGTCGACGGTGAGCCGCCATCTCAAGGTCCTGGGCGACGAGGGATGGGTGAAGAGCCGGGCCGAAGGCACGACGCGCCTCTACCGGATGGCCGAGGACAAGGACGGGGCGCCCCGCCGGCTGTGGACCATCGCGCGCGAGGAAACCGGCGGCTGGGCGACAGTCGTGCAGGACCAGCTCCGCCTGACGCGCCTGCTCGCGGCCCGCCGTCCGGCGGCCGAGGCGTTCTTCGCGGGGGCGGCTGGGGAGTGGGACCGCCTGCGCCGGGAGCTCTATGGCGACACCTTCACCCAGGCGGCCCTCCTGTCGCTGCTGCCCGCCGAATGGGACGTGGCCGATCTTGGGTGCGGCACCGGGCACACGGCGGCCGCCCTGGCGCCTCACGTGAGGACGGTCCTGGGCGTCGACCAATCGGCCGCGATGCTGCGCGCGGCGCGCAAGCGTACGGCGGACTTCGCGAACGTGGATCTACGCCAGGGAAGCCTCGAGGCTCTCCCTGTGGACGATGACAGCGTCGACGGCGTCCTGGTCGTCCTGGCGCTCACCTACGTGGCAGACCCGCGGCGGGCGCTGCGTGAGGCGTCGCGGGTCCTGCGCCCGGGAGGCCGGGTCGTGGTGGTGGACCTGCTGCGCCACGATCGTGAGGACTTTCAGCGGCAGATGGGACAGGCGAGCCTGGGCTTCGACCCGGAAGCGCTCGCGGAGATGTTGGGTGAAGCGGGTCTCGGCGGCGGGCGTGCGCGCGCGCTGACGCCCGAGCCCAAGGCGAAAGGACCGGCGCTCGTGCTGGCCACGGGGACGAAGGCCGGACGAGTCGTCAGTCTTGGCACACGACCGAAGAAAGGAAAGGGAAAACATGACCACGATGATGTCGGCGCCCGCTAAGCAGGGCAGCTTGGAGTTCAAGGTGGCGGATCTCGGCCTGGCCGAGTGGGGGCGCAAGGAGATGGTCCTCGCCGAGCAGGAGATGCCCGGTCTCATGGCCATCCGCAAGGAGTACGCGGGAGCGCAGCCCTTGCAGGGGCAGCGGATCACCGGCAGCCTCCACATGACCATCCAGACGGCGGTCCTCATCGAGACGCTTGCGGCGCTCGGCGCCGACGTACGGTGGGCGTCGTGCAACATCTTCTCGACGCAGGATCACGCCGCGGCCGCGGTGGTCGTCGGTCCTACCGGCACGGTGGACCAGCCCGCCGGTGTCCCCGTCTTCGCCTGGAAGGGCGAGACGCTGGAGGAGTACTGGAACCTGACGGAGCGCGCCCTCGATTTCGGAGGGGGCGGGGGCCAGGGCCCGACGCAGATCGTGGACGACGGCGGCGACGCGACCCTGCTGATCCACAAGGGGTTCGAGTTCGAGAAGGCCGGCCGCGTTCCGGCTCCCTCGACCGCGGACAGCGAGGAGTTCGGCATCGTGCTGGGCCTGCTCGCCCGCCTCCAGCGGGAGAACCCGACTCGCTGGCAGAGGGTCGCGGCGGAGTGCAAGGGCGTCAGCGAGGAGACGACCACGGGCGTGCATCGGCTGTACGACATGGAGCGCGCCGGCAGCCTCCTCTTCCCGGCCATCAACGTCAACGACAGCGTCACCAAGAGCAAGTTCGACAACCTGTACGGCTGCCGCCACTCCCTGATCGACGGCATCATGCGCGCGAGCGACGTGATGCTGGCGGGGAAGGTCGCGGTCGTCTGCGGCTACGGCGACGTCGGCAAGGGGTGCGCACAGTCCCTCAAGGGCCAGGGGGCGCGGGTCGTGATCACCGAGATCGACCCCATTTGCGCCCTGCAAGCTGCCATGGAGGGATACCAGGTCCTCACCCTGGACGACGTCGTCGAGACCGCCGACATCTTCATCACCGCGACCGGCAACGTGGGCATCATCAGCGTGCAGCAGATGGCGCGGATGAAGGACAAGGCCATCGTCGGGAACATCGGCCACTTCGACAACGAGATCGACATGGACGGCCTGAAGAAATTCCCCGGGGCCCGGCGCATCAACATCAAACCGCAGTACGACCAATGGGCGTTTCCCGATGGGCACAGCGTGATGATCCTGGCCGAGGGCCGGCTCCTGAACCTCGGGTGTGCGACGGGACATCCCAGCTTCGTCATGTCGGCGAGCTTCGCCAACCAGGTCCTCGCCCAGATCGAGCTGGTGGTCAACCGGTCGATTTACGCGCGCAAGGTCTATGTCCTGCCGAAGCACCTGGACGAGAAGGTGGCGCGTCTGCACCTCGACAAGCTCGGCGTGAGGCTCACGCGGCTCACTCCCGAGCAGGCCGCCTCGATCGGCGTCTCTGTCGACGGGCCGTACAAGGCCGACCGCTACCGCTACTAAGCGGATTTGGTGCCCACGGGTGTCCTGACCGCCGCCTGAGGCGTCGCAAGCCCGCGCTGGTGACGGCCTGCCGCGGGCTTGCCAGCGATTACGGCACGCAGATCTGCCCCTGGTAGAAGATCTCGCCACCGGCGACCGCGTCGAAGGTCCCCACCGCCTTGAGCACACCCGTGGCCTCGACGAAGTCCCCAGTGCCGCCCGCCGCCGAATAGAGCTCGCCAAATTCGCCAGCGCCGGCGACATGAAACGATCCGGCCTCTTTGAACACCAGCTGGCCACGCCAGTGGCCGATCTGAGCCGCCGGCATCGTCGTCTCGGCGGTAAAGAAGACGACCTGCGTGACCGGGGTGTCGGCGGTCGGCGTCAGCGTGAAGAGCACGGAGGAATAAGTCCCCCTGAGGCCCCCGGTGAAGGTTCCCTCGCCGCAAATCTGCACAGGAGAAGGGCAGTCCGATGCCGGCACCGGCTTGAGACTTGCCGAGCCCTGCACCGTGCGGCAGGTTGGGTCGGCATTCGCCTGGGTACCAACCAGGATCAGCGCGGCGGCGAGCAACAAGGACAACGAGTTCCCGCGAGCCCGTCGGGACTCGTGTACGAGTGCACTGTGCATCCCTTTCCTCTTCGTCTTTCCCCAGCTGCCGTCGCCGGCCTGCCGGATGGACCATAATTCAGTCCGTCCGTAATAAAGTAAGCCGAAGTGCATGTCGGTGTCAAATCGCGAGGGTGCCATCCCGCCCATGTCACGAATGCTTCATTGCATGCACAATGAATATATGGATACAAGAAGTCAACGGTACAACCTCTGATCGGAGGCCCGCCCATGCGCATGCGCCAACTCGTCCTGCTGTTCGGTTCCCTCGCCCTTCTCGCCGCCGGCAGCGCCGCGGCAGCCGCACAACCTGCCGCTCCGGCCGCCGCTCCCGTCGCCGTCGCCCCGTTGACCACGGCGCAGTTCCTCGCCCAGGCCGACGCCGCATGCCCGTCCCAGGCCATCGCCGCGCCAGGCACCGCGCGGGCGGGCACGCCGATCCTGCACTCCCCCGCCGGCACGCCGAAGCCTTTCTGGACCGTCGGTGGCAACTGCTGGAACCAGTTCAGCGCCTGCCGCATCGCCTGCAACGGCAACAACCTGTGCGACGAGGGGTGCGAATGCACCTACTGCGTCTGCGCTGGCCTGCTCTGCCCCGACTACTGCGGCGGCGGCCAGAACTGAAGCTGCTGCCTATTTCCAGCAGGTCGCAGGCTGATCATTGATGTCGGCCCAGAACCGCCCATGCGAATCGCCAACGCTGCCAGAAGCGTGAAAGTGCCAACCCCAGCCGTCGTGGAATTCCGCAGCCCGCCAGCCTTCGCCGAACTTCTCGACGCATAGGGCATTTGCAGCGGCCCGCTCCTTGGGCGGCACCGTCGCCTCTGCTCGCGGCCGGCAGGGCGATCGACGCACGAGCCCGCGGGACGTAGGTTTCCGCCAGGTAGTCGTGGAGTCTGCGCAGGTGCGCCTTGCGGTGGGGCTGCCTGCCTGAACACGGCGCGGCGATGAGCCAGCGAGTGACGTCGCACGATTCCTAGTGATTCCTAGTGAGGAGTGCTGCTAGGTCGCTCCGAACACGCGGCGAGCCGGCGCGAGGCGCGCAGGCCGCTCGCGAGGGCACCTCGAGGGTACCGGTATGACCCGCCGTGTCGGTCGCCTCGCCGGCAAAGAAGAGGGTACCTGCAACCGGCCGCGACAGGCTGCGCGCCGCGCTGGCGCCGCCGACGCGGGCGCTCGCCGCCGGCCTCGATCCCGGCAACTGTGGCGACCGCTATCAGGTCGTGGTGCACGTCGACGCCGCGGTGCTGGCCGACGGCGGCGAGAGCGGTTCGCCCAGGCTCGCGGACGGCAGCCACGTTTCCGCGGAAACGTCCCGCCGGCTGGTCTGCGACTCGGCACGGGAGGTGATTCGCCACGCCGCGGACGGCCGCGCGCTCGACGGCGGCCACCGCACCCGCGCCAGCTCGCCCGGCCTGCATTGCGCCCTCGAGCATCGCGACGGTGGCTGCCGCTTCCCCGGCTGCGGCCTGAGGCTCTGCGACGCCCACCACGTGGAGCCATGGGTCGAGGGCGGCGAGAGCGGTTCGCCCAGTCGTCGCGCATGCGGGCGGCCGGAATGCAGGCCATCGCGCCGCGCAGCGAGGGGTGCAGCGAGTCGGCGTGATCGACAGGAACACCACCTTCTGCGGGTCGTCGTCGGCCGACAGGGCGCGGCGGAGACGCTGTTGGCCAGATACCAACGCAGGTTCACGCCCACCCCGGGATCCGCGATCGGATAGGGCGGATTGGTGAGCACGGCGTGGCCGCGCGAGACCGGCCGCACGTCCGCAACCCCGGCGCCTGACATCCGGTGAGGCGCCGCGCTAGATCAGAAGGGGTCCAGGCAACACAGCGAACAGACCGGGCAATGGGGTCCTTGCCAGTCGTCGCTGTCACGAACTTTGAGTAATGCGCACATGTGGATGTAAGTAGATAGCCGCTGAACCCGGGAATGCCCACCGTGGGAACGCTCGGGTTGCCCCGGCAACTCTCTCGGAGTGGAGGTGAGGACATGTGCATGCAGAAGACGAGTTTTCGTCTGGTCACCCGCTACGCCGCGACCCTGCGACGGGTGGCCGCAGCCACGGTGCTGCTGGTCGGGGCCTCGCTGGCGGCGGCCGCCGCCGTACCGGGTGCGCCGGGCGGAGGGGGCCCTCCTCCTCCTCCCGATCCCGGCGTCACCATCACCGTTACGCAACTCAACTGGGAGAACGACCAGGGTAGCGTCAGCATCCCGTACTCGAAGGTCGGGGTCGCGACGATCAGCTTCGACAGCTACGGCGCCTCTCTCGTCAGCAGCTCGAACGGTCAGTTCTTCAATCTCGAGGCGGTGGTCAGCGGCCAGACGCGCTGGTCGGTGCAAAACCTGTATCTCCGCTACAACAGCACGGCGCAAGCCCTGGCGTCCCACCCCTCGGTGCAGTTCCTCATCACCAACTCCCCGGGGACTCCGGTGAGCCAGCTACAGATCACCTACGGTCTCTCCCCCTCGATGCAGGTCGGGATCGTCAAGATGCCGGTCACCGGCATCACCGGCACGCCGGCGGCACCCAAGACGACCAAGACAGCCAAGGCGACGCCCCTGGGCGTCGGCGTCGTCGGGGCGCCCGTGGTCGTGCCGGTCACCGCGACCAACTACCACGTCGGGGGCCTCAATGGCGGCGGCAGCGGTCTCACCACGTACCCCACGACCGTCAGCGACTGGACCGGGCCGGCGAACCCGGTCACTTCGATCGGTTACGGCGAAACGTCGGTCGGCATGGCCGGTCTTCCCGTGGTCGCCGAGGACGTCAACGGGTGCGCCCCGGGGTCGGTGGCGCGCTCGATCCAATACATGGCGAACAACGCCGGATGGACCACGCCAGGGGTCCAGAACATCTACAACTCCCTGTACTGGTACATGGGCACCACCGGCAGCGGCACCGACGACGATGACATCGTCGACGGCAAGAACGCCTACAACGCTGCCAACGAGCTGCCCATCACCACCGCGAGCTACTGGTGGAACAATGCGAACCTCGGCGGCCTCGCCGGCCTGCTTGACGACGACGGCGACGTCGAGATCCTCATCAGCTGGACCAACGGCGGCGGCCACGCCGCGATGGTGACCTCCATCACCCTGCTGAGCGACGGTACCTACGTCATCACTTACATCGACGACCCGGACCAGGGTAACAACAGCACATCCAACGAGGAGCACGTCATTTACGTCGACGCCAACGGCAACTTCGCCGGCGGCTCCGTCATAGGCTTCATCGCCGAGCAGGTCACGCCCTAGCCTCACCGCCTGCCGGGGCGCTCCGGGCCGCGGCTGTCGCCTGACCCGGCGCGCCCGGCAGGGCACTGTCGGCGGTCGCGACCCTCCCGGCAGGTCGGAAAGGGCTCTTCGCGGAGGATCTCGATTCCGAGAACCTTCCCCGCACCGACCCGGACGGCTTCGAGCTGGGACGCGCCGGGCTGCGCCTGTCGGGACACCCTGCTGCTGCAAGGACCGTCTGGTGTTGGCAAGACCCACCTCGCCGTGGCCCTCGGGGTCAAGGCGGAAGAGCTGCTGCTCGCGCTCAAACGCGACGCCGAGCTGCCACCGTCTCGTCTCCGTCGCCGCAAGTACAACAACGTCGCGCTGGTCATCGTCGACGAGGTCGGCTTCGAGGTGATGAGCCGCGACGAAGCGAGCTTGTTCTTCCGTGTGTCCACTGTCGCTACGGGCGCGGCAGCATCCTGATCACGACCAACAAGGGCATCCGCGCTGTGGTGAGTCAAGATCATTATTACCTCAATCAGGCTTGCGCGGCCACGTTCAGCCTCACGGGTGCCGCAGTTTGGGCCACTTAACGTGGCGCCCAGGGCAGGAATTGAACCGCCGACACCGTGATTTTCAGTGCTG
>DATGHG010000249.1:0-4030 GCA_035308185.1 Thermoanaerobaculia bacterium | reverse complement strand
TGATGCAGCTGATGCCGGCCACCGCCGAGCGCTTCGGCATCCGCCACCAGGAGCTGTTCGATCCGGTGCAGAACCTGGAGGCCGGCAGCCGCTACCTGTCCTGGCTGGTGGACCAGTTCCCGGACGACCTCGCCAAGGTGCTCGCCGCCTACAACGCCGGCGAGAACGCGGTGACCCACTATGGCGGCGTGCCGCCCTACCGCGAGACCCGGGGCTACGTCCGCCGCATCTTCGCCAGCCTCGGCCTGGCGCTCGTCCCCGGCTGGACGGGCGAACCGAGCCCGAGCCGGCGAGTCGCCGCCGCCGGCGACACCCGCACGGCCGGCCGCTGAGCTGGCTCAGCCTCGTTAGCGCACTCCCGGAAGGTGGGCAGGACCGGCCGGCGCCGGAGCCTCAACATTCGCCGCCCCACCGTGTCTTACCCCAGGGGAGCACGGCGCTTCCCATCTCACCGGCATGCATTACGAGAGCCTCTCTGTGGCCGTGGAGCAGCGACCTGATGGCGGCTACCAGGCCCGGGCGCTGGCCTCGCCTTTCGGGCCGGGCACGGCGCCTTTCGCGCTCCCCCTCCGGCGCGCGGAATTCGAGGCGCTGATCCGCGAGGCCGGCGCCTGTGTGCTGGCGCGCTCCGGTGCCGTGGCCGCCGCTCCCGCACGCGACCTCGCCGCGCGGGAGCCGGCGTGCAAGCCATCCGCGCCGCTGGTCGAGGCTGGCGCGCGCCTGTTCCGGGCTTTGCTGGGCGGGCCGGTGCGCGAAAGCTACCTGCTGAGCCGCGGCCGGATCGATTCGCACCCCGAGCGGGGTCTGCGGATTCGCGTCGTGCTTCCAGTCGACTCTCCCGATGCCGGGCTGCTGCAGGCGGTGCCCTGGGAGCTGCTCCACTGCACGGAGACGCGCGAATTTCTCGCCCGCGGCGAGAGGACGCCAGTCGTCCGCATCCTGCCTCTTCCCTGGGCCTCGGTGGCCTACTCCGATTCCGATACCGCACCGCGCCGTCTCCGCGTCCTGCTGGCCATCGCCCGCCCCCGGGGCGCGGCCTTCCTGGACGCCGAGGACGAGCGCGACCGTATCCTCGCGGCCTGGGGGGCGCAGCGGCAGGCCGAGGTGGAGGTCCTGCCGGCGTGTAGTCTGGGCGCCCTCGCGGAGGCGCTCCGCTTCCGCGCCTACCAGATGGTCCATGTCATCGCGCACGGCGTCTTCGATCCGCGATCCGGAGCCGGAGCGCTGCTGTTCGAAGCGGCGGACGGCGGGCCGCACCTGGTCCCCGGAGCGGTGCTCGGCGAGACCCTGGGCGCCCGCCGCGAGCTGCGGGCGGTTTTCCTCAACGCCTGCCAGACCAGCCAGGCTGGCTTGCGGCCCGGCCAGGACCCGCTGCTGGCAACGGCCGCCGCCCTGGTGCGCGCCGGAGTTCCCGCGACGCTGGCGATGCAGTTTCCCATCACCGACGGCGGCGCCCGCATCTTCAGCGAGGCGGTCTACCGCTCGCTGGCCCGCGGCGGCGCGCTCGACGAGGCGATCGCCGTGGGGCGCCTGGCCTTGGTGCAGGCCGATCCGGAGTCCTGTGAGTGGTTCATTCCCAGCCTGTTTGCGGCGCTCACCGAAACCGACGTGTTCCGGCCGTTGTGCTCGCGAAGCGAGCATCTGGAGGTCGTGCGTGAGGAGGCGCTGGGGCGGATCGGCGGCCTGCTCGCGGCCGGCGATTTCGAGCGGGCGCGGCAAGCGGCGTCGGCGGCGCTCGAGGTCGCTCCCGATACGGCCGACCTGCATCACTACCTGGCGCTGGCGCTCCTGGCCGGGCGGCGGCCGCGTCACCTCGGGCTCGCCGACCTGCGGCCGATCGAGGCGGCTGCCCGCCGCGCCGTGCGCTGCCCCGGCCGCGCCGCGCATCACCACTGCCTGCTCGCGTATCTGGTGCAGGACTTCTACCTGGAAAACCACCTGTCGCCGCCGGCCGATCTCGGGACCGTCCTGGACGAGGCCCGCGCCGCCCGCCGCGATCCGGCGCGGTTGGCAGAGCTCGTGGCGCTGGTGCCGGCGCTGGCGGCCGTCAACGCTCGGCTTGGCGAGCCAACGGCAAGGAGCACACGATGACGGTCGCTTCCCCTTTCGGCGGCGGCAAACGCGACAGCATCGCGCTCTACTTCGCCGACGCGCGCCTGCGCTATGCCGCGGTCCTCCTCGTCCTCGGCTTGATCGTCGTGGAGCTGCCGTTGGGCAAGCTCCTCTTGTTGCTGGGAGTGATCTGGATCGCGGTCGCCTTGATTCTGGCGGCGCGGCGCCTCCCCGATGCGGATCTGGACCGGCTGGTGGCGTGCGATCTCGGCCCTCTGGTCGAGCAGGCGGTGCGCGCCCTCGATCGCCCGGATGACGAGATCCAGGCACCGCCGCTGGCGTTGCTGAGCCCATTGCCGCTTGCCGCCGGCATCCCCGGCCAAAGGTTGCTGCGGGCGCGGACCGGCCGCGACGGTCGCCTGCGCTCGCCGGTCAACCGCGCCGTCGTCCTGGTGCCCATGGAGGATCGGCTGGGGACCTGGTGCTGCGACCTGAGCTCGATCACCGGCGAGATCGCGAACCTCGCCGTCACGGAGCATCACTACCGGGACATCGTCTCATTGCGTATGGAGCAGGAGATGGCGCCGGCTGCCGGCGCTGCCGCCGTCATCACCTCTTCGCCCGGACGCGCGGCCCGCTATCCGACCCAGCAGCTGACGCTCGAGCTGACCAGCGGCGGGAAGGTCGCCATCCCGTTCGGGGTCGCCTGCCAGCTCGGCGATCGCGAGAGCGCGCTCGCTCCGACGGAGCTCGAGAAAACCCTCGCCGCCATTCGTGCGCTCTTGCGCGACAAGCGCTAGCTCAGGCACGGTGACGCCGGCGAGCGCCGGCCGGCCGGATCCCCCGATTTGCGCGCGGCCGTGTCTCTCAGATCCAGCAGGGCGAATGTGGACGCACGGGGCGGCACCCGCGCGCCCAGGAAGACGGCGGGCTCGCGCACGAGCTGCCGCCCAAAGGAGAGTGGCATGACTGTGCATTCCCAACGGCTCGACCTGCAGGCGCTGAGGCTTCCCACCTCCACCTCGCGAGACCTTCTTGCCTACCTCCACAGCGGTGACGTGCTGCGCCAGGGGTTGCCCCGGCTGATGCGCGTCGCGAGCATCGTCTGGTTCCTGCTCTACATCCTCAACTGGATCTCCACCTGGCCGGGGATCTATCGCGAGTTCGAGCGCTGGGGCCTGGTGAAGGCATTCTTCGCCCAGCTGATCGCGCTCGCCACGGCCGCGCTGGTCACCCGGATCACGTTGCTGCGCGCGCAGCAGATCGCGGCCCTGCCAGCGGACGACTTCACCAGCCTGCGTTCGATGGCGGTGCTCCTGCGATGGGCGGGCGACATCATCCTGGTATGGGTCGTCGGCTACGGCGTGAGCGCTCTCCTGCAGCTGCTCGGCCCGGGCATGAGCTCGCTCGTCGGCGCGCTTTCGCCATCGCTGGGTTCGAAGTTGAGCCAGGGCGCCACCGATTTGCTGCTCATGGCGGCGCCGATGAGCCTGTTCATGGTCGAGCTTGCCGCGGGCCTGTTCCTGGCGTTCTACACGGCCGGGAACAGCATCGATCTGGGCCTCGCCATCGAGTTCAACACCCGCTCCGAATTGGCCGGCCGGAAGGCCCTCTGAGAGCGAACGACCAGAGAGAAGCCGGCCGCCGCGCGCGGCCGCGAGAAGGAGGAAGCCATGCCCAGCTGCCCGCGGTGCCTTGCGCTCACGCCAGACGACCTCGCCTATTGCACGGTATGTGGACGTTCCCGAATCGTGGAGAGCCTGCGGGCGCCGAAGACGCCGCCGGCATGGCTGCGGCCGCTCCAGCTGACGGTGCTGTCGCTGCTCTGCGTCTGGTTGCTGGTGACCTTGGGAGTGGCTTTCCTGCGCGAGGCGCGGGCGGTGCGGGAGGCCCGGAAGCTGCTGGCCGAGCAGCAACCTCGGAAGGCCTGGGAGTGGCTCGAGCCCTTCCTGAAGGACAATCCGCGGCACGCCCAGGG